>CAMOQF010000001.1 GCA_946622645.1 uncultured Blautia sp.
TCATCCTCTTCACCGTAACGGGCCTTCAGGACCGGGTCGAAGCCGTTGGTCACACGGTTCACGTCCCCTGCCGGCTGCATCGTTTTTGAAAAGGACCATCCCGAATCGTTCTGATCTGTACCTGCTGTGTTGACAGAACCGCTGTCTCCCGCGTAGCCCCCCGCAGAATAGCTGCTTCCGGAACCATAAGAGTATTTTGAAGCAGACGGCTGTGTGACGGTCTTGTTCGGGGTGTACATCATATAAGCGTATAATGTGAGATCTTCATCCGGCATCTCCAGATATCGGAGATCCTCTTCGTAGAACTGGGTCAGGGAATTGTTGAACCTTCCCCAGCTGTAGAAAGTATATCCCGGTATGTTGAATTGAAGATCGTAATACTGTGCCAGAGAATCTCCGGGCTCCTTGTACTCCTCCCTGTAAAGCTCTGTCTGCCGGGTCAGCTTTGGATTGCCATAATATATATACAGGGTGAGTTTTCTCAAGCGTTTAAATACAGCCTCTCCGGAAGAATTCATTCCGATCCCTAAGGAAGGATCCGGACTTATGAAGGAATCCCTGGTCCCGTTCCCTTTCAGGCCGGAAGTGATCGGGTGACCGACGTCTCCGCTGACTTCAATCTTAGCTTTTTCTGAAAGAGGACCTGTGACACGGATCGGGTTCCAGGTAATACTGCAGCCTGCATTGGCGGATCCGTTAAAATCCGTATTTCCCATGATGACAGGTGACCCTGATATGGACAGACGTCCGCTGTATGAATATTTATGATCGACTGCACATCCTCCCTGGTCCATATTCCTTGTGATAACGCCGCCGGACATGACAAAGGAACTGTCATAATATTCCATATAGACAGCGCTCCCGCTGCTCCATGAAGTGTTCCCGGAGATCTCGCCGCCGGTCATCGTAAAGGATCCATGTCCTATCCAGACAGCTCCTCCCTTAGACTGGTTATATGCTCCTGTGATCTTCCCTCCGCCTTTTGAGTCCGTGATCGTCAGGTTTCCGGAATTTACTTTGAACACCATCCCGTCAACTGTTTTAGAAGACAGATTGCGCGAGATGACATGGCCGTTGAGATCGATCACCACATCCCGGTCGCATTCCAGAGCGACATCATCCTGCATTGCATATACATCGCTGTCAAGAACGATCTTGTCGCCGGCTTTTATCTTTTCCTGCAGCTGTTTCCATTCTTTCGAGACTATGGCTTTTTCAACCGGATAAAAAGCAGCATCCGAGGCCGGCATTCTCATCGTTTTCAGATCCACCTCGATCTTCCCGTTGCTTCCGTCATAGGATGCTTCCCAGTGGTCCAGCCTGTCCTTGTCATCGAAGGGGTTCAGACCTGCATACGAAGCAAGCGGATCTCCTTCCAGCAGACTGGCTTTTTTCAGGGTTTTTGTCCCATCACCGTCTGCGTAGAAGGTGGCTTTCCGCCAGATAAAGAAGGCTGCTTCACCATTGTCTTTTTGTCTGATCACATACGACGGATCGTCGTTCATAAAGACATCGATGCTTCCCTTTCCGGATAATCCGGAGGTGATCACGGTTCTGGAAGGATCGCTCGTACCGACTTCGATCGCTGCGCCTTCTGTGAGCGGGCCGATCACCTGTATGGGACCGCACGATATGTCATAACCGGTCGTTGCGGCTCCTGCCTCTCTCGAGATATTTTCCTTTATCACCGGAGAACCGGATATGCTGAAGCTCCCCTGTTCACAATACACAGCCCCTCCTGCGCCGGACGTGTTGCCGGTGATCAGACCGCCTTTCATGATAAAGGAAGCATCGCTGCCCTGCACACGGACAGCTCCGCCTTCTGAGCCGCGGTTGCCGGAAATCTCGCCGCTTTCCAGGGTGAACGTACCATGTTTTACAATGATACCGCTGTGAAGGCCGCCCGTGATCTTTCCCCCGCCTTTTGAATCCATGATGGTCAGACTGCCGCCATTGACAGTAAATACCGTGTCTTCCGTACCCAGGTAAGAACTTCTGTTCCGGTCGATCGTATGTCCGTTCAGGTCGATCACCACATCCGTTGTACAGGTGAGGGATCTGTTGTAAGCCTCGTCTGCGACATCCTGTGGAAGAACGATCTTTCCACCCTGGTTCATTCTCTCCTGGAGAGCCGTCCAGGTCATTCCCCACTGCGCGACAGCCGTATAATCCCGGGTGAAAGGAATGGTTTCTCCTTCCATGTACACATGGTCTCCGACCTTCCAGCCGCCAAAGACGATTCCCTTTTTCGGCGGCGAAAACGAACACTTAGGAAATACGACCGTTTTTGCGTACAGGAACTCGAGCGCGGGCATTTCACCGGAACCTTCTCCGGGATCGAAGGACAGACGGCATTTTCTGGGGCCGATCACAGCTTCTTTGGCGATCGTGCCTTTCGCATCCTGAATGGTCTGTTCCATGACCATTCCATCCTCGGGAAGATAAATGGAAGTTCTTTCCTGCAGGAAGTCGAGCTTTCCATAGAAGGCTGCTGTATCTCCGGAGGCGCTTACCTTCATTCCGTCTTCCGGCTCGATCCAGTTGATGTCCATCCTGCCCGGCACATACATGCCATACTCTCCGCCCCGGCTTTCAATTGTGGCGTCCTGCAGATAAAGACTGCCAGCATAGAGGCCTCCTCGCGTCTCGCCTTCCGAAGTCAGTTTTGCGCTGGTTTCTTTGTTGGTCACTCTGAGTTTCTGGGTATAAACGCCGCACGTATAGCCGGAAGCAGTCACATAACTGTCCAGGACAGCCAGTTCATCCGATCGAAAACCATAATCTCCGCCGATTGCTTTTACATTCGTGTAGGAAGTTTTTCTTTCTACATCGATCAGTCCGGCGTCGACCGCCGCTTTTATTTTGTTATAAGCCGTTGCCTCTAACATGGCAATGTCTGTTATATAGACTGCAGTGGACGCACGGATAGCGGAAGCACCATCGATCCTATACTGCATTCGCGCTATATCCGGAAGAGAGTCCTTCTTCAGATAGACATACCGGCCGGATCTGATACCGCATCCATCTGTACCGGTGGAATGGACCGTAAGCTTTGCGGCATCCTGGACCGTAACGTCCTCTCCGGCGAAGATCCCGTTGTTTACCGCCTCGATGGAGATGTTCCCGCCGGAAATACCGGTATTGTTCCCGATCATCACAGATCCCTTGCGTGCGTAAATACCGCTGCCGGATGTGCCATCCGCACGGATCGCAAGTTCTTCCGCATCCAGCACGGTCACATCCTTATCGGCGTAAATGCCATACTCCGCAGCTTCTATGGACAGTTTTCCGCCGGCTGTCCCGGAAGCCCTGAGGGTGACAGAACCGTCCCGCACATAAATACCGTTTGCGGGATCGTTTTTTCCGCAGAGGACTGTATCTTCAAATTCGATGACCAGATCTCGTTCATCTGCAAAGATCAGGGACTCCTGTCCAATGGAAAGCACTGCATCTTTGACCGTCCGTCTGGGGATCCCGGATACATGGGACAGCTTCAGGACGCCTGCTGCAGGATCATAGGAGATTTTTCCGTCTCCAAGGATATCCTGGCAGTTTTCGGGCGTAACGAGCTCGTTTCCGATCCAGATGGAATAGCCATACTTCCACTGTGCTGTCAGGGTAAGATCATTTCTGTCATCCTCGATATGCAGTGGAGTTCCTGCTTTAAGGATTCGGCCGTCCCAGCTTACCTTCCATCCGTCAAAATATCTGTTTTTGGGCGCGGTGAACGTACATGCAGGAAGGATGTAGTCCGAACCCGGATGAGCACCCGTGTTTTCCATGGTGCCGCTTCCGCCGTTCCCATCGAACGTGATGGTACAGGTACTGGTCGGAACCAGGAAGATATCCTGCATTCCCCATCCGCCGATCTGACCTGTATAGATCTCGCCTGTTTTTTTATCGAGGAAATCACTGATAAAGACAAACGAGTTATATTCATCTTCCTTGCCTGAGTGTATATCCCACCATCTTTTGCCGATCGCAGTCTTATTTGTGGCGATCAGGTAGTCAGACGGGTATTTGTGGCCGATGGTGATCTTGGAAACAGGATCTGCGTTTTCGCTTTTTCCATTGAATTCCCATCCGCCTATTGGGTTCACATACTTACTGACCGCAGTAACACGACCGCTGTAGATATAGATATCCACAGGTACTTCCATGCAGACTTTTTCAAATCCTTGTCCGATGGCGGGTGCAAATCCTGTAGATTCTGCATATACTTTTGCTCCGTTGTCAATAGTGATCACGGTATGTTTGCCGTCTGAATCCTTGTAACCATCACAGCCGCTGCCGATACCGGCTCCGCCTTCTACTACCGTCCGGGTGGCGTCCTTTCTTTCCCGGCTTTCACGCGTAACAGCTGCAGGATCTGCGATGGCGTAAGCTTTTACGTCTCCTCCGGTGATCGTGACAGTACCTCCATGACCATAGGATCCTCCGCCAATACCGGCGCCCCTGCCATGACCATAAGCGGTCACATTGCCTCCGGTGATCCTGATACTGCCTCCGGTACAGCTTTCTCCGCCGCCGATACCGGCAGCGTTGCTGCCGCCTTCTGCAGTCACGGTGCCGCCGTTGATCGTTATAGAAGCTCCTGTTCCATTCGTCTTGTAGACGTTCGTTTTTGTGCCATCATAGTAATTGTCATGTTTGGTGGGTACATATTCCATATATGCAGGATCTACAACAAATCTTCCGCTGCCGATACCTGCAGCGCCTTTTCCGCCTTCTGCAGTGATCTGTCCGGCGTTGATGATGATCGTTCCGCCGTTCTCTTCGGGATCGCCGCCTATGGCCGCATAGCCATCGTCTCCGCTGGCATGCAGAATCGCGCTGCCTTTTTCCTGGCCCCAGATCGTCAGACTTCCGTTCTCTACATGGATCCCGTGTCTGGCCGTAAGGACTGCGTCATCATAAAGCACAAGATTGATTCTGCCATTCACTTCGATTCTTTTTTCAATGGTTACATTCCCTTTTACAATATAAAAACCGTCATATTTATCATTATCCAGTTCATTGATCTCTTTATCCGCATTTTCTGCCCCGTAAAGCTCCCGGCATCCGGTCTGTGTGACTGTTTTTCCGCTCAGGTCTTTATATACAACGGTTTTTTCTCCGCCGCCGCAGAGTGTACAGTACACCTGATCTGAATCTTCATATCTGTGGCGGGCTTTCTCGATATAATGACAGATCTCACATTCCCGTATATGATAATCCGCGTCTTCAGGGGTGTAGGGGAATTCTTCTTCCGGCTGATCCTCCTGCACCTTTCTGGTGTATGTCTTATAACTGTGTTTTTCAGCGTTCAGCTGTGCAGCGCAGCGGGTACAGACAAAACAATGTCCGTTCTCATCCATCATGTAGCTGTCCGATAGGATATGCTCTGTACAGGTTTCCATACGGATACAGGCTTTTCTGCAGGCGTCTGTTCTGGTATCCTCCCCTGGAAGTACGGTGACCGGGGACAGACTGTTTAAATCGGTGCCCGCTGAAACCATGAGATCTCCAAGCGTGATATCCTCGGGGGAGAAATGATTGCTGCCAATGGCAGAGATGCCTCCCTGTGCTAGGACTGTACCGCTGATAATACGTACATCACCGGCTGCACCGCCTGCGCCGCCGCCAATACCGTGGGTGCCTCCTTTGGTGTTTACAGTTCCTCCTGTTATGCTGACTGAACCGCCGGAACCACCGTTTCCGCCGCCGATACCGGCCGCATATTTTCCGCCTGTCGCTGTGATCTCGCCCTGTATGATGTTCACTTCACGTGCGGAACCACTGTTTCCGCCGCCGATACCGGCACTGTTCGTTCCGCCTGACGCGGTCACTTTTCCGCCGGATATACGGATCGCTCCGGCAGACTGGGAACCATTCCCGCCTATGCCGGCACCGTTTTCAGACCCTGACGCGGTCACAGTACCGCCCTGAATATCCACAGCTGCGCTGCCGCCGATACCGGCGCCGTTTGTACCTCCTGCGGCATTGACTGTGCCTCTGGCGATCAGCACGCAGGTATTATCGCCGGATGAGCTGCCGATGCCCGGGGCATTGCTTCCGCCCACAGCCGTCACATCGCCGCCATAGATCTCAATGGCACCGGAGCTTCCGCCGTTTTCAGAACCGATGCCGGCGGAGTCCGCTTTCCGGGAGGCATCAGAGATCAGTTTTCCGGTCTGGTCTTTCAGTCCATAGATCGTAAGGGATGCGCCCGGCATGACAGTGATCCCTTGTCCGGCCGTGAGCAGGGCATCATTTGCCAGAATGATATTCACGTTCCCGGATACAAGGACACGCCTCGGGATCGTGATCTTTCCTGTCACGAGATACCAGGAATAGGACCAGACGTGCAGATCGGAAGTCATCTGCCGGTATACGTTTTTGCTGAGGAGCCATTCTTCCCCTTCTTTGTTGATGAACCGTACGCCTTCGCTGGATCTGGAGATCCGGACATATGGATTGTCCCGACAGGCCTGGATGCCCTGCTCGTCGTTCAGATACACCTGCGTATTGTCTGCGTCCGTTCCTGCGTGCAGTTCGGCGCCTTCGTACAGGATAAAGCTGATCTCACCGGATCCGGCCGTTGGATCCTGTCCCGTACCGATCGCCTGTGCGGCCTTATCAAAAGAACCTATCGTCTTTCCGGCAACAGCCGTGATCGTACCGCCGCTGATGGTCAGCGCTTCGCTGCCGGCTTTGTAACCGCCGCCTATACCGGCTGCCTGAGATCCCCCGACTGCGGTCACATCGCCGTCTTCTATATTGATGTTGGTGCCGTCACCGAACAGCCCGCCGCCTATACCAGCCGCATATTGTCCGCCTGTTGCGGTGATCGTTCCGCCGTGGATATAGATAGGCGCGCTTGGCATACCCGTTGAACCGCCTATGCCGGCATCGCCTGCCTCACAGCTCCCTCCGGCGACAAGCCGTCCGGTACCCTCCGCCTGCACATAGATATGAAGCTCATTTGTCGAAGACCTGTTCACCTGGATCCCCTTGGGAATCGTCAGGACAGCGCCATCCGCCAGGATCAGGTTGATCCGTTTATTGACGACGACCCTGGAATCAATGGTCACATTGCCTTCAACAACATACCAGTTGGTATGCACGCCGCTCTTCTTGTTATTGATTTCTTTCCATTTGATCACATCCTGTTCCACGACCACACAGTCTGCAGCCGCAGCGGCTTCCTTATTTTCATTTATATAAGGAACTCCGGATTTTATGCTGCTCACCTCCGGAAGTTCGGACGTCAGGTCCTCTTCCTCTGATTCAGATCCATCTGACAGGATCTCCTCATCCGGATCGATCTCTTCCCCGGATTCCTCTCCTGCTTCATCTGCCTCAGGATCCTCCTCCGTTGCTTCCTCCGGTATTCCGGAAGCTTCCTCAGAAGCTGCCGTACTCTCCGGGTCCACGTTGTCCGAAGTCTGCTCTGGAACTTCCCCCTCTTCTGAGTCGTCAGACTCTCCGGTCCCGGCAGCAGAAGAATACGGCTCCTCAGTAACAGAAGTTCCGGCAGTCTCACCGGCAGTCTCAGTATTCTCTGCTGCAGGAGACTCTGCAGCCTCCGTGACAGAACTATCTGCGGTCTCCGCGGCAGAACTCTCTGCGGTCTCCGCGGCAGAACTCTCTGAAGCCTCAGCGGCAGAACTCTCTGCAACAGCAGCCTCCGGCCCGGCAGTTTGTGTTTCTGTCTCTTCTGCAAAGGAGACCGGCTGTACGCTCTCATCTGCAGCACCCGCCTCCCGGGTTTTCTCCGCATATACTGCTTCCAGGAAAGGCGCATAACTTCCTGCAGGTCCTGCCGCCAGAACCAACGACAGAACAACCGCCATGCTCCGTCTCATCCGCATGAATCTGCTCATACTAATCCCCCTTCCTATGCGTCGTTTGAGTGTGCTTAAACCTGCTCTCCTGATTCCAGCAGCGACCGGAAAACATGCGCCTCTTCCGTCCCCTGATCGGCGTAGATCTCAAGCCGCCTGATCCGGTAGGAAAAAGGTTCAGGCTCTCTGCCGGTCACGAAAGCAAGAAAGGTGTCTGTCACTGTGTCAGGTCTTGTATAATTGGCGCTTGCAGAAGCCAGGCGGTAGAAAATACAGTCCTCTTCCGCCCTCATCTCATAGATGAAGGGACGAATGTCCACCTGGTGCTCTCCCGTTTTGGTCGTCTTGGTGATGAAGATCTGTTTTTGCGCCATAAAACGATCGATCAGATCGCTTAGCACGCCTTCCGGCTCTTTTCCGGAACGGAAGCGCACCCGGTAATCTGCCGCTGCAACGAGCGACATCGCGTTTCCTTTTTTCCCATCCGGGACGCAGCGTACACCGGTCACATGCAGTCCTTCCGGCATCACCTGGTCGAGCCGTTCTTTGATCTCTTCTACAGGAAGCTCCTCCGCAAGCTCCAGATCAAAGTATTCTCCTTCGCTCTCCACGCCCACGCCCAGAGGGGACGCAAATGACATGATCATGTGCGGGCTGTACCCGCCCGAAAAAGCGGCAGGAAGTTTGGCCCGCCGGACAGCCTTCTGAAAACAGCGCATCGTATCCAGATGTCCGACAAACCGCACCGGCCCTTCTTTAGAAAACCGGATCCGTACTTTCAAAGCAGACACCTCCTCCGTACTTTCTGGCGCCGCAGGCGGAGCATTTTGCGCGGCAGTTGGGAGTTACTTTTTCTTCGGCGGCCTGCTTCCACTCACGCAGCAGAAAACGCTTTGTCACGCCGGCGTCGATAAAATCCCAGGGGAAGATCTCGTCCTCGGTCCGCTCGCGCAGGGTGTAGAAATCAGGATCGACGCCTGTCTCAGCGAAAGCTTCCTTCCACAGGTCGTACCGGAACATTTCCGTCCAGGCGTCAAAGAGCGCTCCCTTTTTATAAGCCGCCAGGATGACCGGTCCGAGCCGCCTGTCTCCGCGGGCGAGAACGCCCTCCAGAACGGTCACGTCCGGCTCATGCCAGCTGTAATGGATGCTCTTCTGGTTCAGCTGGGAACGGATCTCGCTTTTTACGATCCTGGCTTTTTGTGTATAATCCTCTTCCCGGCACATTTTCGCCCACTGGAAGGGCGTAAACGGCTTGGGCACAAAAAAGCTGGTGCTTACGTTGACCTGCACTTTTCCATGGCGTTCCGATTTGGGGACCTCGTAATACTCTTCCGCGATCTTTTCCGCCAGATGCGCGATGCCTTTCATGTCCTCCTCGGTCTCCGTAGGAAGTCCCAGCATAAAGTAGAGCTTGACGCGGTTCCACCCGCCGCGGAAGGCTTCCCCCGCTCCTTTGAGGATCACCTCTTCCGTAAGGCCTTTGTTGATCACGTCGCGAAGACGCTGGCTGCCTGCTTCCGGAGCAAAGGTGAGGCTCGATTTCCGGACATCCTGCACTTTGCTCATGACGTCCAGAGCGAAGGCATCGATCCGGAGAGAAGGCAGAGATATATTGACCGCCTGATCCTGAAACTCATCGATCAGGAAATTGACAAGCTCCGGCAGTGCTTCGTAATCGCTGGAGCTTAAGGAACTTAAGGAGATCTCATCGTGACCTGTGGCGTCCAGCATCTCTTTTGCAGTGGCTTTCAGCTCTTCGACGTCACGCTGGCGGGTCGGTCTGTAGATCATACCGGCCTGGCAGAAACGGCAGCCCCTGATACAGCCGCGCATGATCTCGAGGGTGACACGGTCCTGGGTGGCTTTTATAAAGGGGACCACCGGCCTGTGGATCACGTGATATTCATGTCTGACATCGGTGACTACCTGTTTTTCGACTACGGAGGGCACATCCTCATACAAAGGTGAGAACGATGCGATAGTGCCGTCCTCCTTGTAAGCGGCCTCGTATAGAGAAGGCACATAGATGCCGGGAACACTGGCTGCTTTTCGAAGAAAGTCCTGCCGGGAACCGCCATTCTTCTGATTTTCGATATACAGGTCGAAAAGAGCGTCGTAGCTTGTCTCGCCTTCTCCGATGTAGAACAGATCGAAGAACATGGCAAGCGGTTCCGGGTTGTAGGTGCAGGCACCGCCGCCGATCACGAGAGGATCGTCTTCTCCTCTTTCGGAGGATATAAGCGGAATGCCTGAAAGATCCAGCACCTGCAGCACGTTGGTATAGCACATCTCATACCCGAGACTGATCCCCAGGAAATCAAAATCTTTCAGTCTCTCCTGGGATTCCAGGGCAAAGAGGGGAATATGCTCTTTCCGCATCAAAGCGTCCAGGTCCGGCCACGGCGAAAAGACACGTTCGCACCAGACGTCGTCTCGTTGGTTGAACATATCGTAGAGGATCATGATGCCCAGGTTGGACATCCCTATTTCATAAACATCCGGAAAGCACATGGCAAACCGGATGTTCACAGAGTCTTTATCTTTTATTACCGCGTTTACTTCCCCGCCGATATAGCGTGCTGCTTTGTCAACGGAGAGAAGGATCTCATCAGGAAGTGCAAGCTCTCTCAAGGGCGCGCTCCTTTCTGTTTTATACATTTTGCTTGTTCCGGGTGCCGGGAAAAAGATCATGAAGGGATAAAGCCTTCAAAGATCGGCCAGATCCCTTCTTTTACGGCTTTTTCAAGGTCTTCTTTGTTCCGCAGCGTCCAGGCGACAGGCTGGATGCCCAGAAGCTTGCCGGAAAGCCATACAGGCGGGATCTTCCGGTCGCCGAAGCGGCATGCTACGAAATCCGGCCTGGTGAGAACGTTGGTCAGAAGGGTCGTGGCGAGGACAGCCGAAGGCAGGGAAAGACCTGCACGGTCTTTGATAAAATTCTGCGTCAGCTGACCCCGGATCACATCCGGTCTGTTCTTCTTCAGCCATCTTACGGCGCGCGGGTCGAAGCTCTCCACGCAGTAAGGTCCTCTGTACTTGTCAAGCTCCTGGAATACGCGTTCACAAAGCTCGCTTTGGTTGCCGCGGTGGACTTTAAGCTCGATGATCAGAGGAACCTTTCCGTCGATCAGGTCCAGGACCTGCCGGAAAGTGGGGATGGTCTGATCGCTTTCGCCGAGGCGGTACTCTCCCAGCTCAGCCTGGATCAGGGATTCCACAACGCCGCTTTTCCCGGTCATTCTTTTCAGTTCATCGTCGTGAAAGACGGCCAGATTCCCGTCGCTCAGGAGATGGACGTCCAGCTCACAGCCATAGCCGTGGGAAACGGCTCTCCGAAACGCTTCCAGACTGTTTTCGGGAGCGTCCGGTTTCTGATGAAGGCCTCTGTGGGCATACAGCCACCCGTCAAAGGCGCTCAGGGAGGAACTGCCGCGGCGCCCTTTCAGCGCCGCCATATACAACGCGGGCAGACCCGCTGTAAAGACCAGCCATTTTTTCATCGCTCATCTACCTTCTTTTTTATTCTCGTCTTGCAAGTTCGTCAGTGATGTCTTCCCAGGTGACGCCCTTTTCCACCATCAGCACCATCGCGTGATACAGAAAATCCGCGATCTCGTACTTGATCTCTTCCGCATCCGGATTCTTCGCGGCGATCACGATCTCGGTGCACTCTTCTCCCACTTTTTTCAGGATCTTGTCGATCCCTTTGTCAAAGAGATAATTGGTGTAGGAACCTTCACGCGGGTTCTCTTTGCGGTCCACGATCACATCGTAGACGTGCTGGAACACCCGTAAGGGGTTTGCGTCGCGGGAAGGCTTTTCCAGAATGTTCTTGAAAAAGCAGCTGTAGCTGCCGGTATGGCAGGCAGGTCCCACCTGAGAGACCCTGGCAAGGATCGTGTCATTGTCACAGTCCAGCGTGAGGGAACGCACATGCTGGACATGGCCGGAGGTCTCGCCTTTTTTCCAGAGGGTCTGGCGGCTGCGGCTGTAATAAGTCATGCGGCCGGTGCGAAGCGTAGTCTCAAAAGCCTCCTGGTTCATATAGGCGACCATCAGGACCTGGTCGGTACGGTTGTCCTGCACGACCACGGGGATCATTCCGTCGGAATTCAGCTTCAGGTCTTCCCAGCGGATATCGCTCTCATACAGACAGACGGACAGCCCCTGCTCCTGACAGCGTTTTTTAAACGCAGTGATATCGGTTTCCTTCTGACTGATAAAGCTTCCCGAAAGACCGGACAGATTCTGCATGGTTAGCAGAGAGATCAGTCGATAGCTCTCCTGTTCGTCCGTCAGCAGGATGACCGAAAGGCCGGATGTTTCCTGCAGAGAGGAGACGGTCGAGAGAAGCGTCTCATCGTCATCCAGGCAGAGGATGCCTTCTGCTTTCTCTCGGATCACCTCGGAAGCAAGCAGCACATCCGGGGCGGACAGGGTGCTGACCCAGATCCGGTCCTTCCCGAAACGCCCGGACGCTTCCCGCAGAAGTTTTTCATTTTCGCTTCGCGAAAGGTTGAGGACGACCTTTTCGCATCCTGCATAGAGAAGCTTTTTGACATCCTCCAGCCTTTTTATGTTGCCTGCCGCATACACGGGGATCCCGGCATACAGGCAGATGTTTTTGATCATGGCGATGGCTTTTTCATGGCTCTGGTCGTCCGTCGAAAAGTCGAACACCAACAGGGCGTCCGCTCCGTTTTCGCCGTAGAAGGAAGCCAGGGGAAGAACTTCTCCGTCCCCGAACAGATTCCTCTGTCCGAAGCCTGTCACAGCTTTATTATCCTGCAGATAGATGCAGGGGATCATCTTTTTTTTCATCACAATGCTCCTTTGGTCGAAGGAATTCCGTCTACGCGGCTGTCAAAGCCTGCCGCCATATCCAGGGCTTTTCCGAAGCATTTGAACATGGCTTCCGCCATATGATGGCTGTTTCCCGGAGTCAGGACTTTTATATGCAGGTTCATCTGCGCGTTCGAAGCGACGGCGTAGAAGAATTCCCTTACCATCTCGGTGGACATATCCCCTATCTTTTCCGTACCGAACGCTGCCTCATAGGAAAAATACGCACGTCCGCAGAGATCCACGGCACACAGAACGAGTACCTCATCCATGGGAAGGATAAAGTGTCCGTATCGGCGGATGCCTTTCTTGTCTCCAAGCGCTTCCGCTATGGCTTTTCCAAGCACGATGCCGGTATCTTCGATCGTGTGGTGGTCGTCCACCTGCAGGTCTCCCTCCACATGGCAGGTCAGGTCAAAAAGACCGTGGCGGGCAAAACCGTCCAGCATGTGGTCAAAAAAACCTACGCCTGTGCAGACTTCCGTTTTTCCGCTCCCGTCGAGGTGAATGCCCAGACGGATCCTGGTTTCCCGGGTGTTTCTTTCGATGGCAGACTCTCGCTTTGACATGTCATTTCCTTTCTTCAAAACGGACGGCGATGGAATTCGCGTGCGCGGTCAGCTGTTCGGACGCGGCAAAGCGCTCGATATCCTGATGCACGGCTTCCAGGGCCTGCCTGGAGTAATAGATGATGCTGGATTTCTTGATAAAGTCGTCGACGGAAAGAGCCGAGAAAAAGCGTGCCGTTCCGTTGGTGGGAAGCACATGGTTCGGTCCTGCGAAATAATCGCCGAGCGGTTCGGAGCTGTATTCGCCAAGGAAGATGGCACCGGCGTTTCTGACCTTCATCATGACTTCAAAGGGATTTTTCGTCACGATCTCCAGGTGTTCGGACGCGATGGCGTCCACGGCTTCGATGGCATCCTCCATGGAGTCTGTCGTCAGGATATAGCCGAAGCTGTCGAGAGACTTCCGGATGATCTCGCTGCGGGAGAGGACTTTTACAAAGCCTTCGACCTCCTCTTCCACTCTGGACGCCAGCTCTTCGGAGGTGGTTACCAGAATGGCGCTTGCCATCTCATCGTGTTCAGCCTGGGACAGAAGGTCGGCCGCGACAAACCTGGGGTTCGCCGTCTCGTCCGCAAGGACGAGGATCTCGCTCGGACCAGCGATGGAGTCGATGCTTACAAAACCGTAAACGGCTTTTTTTGCAAGGGCTACGAAGATGTTGCCGGGGCCTACGATCTTGTCTGCCTTCGGGATGCTCTCGGTCCCATAGGCGAGGGCTCCGATCGCCTGCGCCCCGCCGGCTTTGTAGATCCGGTCGGCGCCGGCTTCACAGGCGGCTACCAGGGTGGATGGAAAGACCTTCCCGTTTTGATCGGGGGGCGTCGTCATGATGATCTCCGGCACGCCTGCGACCTTGGCGGGAACGATGTTCATAAGGACCGAGGAAGGATAGACGGCTTTTCCGCCCGGCACATAGACCCCCACCCGGGACAGAGGCGTTACCTTCTGCCCGAGCATGGTTCCTTCCGGCGTGGTGGTAAACCAGCTGTTCTGGAGCTGCTTCTGGTGAAAATCCCGGATGTTCACGAGGGATCTGCGGATCACTTCAAGGAGGGAAGGATCCACCAGAGAATAGGCTTCCCGGATCTCCTCTTCCGTGACCAGGACGGTGTCCTTTGTGATCCGGACCTTGTCGAATTTTTCGGTATAGTCAAATACGGCTTCGTCTCCCCGGGTCTGTACGTCCTGCAGGATGTCGGCGACGATCTTTTCATATTCGCCGTAATTGCGGGGAGAACGTTTTAAAAGGCTGTCCAGAAGGTCTTTGGTAGATTCTTTGGTGAGTTTTATTCTTTTCATCTTTTATCCTTTACAGTACGGCTCTGAGGGAGCGGATAAGTTCACGGATGCGTTCGTCTTCCATCTTCATGCTGACCTGGTTCACGACCATGCGGGCGGACAGGGGGCAGACCTCTTCCAGCACCGTCAGTCCGTTTTCTTTCAATGTCGAACCGGTCTCCACGATATCGACGATCACCTCGGAGAGGCCTACGATCGGCGCAAGCTCGATGGATCCGTTCAGTTTGATCAGCTCTACGGTCTGGTGTCTCTGGTTGAAAAAATAATCCCGCGCGATGTTGGGATATTTGGTGGCGACACGGAGAAGCTGGTTGGTGTTCAGCAGTTCTCTCGCCGATTCCGGTCCGCAGACGCACATGCGGCATTTTCCGAAGCCGAGGTCCAGGACCTCGTATAGCTTTCTGCCTTCTTCAAGCAGCGTGTCCTTTCCTACGACGCCGATGTCCGCGGCGCCGTACTCCACATAGGTGGGAACGTCCGGCCCTTTGGCCAGAAAGAAACGCAGCTTTTTCTCTTCGTTTACAAAGATCAGCTTACGCGTCTTTTTATCCTGCATTTCGGTGCAGGTGATGCCGACCTTCTGGAGAAGTTCCAGCGTCTTCTCGGCAAGCCGTCCTTTTGTCAGTGCAAATGTCAGGTATCTCAAGGGCAAACCTCCTTATCCGCCGCGAAGAGTCTGACCGCCCTTCCCTCGGCCCTGAGCTTCTGAGCAGTCCTGATGGCCTGCTCTCTTTCCTCCGGAAGGTAGCGGATCTCCTGGATCTCGTATCCGGTGTCCTTCAAAAGCTTTTGTCTGGAAAGAGCCAGAAGCAAGTTTTCGATCACGATGCAGAAACCGATGGCCGGCGCGTTCTTCCCGAAATGCGCGGGAAGATGGTCGTATCTTCCGCCTTTGATGAGGGGCTCTCCGGAGCCGTAGGTAAAGGCGCTGAAGATGATTCCGGTATAATAGCGGTATTTGCTCAGCATGCCGAAATCGAAGGAGATGTATTTTTCATATCCGTAGCAGGAAAGGATATCATAGATCCGGCGGAGCCTGTCGACAGCAGAAAGCGCCACAGGATCATCGGTAAGCTTTTCGGCTTTGTCCAGCACGTCCGGTCCGCCATAGAGGGACGAAAGGCTCACAAAAGCCTTTGCCAGGCTCTCTTCCACCCCGTGTTCCATCACGACGGTCTCTACGCCGAATTCGTTTTTCTGGGAGATCAGCTCACGGATCTCGTTTTCGGTCTCCTCCGGAAGGCCTGCTTTGGCGATCAGGGACTTGAAATAGTCCACTTCTCCCACGCTCACCTGGAATTCCGTTAGGCCGGATTCCAGGAGGCATTCCACCGTCATGGCGAGCAGCTCTGCGTCGCAGTCGCAGCTGTCGTCTCCAAAATGCTCCACGCCCATCTGCGTCGTCTCCTTCAGCTGTCCGCGGAGGCTGGAATGATTGATAAAAGTCTTTCCTGTGTAAAAAAGGCTGACCGGCGTTTTGTCCGGTTCATAGTAGGTCGCGGCCGCCCTCGATACCGGAGGGGTGAAGTCAGGCCGCAGGACCAGCGTATTTCCCTCCCGGTCAAAAAATTTGAAAAGCTCCCGGGAAGGGGTGGTCCCTACTTCACTTGAAAACACTTCAAAATACTCAAAAGCGGGTGTCTCGATCTCCCGGCACCCGAACCGCAGGAAAACCTTACGAAGCTTTTCCTGCAGCGCTCTTTTCTGATCGCATTCCGATCCTGTGATATCCCGAACGCCGTCGGGTGTATGAAAGATTCTCTGCAATAGTCTGTCCTCCGGATCAATAATTCCTGTCCGCCAGATCCATTTTCAGCCGCTCCAGATACGGAACCATCACGCCGCCATGCGCCGGCAGAAAGTAGGCAGGGTTCAGCTCATCCTGGCGGAAGCTCTTGCGCCCGCCGTTGTTCATCCTCTCCCAGAACACCAGAAGCTCTGAGAGACGCAGGTAATAAAACCGGTTTTCGGAGCTGTAGAACAACAGAAAAAAGGCGATGCCTCCCTGCTGTTCAAATTCTTCCATAAACCGTACCTGATGCGGATGGATGTTGGCAAGGGGGAAGGTCTCTTTTGCGCATTCCTTGGCGTCAAAACAGACCGGAATGCCCTGCACTGCCCCGATATAATCCACCGTGCTCTGCTGGTCAAAATACGCGAGGGTGATCTGGCGTGATTCCTTGTCCATCCGGACCGGCGTGATGGGGGTCGGGATCTTCTGGATCAGAGCCAGGTGTTTTTCCCTGTACTGTTCGTTTGTGCGGTTTACAAGCTCCTCCAGGGTGCTCCCCCTGAGGCCTCTGCTGTTCCAGGTCGCCATAGGATCACTCCCAGAGGATCTTGGGCTTGATGATCGGCCAGTAACGGAACAGGGCTTTGCCCACGATCTTGTCAAATTTCACAAACTTATTCACCCAGTAACGGGAGTCCTTCGAATTTTCACGGTTGTCTCCCAGCATGAAATAGCAGTCTTCCGGCACGGTTATGGTCCCGTTCGGCGTAGAGGCATAGTGGAAGTAGGTGTATCCGGTCGCGAAATCGTCTCTCAGCGGTTCGCTTGATCCGTCCACATAGACCTTGCCGTCCTGAATGGTGAGGGTCTCGCCGGGCAGGCCGATGATACGTTTGATAAACAGCTTCTTTTCGTTGTCAGGATAATGGAAGATCACGATATCGTATCTTTCCGGATCCCTCATCTTGACGTTATAATGGAACGGTCCCAGATCGATGTTGATCCCGTAGGCCATCCGGAGTCCGAAGATACGGTCCCCCGTCATGATGGTGGTCTCCATGGATGCGGAAGGAATCTTGGCGTTGATCAGGATGACGCCGTCCACGATCACTACGACAACGACGACCAGGATGATCATTTTTACATATTCCATGATCTCACTCTTATATTTCATAGGTTCTTCCTCGCCTTCTCCTTCGGAAGAATCGACTATCTGTTCATTCTTTTCTTCTGAGGGTGTGTTTGGATTTTCGGTCAGTTATTCAGCTGTTATGAGGGTGCGAAATGCAGCAGGTACATAGATTCTTTTTCCGGAAAGCGATGGAAGCGCTTCCACTGTTTCCGGGAAGATGATTTCTGAAGCATGCAGCATCTGGTATGGATATCCGTGGGATCTGGCCCATGTGAGGGATCTCCGGTCGTGACAGTACTTTGGATCCCCTGTCACGGGATGTCCGATGGAAGAAAGATGCGCACGGATCTGATGCGTTTTTCCGGTAATGAGACGGACACGAAGCAAGGTACGCTCTCCGTCCGAACAGACCGGTTCATATTCCGTCTCGATCAGGCTGCCCCCGCCCGGATCGGCGTCACAGATCCTGACCGTATTTGTCCTGCCGTCCTTTACAAGAAAGCCATGCAGGGAACCGGGACGGTCGACAACGCCTTCTACCAGACATTCGTAGTACTTCCGGATCTTCCGGTCGTGAAACAGGCCGGACAGTGTCTGTAAGCCCTTCAGGCTCTTTCCGCAGCAGAGGATCCCGGTGGTATTTCTGTCGAGACGGTTGCATACCCCGGGGCGGAAGGTCTTCAGGTCATCCTGTGAGACAGCGTTTGTCCGAAGAAGATAGCCCAGCAGATACTCGGATGCGGAAGGCTCTCCCGTGTGATCCGGCTGCGAGAGCATGCCGGCCGGTTTCACAAAAAACAGTACGTCCGGATCTTCATAGATGATCTGAAGTTCCTGCTCAACTGCCTTTACAGGGGCGTCTCCGGTAAACTTCCGGTACGTCTCATCCGAAAAGAACAGCTTTACCTGATCGCCGGCACAGAGTTTCTCCTCCCCGGTGGCTTTTCGTCCGTTCAGGGTGATGTTTTTTTTTCGAAGCATTTTATAGAGAAAGCTTCTGGGCGCTTCGCGGAGCAGCTTTCCAAGATATTTGTCCAGCCGCTGGCCGGCGTCGTTTTCTCTGATCTCAAGTTCTTTCATATTCGTTACAGACACAGCGCAAGAAGCGTGTGCTTGATCAGTTCATCCCGGTTCAGGTCCGGGTATTTTTCATCCGGCGTAAAGGGGATCCCCTCCCGAAGGGAATCCTGGTGCTGGTTCATGGAATCCAGACGTTCCAGAAAAGCCTTTTTTTCTTTCAGGAGTTTGACGTCCGCCTTGTAGCCGTTCTTGTGCAGGATATCCTGCGCGTTTTTTGCGATAAAGGAAGCGTCCGTCTTCGGATCGGAGGAAAAAAGCACCACCGAATTGCCGCAGACCGCAAATGCGTCCAGAAGAGCATTCTTTTCGTAGAATGTCATGCACATCTCATAAGCCATGGTGAGTGTCCCCTGATGTGCGCTGATATCCCGGTATAAAGCCTCGTCCATGGACGGGCAGCGAAGCAGCATGATCAGATGGACCAGGGAACGGCAGCCGGGAAGGCAGCCCACGACAGACAGGACCGTCCAGACGTTCATACGGGTCCCGTAGACGATCCAGGCGACGATCAGAACAGTGACCGGCAGGAAAAACAAAGCCGCCGTGATCAACGTTCTTCTCTTCTTTTCGTTTTTGAAATAACCGAAATCACCTTTTCCGGGGCGCTTTTTTCGGCCTTCTGTCTTTGCCATGGTTTTCCCTCGCTTTTCCCTTCTCAGGCCGCAGCAGGCAGCCGGGTCCGTATCCGATCAGGTCCATCCTGCCGGCCATCTGCAGACCTTCCAGCACCAGAGCGCGGTTTTTGGGGTCTTTGTACTGCATCAGAGCCCGCTGGATCGCTTTTTCATGAGGGGAACGGGGCACATACACTTTTTCCCCTGTCAGCGGATGGATGCCTGTGTAATACATGCACGTTGAAAGCGTCGAAGGCGTCGGATAAAAATCCTGCACCTGTTCCGGCGTAAAATGCAGATCCCGGATATATTCGGCCAGCTCCACCGCTTCTTTCATGGTACAGCCCGGATGGGACGATATAAAATAGGGAACGGCGTACTGGTCGGTCCCCAGATTTTTGTTGATCTTTTTGTATTCTTTGAGAAATGCCTCGTAAACGCGGTGCTCCGGCTTTCCCATCAGGCGCAGCACCTTCGGCGAGACATGCTCCGGCGCAACACGGAGCTGTCCGCTCACGTGATACCGGCACAGGTCAGTAAAAAAGCGCCTGTCCGGATCTGCCATCAGATAATCAAAACGGATGCCGGAGCGGATGAACACTTTTTTTACGCCGGGCAGTTTCCGGAGCTTTCGCAGCAGCTCCAGATAATCCGAATGATCGACCGTGAGATTGGGGCAGGGTTTCGGGAACAGGCACTGCCTGTCCTTGCAGGCTCCTTTTACCAGCTGCTTTTTGCAGGCCGGATGCCGGAAGTTGGCGGTCGGACCGCCTACATCGTGGATAAAGCCTTTAAAATCAGGATCCTGTGTCATGGAGACAGCTTCCCGCAGGATGGAATCGTGGCTTCTTGTCTGTACGATCCTTCCCTGATGGAAGGTGAGGGCGCAGAAACTGCAGCTTCCAAAGCATCCGCGGTTGCTTGCCAGACTGAACCGGATCTCACTGATGGCCGGCACGCCGCCCTCCTTGTCATACATGGGATGGGCTCTGCCGGCATATGGAAATTCGTAGACGTCGTCCATCTCCTGCTCTGTAAGCGGGAGGGAAGGAGGATTCTGTACTACGAAGCCTTTGCCTTTATATTCTTCTGCAAGAGGGACAGCCGTAAAAGGATCCGTATTCCGGTATTGTACGGCAAAGCTTTTTGCATACAGAGACTTGTCCGCCGCCATCCGCTCAAAATCCGGAAGAATATGGGCGTCCGGACAGGCCGAAAGGTCTTTTGCCCGGTAGCAGGTGCCCCGGATGTAAGTGATCTGCGACACAGGGATGCCGGAAGACAAAGCTTCGGCGATCTCCGGAATGGAATGCTCTCCCATCCCGTACGAGATCAGATCCGCGCCGGAATCCATGAGCACGCTGCGCTTAAGAGAGTCGGACCAGTAATCGTAATGGGCAAGTCTTCTGAGGCTGGCTTCGATACCGCCCAGGATGATGGGCGTGCGCTTGAAAGTCCTCCTGATCAGATTGCTGTATACGACTACTGCATGGTCCGGGCGAAGGTGCGTCTTTCCGCCGGGGGAATAGGCATCCGTCTTCCGCCGCTTTCTGGAAACCGTAAAATGGTTGACCATGGAATCCATATTCCCGGCAGAGACCAGAAAAGCAAGCCGCGGTTCTCCAAAGACGGCAATGCTCTGATCATCCTTCCAGTCCGGCTGCGGGATGATGCAGACTCTGTAGCCGCGCGATTCCAGCAGACGGCTTATGATGGCTGTTCCAAACGAAGAATGATCCACATAGGCATCGCCGGATACATAGACGAAATCAGGCCGGTCCCAGCCTCTCTCTTCCATTTCTTTTCGTGTTACCGGAAGAAAATCAGACATGCGGAGCCACCTCAGTACAGGGCCTGGGCACGGTAGCCCTCGGCGATGATATCGAGCTGTCGGTGGAAACGTTCCAGCTGCTGCATGTCTTTGCCGCTGTAGATCCGGAGGAATTCATCCTGTATCTTACGGACCTCCCGTTCGTTGGAGACCTTGTACAGATTTTCGATGCAGAGCAGGATATCCTGCACGATATCCGACTGCAGGCGCGAAGAATTCTGCGCGTCCATGATCTCATCACGGACCGAGGACATTTCGTGGTCCAGGGCGTGGATGGCTTCAGCTGCTTTTGTCAGGCGCTCCGCCACATGGGGAGGCATGTCGCCTTTGTATTTATACTGCAGTGAATGCTCAATGGTGGCCCAGAAATCCATGGCCATGGTACGGATCTGCAGTTCCGCCTGGATCCTTTTTGGTCCCTCCAGCGTTTCGACAGTGTAATAGATGATCAGATGATAGCTGCGGTAGCCGCTCTCTTTGATCTTTTTCAGATAGTTTTTTTCACTCTTGATCGTGAGATCCGAACGTTTCTGGAGCATCTCCGCCACGGTCTCGATATCTTCCTCAAACTGGCAGATGATCCGGATGCCGGCGATGTCCTCCACCTCTTCCTCCATACGCTCTATGGGAATGTTCTTCCGCTGCAGCTTTTCCAGGATGGAAGCAACGCTTTTGACCCGGCCGGTCACCTGCTCGATCGGGGAATACAGGCCGTTCATCCGATGCTCTTCGATAATATGTTCAAATTTCAATATCAGTTCCCTGACCGCCAGTTCATAGGGGCAGAGGATCTTTCTCCATAGCTGTATTTCCAAAATCCTTCACCTCCGGGGAACGCCCGTGTTAACGGGAGAGCGCCTTCAGGACGGCGCAAAGATAGTTCCACGTTCTTTCTGTCGACGCGATATCAAGATGCTCTTCCGATGTATGGATATCAAAGATGTCCGGTCCGATGGACACACAGTCGAGTCCTTCTAATCGGTCATAAAAAAGACCGCACT
Source organism: uncultured Blautia sp. (assembly GCA_946622645.1). Classification (GTDB taxonomy): domain Bacteria; phylum Bacillota; class Clostridia; order Lachnospirales; family Lachnospiraceae; genus Blautia_A. The sequence continues at coordinate 21,931 of CAMOQF010000001.1, forward strand.
CAAGTCCTGCGTGGATCACAGTGACTTCCATCTCTTTTCCAAAGAGATCCTTGTAAACACTTGTCATAACTTCGCGGAGAGGAGATTCCTGCCGGTATTCCCAGCCGGGATAATCCCCGTGCACCGTCGCTTTGCCGCCCAGGAACTCTGTCAGGAAGATCAGACGGTTCTGGAGGTCTTTTTTTGCGGACCCGATGGAAGAACGTACGCTGTTCTCCATCACGAGGGTGCTGTTGTCCAGCTTCAGAATGCCTAAATTAAGGGAGGTCTCCACGAGGCCCGGGACAGAACCGCTCATCTTCTGCACGCCGAAAGGCGTGTTGCGAAGAAGGAACATGACCTTGCCGAGGCCGGTAGGATGCAGGCATTTATATTCACCGGATCCCTGTCTTACGGCCGTAATGGTCACATCCGGGTCGCTGACGGCGTATTCTTTCCGAAGTTCCTCCTGAAGCTTTTCAGCTTCGGCAAAAACGATCCCTTCATCAGCCGGGGAGATGCAGATCCTGGCGTGACAGCTGCGGGGGATCGCATTGTCCTTGGTGCCGCCTTCCAGTTCCGACAGTCCATATTCTATACGTTCGTTTAAGTTGTACAAAAAACGGGCCATCACAAGGCAGGCGTTCATCCGGATCTTGTCGATCTCACCGCCGGAATGGCCGCCCCGAAGACCGGTCACATCGATGGTCATGTCGAGGCCGTTCCGCTCTCTTCTGCCCACGGAGAGTTCGCTTTTCACGACGCTGCCTCCTGCGCAGCCGGCGAGCAGAATACCTTCTTCCTCGGAGTCCAGATTGATCATCCGCCTGCCGTCAAGAACGCCCGCGTCCATGGCGGCAGCGCCCAGAAGGCCGATCTCCTCATCCGTTGTAAAGACACATTCCAGCTTTGGATGGACGATGGAAGGATCAGCCAGAATGGCGAGCATCATGGCTGCCGCGATCCCGTCGTCGCCGCCCAGGGTGGTGCCGTTGGCTCTTACAAAGCCGTCCGAGACGATCAGGTCCAGCCCGTCCTTCTCAAAATCATGTTCAATGTCCGGCCTTTTTTCACAGACCATGTCGATATGTCCCTGCAGGATCACGCCGGGGGCGTCTTCACAGCCCTCCGATGCTTCCGCGCGGATGACGACATTGTTCATTTCATCCTGGATATATTCCAGGGCGCGCTCCTTTGCAAAGGAGACGATGTAATCGCTGATCGCTTTCGTATTGCCGGACCCATGCGGGATTCTGCAAAGCTCTTCAAAGTAGTGAAATACATTTTCCGGCTGAAGATTTGATAATATGCCCATGCTATCGTTTATCCTTTCAGTCTGGTTTTCTTTTTGAACCAACAAAGGTGCCGAAGGTCTCCCCCCGGCACCAGTGCATTATACAGTCTTATTCATCCAGATCATCGAGATCTTCCAGATCGTCCAACAGGCCCTGTGTGTCAGTTTCCGCCGGTTCGTCCGCTTCCGGTACCGGGAAGGAAGAAGTCATGGCAGCTGCCTGGGCGGTCTGCGGAGCCAGCTCCTGCCGGTTCTGATTTACGATATCCAGACAGCTCTGAAGTGAATCGATAAAGCTGCGGTACTTCCCGCCGGCGTCGTCCAGCGTGTCGTTGAGGACCGTACCGATATTGCTCATCATCTCATCCGTGTAAGTGATCGCTGAGAGACGGATGTTGTTTGCGTCCTGTGTGGCCGAATCCAGGATCTCCTGGGCCTGACGGTTGGCCTCGTTTACGGTCTCATTGGCCTGCGCGTAGGCTTTCTGCATGATCTCATGCTGCTGGACAAGCTCGTTGGCCCGCTCCTGCGCGTCCGCGATCAGAGCGTCCGCCTTGGACTGGGCGTCCTCCAGGATGGCGTCCTTGTTGCTGATGATCTTCTGATAACGTTTGATCTCGTCCGGCGTTTTTAAGCGGAGCTCACGGAGATATTCCGAGATCTCTTCCTTGTCGACGACGATCTTGCGTGTAGAAAGAGGCTGATATTTACAGCTCTCCACATACTCTTCGATTTCTTCAATGATCTGTTCTATTCTGCTGCTCATTCCCCTGATTCTCCTTATCGTTAAGCGCTTGTGTGAATTTTTCGCATGACCTCCGAAATGATCTCCGGCGGCGCAAAGCGGCTCAGGTCGCCCCCAAACCGGGCAACTTCTTTCATGATGGTGGAGCTGAGATAAGCATATTCAAGACTTGTGGTCATAAACATGGTCTCGATGTCAGGTGCGAGCACACGGTTTGTCTGCGCCATCTGCAGCTCATATTCAAAGTCAGTCACTGCCCGAAGTCCTCGCACGATCACCTGCGCGCCGTTCTCACGGGCGAAGTCGACCGACAGGCCTTCAAAGGGCTTTACGATCACATTATGTATACCATCAGTTGCCTTTTTCAGTATATTAACACGTTCTTCAACAGAAAACAATGGACTTTTTGCAGAATTATGTAAAACTCCGAGGATCAGCCGGTCAAAGCTGGAGCTCGATCTTTTGATGACGTCCAGATGGCCGAAGGTTACCGGGTCAAAGCTGCCTGGATAAACGGCTACTACCATAAGGCTTACTCTCTTTCTTTTCTTTTGATAAACAGGTGGCGGTTGGTCTTGTAGGTCTTTTCACGAATGATGTAAAAACCGGCATCCTCTATCCAGGAGAGATCCGACTTAAGGTCCGCTTCCAGGATAAGAAGGGTTTTTTCAGATGCCAGAGAGCTGTTCCGCAGCCAGGAGAAGGCTTCTTTTTCAAGCCCCTGTCCGTAGGGAGGATCCATGAAGATCACGTCGAACGCTTCACGTCCTTCCAGCGTCTTCAGCGCCTGCAGGGCATCCATCGCCAGTACCGTCCCGCCGGAAAGCTTTGTAAAGGCCAGATTTTCCTTGATGCAGGAAACGGCCTTTTTGTCCCGGTCAGTAAAGACGGCCGAAGAGGCACCGCGGGAAAGCGCTTCGATCCCGATGGCCCCGCTCCCGGCATACAGATCCAGGAAAGAAGCACCCGGGATCTCATTCTGCAGAATGTTGAAGAGGGTCTCCTTGATCCTGTCCGTGGTGGGACGCGTGTTGGAACCGGGGGGCGTTTTTAAGGGAAGATGCCTTGCTTTGCCAGCGATCACTCTCATTTCAGGTTCAGTCTCCAGTCAAGGTCTCCGCGTGAAAGCCCAAGGATCAGAAGCTCCGCGGTCGCGATATTGGTCGCTACGGGGATGTTGTACTGATCGCAGCGCTTTACGATCGCGTGAAGATCCGGTTCTTTGGCATCGATCATCACGGGATTGTAGAAAAGGATCACCAGGTCAAGGTCCTCCCGCTCTACCATCTCCATAAACTGTTTGTCTCCGCCGATACTGCCGGCAAGGAATTTGTGTACATGCAGCCCGGTCGCGTCCTCGATCCGACGGCCGGTGGTACCGGTCGCATAGACCTCATGACGGGCCAGGATGTTTTTATATGCGATGCAAAAGTCCTCGATCAACACTTTTTTGCTGTTGTGTGCTATTATTCCCAGATTCATCTGAATTTCCTCCGTGCATTTTCTTTTACACAGCCCAAATTTCAGGTCTATACAACATTATAACAAACAGACAAATAAAGTGCAATCTAATTATCAAAAATATACAAAATAAACATGAGACATCTTTCAATAAAAAAGCAGATATGGTCCATATACGGATCATATCTGCCATTCGGTCATCTTTCGGTCTGATTACAGTTCGATAATGCCGGTCACATCGCCGTTGATGACATAGTATGCGCTGTTGTCTTCCGGTTTGATATAAACCTTGACATCCTTAAGATCTTCTGCTTTGTTCTTAAGCTCGTCTGTCCAGATCTTTTTGACCTGTTCCACGACATCCTTTGCATAGACTTCTTTGCCCCAGAACTGTACATAAACAGCTGTGGTGGTTTCAGCCTTTGCAGCGGGCTTTTCAGTCTTGGCAGCCTTGACGGTCTTTTTGGCTGCGGTCTTTTTGACTGCTTCTTTGACAGTCTTTTCAGCAGATTCCTTGACAGCCTTAACAGCCTTTTCAGCTTTTTCGACCTTCGCGGCGACAACAGGTGCCTTTGTTTCTTTAACGGTAGTCTCTACAGTTTTTGCAGCTTCTTTGACGACTGCAGTCTCTGCAGCTTTCTCAGATGCTTTCTTTACCATGTGGATTGCCTCCTTAAAAATCAATTAAAACAAGTAAATCTTTTTTCCGCCCACTAGGATACTACGTTTTTTTTTGAATTGCAACAACAGATTTGAAAATTGTTAATTATGAGTGTTTTTTAAGTGGATACTGTCCAATATTTGTTAAAGATTCACCTGAATATTGACCAAAATCGGTAATTTTTGCGACGATTACGAAGCAAAAATCCGACTTAAATGGTAAGCTTTTTCAGATTTCCTTCCATATATAATGTAAGACGTTTCTGCAGCGGAAGGTTCTGCGGAAGGGCGAGTTCCGGGTCCAGAGTCAGGATCTCTCGCGCAGCTTCGCTTGCCTGCTGCAGGATTCCGGCGTCCTGATAGATGTCGGCGAGGCCGAATTCCAGAACGCCGCTCTGACGGATGCCGAAGAGGTCTCCGGGGCCTCGAAGCCTTAAGTCTTCTCCCGCGATAAAAAAGCCGTCGTTGGAGGAATTGAGGATCTCCAGTCTCTTCCGTGTCTCTTCATCCTCATTACCCTGCATGAAGATACAGTAGGACTGGTGCTCTCCTCTCCCGACACGGCCGCGAAGCTGATGCAGCTGGGCAAGGCCGAATCTCTCGGCGTTTTCCACCATCATGACGGTTGCGTTCGGTACGTTCACGCCTACCTCGATCACCGTGGTGGAAACCAGAACGTCGATCTCGCCGGATGCAAAAGCATTCATGATCCGGTTCTTTTCACGGGCCGGCATCCTGCCATGCAGTGCGCTCACGGTGATGTTTTCCGGGAGAGCCTTCTGGAGCCTCTCGGTGTAGTCGGTCACGTTTTCCGCTTCGATCTCGGAGGACTCTTCCACCATAGGACAGATGACATAAGCCTGCCTGCCTGCTTCCGTCTGGTTTTTGATAAAATTCCAGGCGTTTGCCCTCCAGTGCGTTCCAACTACGCAGTTTTTGATGGGAAGCCTGTTTTTCGGTTTTTCATCGAGGACAGAGATGTCCAGATCACCGAACAGGATGATCGCCAGCGTACGCGGAATGGGCGTCGCGCTCATGACCAGCACATGGGGAATGTCTTCCCCGCCGGAGAGCATCTGCCTCTGCTTGACGCCGAAACGGTGCTGCTCATCCGTGATGGCCAGCGCAAGATTTTTGTACCTGACCTTTTCCTGAATGAGCGCATGCGTTCCGATGATCATGAGTGCTTCTCCGGACCGGATCTTTTCGCAGATCTCTTTCTTTTCCTTCGCCGTCTGGCTTCCTGTCAGAAGGACCGGACAGAAGTGTTCCAGCCCGTTTTCGGATAGAAGGGCGCACAGGCTTTCATAATGCTGGTGTGAGAGCACCTCGGTCGGCACCATGAGGGCGCTCTGCCATCCGTTCTCGGCTGCAAGGATCATAGCCAGAAAAGCAAGGATGGTTTTTCCGGAGCCGACATCTCCCTGGATCAGCCGGGAAGTCAGCGGAATTCCCGTCAGATCCCGTTCTATCTGATGCCAGACATTCTGCTGGGCGGATGTCAGGGTGTAGGGGAGCTCTTCGATCACACGCTCTGTGGTCCACACCTTTTTCATGGGAAAAGCGTTCCGGCTTGTCCCGGCATTTTCTTTCAGATGCTGCAGAGAAAGGATGAAAAGGAGAAATTCGTCGAACACCAGACGGCTGCGGGCGATGATGAGCTGCTCTTTATCCTTCGGAAAGTGGATGGTTTCCTCCGCAAAGCTTTCATCGCACAGGCCATAGCGTTCCCGGATCTCCGGGGGAAGGGGATCCGGCTCCCGGACCTTCTCATTCAGGGCGTTCCGGACCAGCCGCTGCACGGTCTTGTTGGAGAGGCCGGCGGTCAGCCGGTAGACCGGCTGAAGGGAAAGATTGACTTCCCGGTATTTTTCCGGCAGAAAGACCTCCGGATGCTGGAGCTGCAGCGTTTTGCCGCGGCGTACGCAGACGCCCCGGAACAGGAAGAGGCTTCCCCTCTTCAGGATATTCCGAAGATATGCCGAGCGGAACCAGGCCGCTGTGATCGTGCCGCTGTCATCCTGCAATGTCGCGCTTGTGACGGGAATACGTCCTTTGGCGTTTACGGAGACGCCTGAAGAGACACGCGCCTGGATGGTCACCATCTCTCCTTCCCGGACATCCCGGATACGGACAGGAGGCGCGTATTCCTCATACCGGCGCGGATAATAGCAAAGCAGGTCCTGCACTGTGGCGAGACCTGCTTTTTCCAGAAGCTTTTCCGTTTTATCGCCGACTCCTTTGAGTTCTCTTAAAAGCTTCATATTATAATACCTTTTATTCTACGGAAAGAATGTAATAGTAGACCGGCTGTCCGCCAGGATTTATGACGATCTCCATGTCCGGATAGGCTTTGGTGATCTTCTGGTTCAGCTCTTCGACTTCTTCTTCCGTGGTCTCGGCGCCATAATATACGCTGATGACGCCAGCCTCTTCGGTAGTCATGGCTTCCAGCGTATCCAGGGCGACCTGGATTCTGTCCTCGCCGACAGCAAGGATGCCGTTGTCACCGACGCCCATGAAGTCCCCTTCATGGATCTCTTTGTTGTTGAGTCTGGTATCGCGGACCGCGTAGGTGATCTGACCGGTCTTTACGTACGACATCGCTTCTTCCATGGCGGAGAGGTTGTCTTCCGGAGAGTTTTCCTCCATAAAGCCGATCATGGCGGAGATGCCCTGGGGGATGGTCTTGGTCGGAACGACCATGATCTTTTTGTCCTTGGTCAGGTCCCGGGCCTGGTTGGCCGCCAGGATGATGTTCTTGTTGTTCGGCAGGATGAAAATGGTCTTTGCCCGTACGTGCTTGATCGCCTTCAGCATATCGTCCGTACTGGGGTTCATGGTCTGGCCGCCTTCGATCAGATAGTCGACGCCCAGCTCACGGAAGATCTCCGAAAGTCCGTCTCCGGAGGAAACGGAGATAAAGCCGTATTCCTTCATCGGCTTTTTGGCTTCATCCTCCTCCGCCTGGATGCGGGCGAGCTTTTCAGCGTCTTTGATGAGCTTTTCCTGATGCTCTTCGCGCATGTTGTCGACCTTCATCCGGGAAAGTTCGCCGTAGGTAAGACCTTTTTCAAATGCCTGTCCTGGATGGTTGGTGTGGACATGGACTTTTACGATCTCGTCGTCCGCGACGAGCACGATGGAATCGCCGATGGAGTTCAGGAAGGCTTTGAATTCATCCTCTTCTTCTTCCGAGAGCGGTTTTTTAAGAAGAACGATGAACTCGGTGCAGTAACCGAATTTAATCTCTTTTTCGGTATCCTCGGAGATCTTTGTCACGGCCGGGCGGGCTTCGCCGGGCGAAAAGCGGGCGTAATCGATATCTTTGCCCATGTAGCCGTCCAGAGCGCCATGCAGTACTTCCAGAAGGCCCTGTCCGCCGGAATCCACCACGCCTGCTTCCTTTAAAACGGGAAGCATATCCGGCGTTTTCAGGAGGGTCTCCTCCGCATGAACGATGATCTCGCGGAAGAAAGTCTCCAGATCATTCACATCCTCGCAGATCTCGGTGGCTTTTTCAGCCGCTTCTCTCGCAACGGTCAGGATGGTGCCTTCCTTTGGTTTCATGACTGCCTTGTAGGCTGTCTCGACCGCCTTTTCCATGGCTGCGGCCAGCATTTTTGCATCCAGCTGATGATGGTCTCTTACGCCGCGGGTCAGGCCGCGGAGAAGCTGAGACAAAATGACGCCGGAATTGCCCCGGGCCCCTCTGAGGGATCCGGAGGAGATGGCTTTGCAAAGGCCTTCCATGGTGAGGTCTTCGTCCTTGATGGCGCAGACTTCCTGTACGGCGGAGATGATGGTAAGCGACATGTTTGTTCCGGTATCCCCGTCGGGAACCGGAAATACATTCAGTTCATTGATCCATTCTTTCTTAGATTCAAGATTCCGGGCTCCCGAGAGGAACATTCTGGAGAGCATCACGGCATCTATGGTCGTGTTATTCAAAATCCCGTTCCTCCTCTGTTGTTAATCGATCACCCGAACGCCTTCCGCGAAAATGTTGATCTTTTCGATCTCCATACCGGTGAAGGCTTCCATTTTATATTTGACATTGTTGACCAGATTGTCCGCAATGGTGCTGATGCTGACGCCGAATGCGACGATCACATGAAAGTCAAGCTGGATTTTATTATCAGGCGTGATCCGGACATTGATGCCATGCTTCAGGCTGTCTCCGCGAAGAAGCTTTACCAGGCCGTCCTTCATGCTGACGGCCGCCATGCCGACGATGCCGAAGCATTCCACCGCGACGCTCCCGGCATAGGTGGCGATCACATCTGTATCGATCACGATGCGTCCTAATCCGGAATCAATACTTCCGTTCATAAGATACCTCCTAATTCATTCTTAATAAATGATGATTCAGTGGTATTATACCGTGTTTTACCAAAAAAGAAAACAATATTTTTCCAATTTATGATTTTTCCCTTGCAAAAGCCATTTTCATCTGTTAGAATAAGGAATGTTGAAAACATGAGTCAAGGAGGTGCAGTCATGGCCAGATGTGCAATTTGTGATAAAGGCGCTCATTTTGGAAATAACGTGAGTCATTCACATAGAAGATCCAATAAAATGTGGAAATCCAATATCAAATCCGTTCGTGTTAAGCTTGCAAGCGGAGCCAACAAGAAAATGTACGTTTGTACTTCTTGTCTCAGATCCGGCAGAGTAGAACGCGCATAAGAGCGATTATCATGCTGAACAAAACGCCCTCACAAGTGTGAGGGCGTCTTTTTTACTCTGTACGCTTTATTATTCCTGGTTTTCTCCCTTAGATTCTTCCGGCGTATGAATGACGATCTCATCGGGGACGTCATCCGCGGATCCCGGCGCAAATTTGTTGACCAGATCGGGAACCATGTCAAGCACCTTGTTCAGATTGCTCTGGTTTTTGATATTGACAAGCTTGGTGCTGCCGTTATGGATCACCAGCAGGGCACACGGCGTCATCTTTCCGCCGATCCCGCCGCCGTCATTGTTCTTTTTTTCTCCTCCGAAGGCACCTGCCCCGGCACCGAAGGAAATGTCCATCAGGGGAAGTATAGTGACATCTCCCACATGAATGGCATCTCCCACCACCGTCTTGGCGGAAAACACGCTGTCCATTCCCTGGAATAACGAACTGACTGTCTCTCTGAAGTTATTTCCCTGTGCCATCTTATTCCTCCTTCAAAGGTATGGTCTTGTTTTTGGTTTTCAGTTTTTTCAGAACAAAACGAATATTTTTGCTGAGCAGTATCTTGAGTCCCGCCAGTACAAAAGCACAGCCGTACACCCGGCCCTTGGCCGTCAGTTCCCCCGCTGCGAAATCTCTGCATTCAAACGAGGGATGAAGCACGACATTGTTTTTATGGAAGGGAACCGTCATGGCAAAAGCGCCTGTGACGCGTCCCGTCAGAGACGGATCTTCACTGCCGAAGGATATCTCGCCCCACATCCGGGTCGGAAGCACATGGCGGATGAGGAATCCGGCTTCCCGAAGCACCAGGGCGATTGCTTCCTGCGTCCTTTCGTCAAAAATGAAATCATGCCACCAGGCCGCGGTGGCCCAGGTATGCCGGATCTGATCCAGTACGGCGGCGGCCTTATCCTTTATTCCGGTAAATACGCCTTTGATCTTTCCAAAAAGGGAAGTTTTTGGTGATGCGCCGCTGTCTGCAGCCGTGTCTTTGTCAGGTACAGGCTCCTCCTCCGGAGCAGGCAGAGCGGGGGGCTCGTCTTTCGCTTCCGAAAGGGTATCCGGCTCCTCCGGGAGGCTTTCTTTTTCCTCGGGAGCCGTATCTTTTTCCTCCTGGATCCAGACGGATTCTTCTGCCTCAGGCTCTTTTTCCTGCGCTCTTGGTTCATTTTTATCCCCGAGCAGGAACTTGTCAAGCGGGATCCCGAAAAGCCTTACTTTAATATCGGTATCATGATCCTGATAGATCACTTTGACCCACGCGCCCCCGAACAGCCAGCTCACGCCGGCGTCCGCCTGAGCCTGGCTGAACTTCATCTCTTCCGTCTTGGCCGCGTGAAAACGGTAGCGGACCGGACAGAACAAAAGCAGAAGCACTGCCAGAAGAAGCAGGCCGAGAAGGATCCCCAGGATGATCAGGATGATTTTCAGGATTGTCCATAGGATGTGCGCCATGCTCTCACCTGTTTTTTATGTATTCTTTGAGGTCGAACCCTTTTTTCTTTCTGACCATGCCTTCCACGATCTTTTTGACCAGGTCGATGGCCTCTTTTTTCCCTTTGGCCATGCCTATGATCAGAGGACAGCTGTCATAAAGACTCCGCTGTATCAGAAGGTTCGCAGGGATCAGCTCGCAGATGTTGTCCGGATTGTTCGACAAAGTGACAAGCCAGATGCCATTCGCGGCATGACCCGCGTCGATCTTTGACTGGATGGCCACATTGCCGTGGATGCCGTCAGAGATATAATAATGATCCAGCCAGTGCAGCATGTCTGTTCTCCTGTGTGAGGACCTGAAAGGCTCAATAATATTTTCTGGTTCCGGGCCACTCGTGGGCTTTCCGGAGCTCCTGGTATTCCTGGTACGCTTTTTCAACGATCTGTTTTTCGTTGGCGAAGCGGAGCAGATGGATCACTTCGTGATATTTATAGTATCCTGAGTCTACAAAGAATTCTTCTCTTTGCGGGCGGCTATGATAATTATCTGCCGTCATCAGAAACCAGTGCACTTCTTTGGATACCATGTCTTCCGGCACGTTGAAGCTGTACTGGCTTTTTCCGATGTATTTGACGATGGCTGCCCTGACGCCGGATTCCTCACGGACTTCGCGCAGAGCGGTCTCTTCATGGGTCTCTCCTTCTTCCACGGTTCCTTTGGGAAGCACCCATCCTTCATAGCGGTTTTTGTAAGATTTGTACAGAGCCAGAATCTTACCTCGATGAATTACCACACCCCCGCAGCTTGTTGCCTCGATCATTGCACAACCTCCTGCATGTGTGTGTCAAAAACTGTATCTAGTATACATCTTTTTTTTACACCTGACAAGGTTTAATGTAATGAATAATACTGGTCGAAGATGACGCCTGCGATGGGAACGGCTGCATCGGAACCGGTGCCGCCCCCTTCGACGATGACCGCGAGGGCGATGTCGGGATCTTCTGCGTCAGCGTACCCGATGAACCAGGAGTGAGAAGACCCGTCTTCATCATATTCGGCGGAGCCTGTCTTGCCTGCGGCCGTGTAGCCGCGGCCGTTCAGGGCGGAGGCGGTTCCGCTCTGTACGACGCCCTGCATGAGCTTGCCGAGCAGATTGGCTTCGTTCAGGCTCATGATGCGTTTGTAGGAGGATGGTTTTGTCGTTTTGATGGTATCTCCGCTGCTGTTCCGGATCGAATCCACCAGCGTCGGCTTCATTACGGTACCGCCGTTTGCCACGGCGCAGGCAAGGAGAGCCATATGGGCCGGTGAAACCAGAGTGTTCCCCTGACCGATGGAGGTCTGCATGATGAGCGCCACCGGAGAAGAGCCTGTCAGAGAAAATGTGCTTTTCCGGTAATTGTCGAAAGGCAGCTTTTTGTTGAACAGCAGGTCCTCAGCCGTCTGCCTGAGAGAGGTGCCTCCCAGGTCTGTCCCGATCTCCGCGAAGGCACAGTTGCAGGAGTTTGCAAAGGCCGAATACAGATTTTCCGGGCCGTGGGCCGTCTCTTTGTAGCAGTGGATGGTATGGTCTTCCTGGGTGATGGTCCCTTCGCAGAGATAGGAATACCCCTCAAGGGTCCCTTTTTTACGGAAATAATCCAGAGCAGTCACCAGCTTGAAAGTGGAACCGGGAGGATACGCTCCGTTGGTCACCCTGTTGAGAAGGCTGGAGTCATTGGCGTCCGCCACCAGATTGTCCCAGTTGAAATCCAGGTAATTCGGATCAAAATCCGGTTTGCTGACCATGCACAGGATGCGGCCCGTCTTCGGTTCAAGGGCAATGATGGCTCCTCTTCTGTCTCCAAGGGCGTTGTACGCCGCCATCTGAAGCGGAACGCTCAAAGAAGTGATCACATTGTCCCCCTGGTTTTTGCGGCCGTGATACTCGTTCTTGATCTGGTCGATAAAAAACTCATGGGAGGAAAGCAGGTTAAAGTTGACTTCCGACTCGAGGCCGCTCTTTCCATGGGTGTCAAAGCCCACGACATGGGCGAACATGGCTCCATACGGATAGACTCTCTGCTCCGTCCCGTCCTCATAGACGTAAGTCTGGGCCAGGATCTCTCCGTCCGCCGAAAGGATATTCCCTCGTACGACTCGGTCCGAGAAGGTATCCTGCCGGGTGTTGTACGGGCTGTTGATAAAGTCATCGCTCTCGGAAACGTTGAACCAGACCAGATACCCGATCAGGGACAGGAAGATCAGGATGAAAAAGACGGAAACATACGTATATTCACGGTTCCCCGGTCTTTTTTCAGTCGATGGTCCTTCTTGCTCTCGGTACGCCTGCGCGTCTTCTTCTGTTGTTCTCTTCCTGCTCTTCGGCTCTTCTTCGAGCCTCCTGCCGTAATCTTTCAATCTCTTCATCCTCTTCTTCACGCAGGATATACAGTCCCTGAATGATGGACATCATGATCAGCGTGCTGATCACGGAGGTGCCTCCGTAGCTTACCAAAGGAAGGGTCACGCCGGTCAGCGGGATAAACTTGGTCACGCCTCCGATGGTCAGAAAGACCTGGAAGGCATATTCCGTGCCGAGGCCTAAGGCCACCAGCTTGTAAAACGGATTTTTGATCCGCAGCGAGATGTTGACGATCATCAGGAAAAGGCTCATGCACACCAGGATCAGGCAGATCCCGAAGATTCCGCCGAGCTCCTCGCATATCGCGGAAAAAATGAGGTCGTTTTTGACCACAGGGATCTTTTCCGGCGACCCCTGGCAAAGTCCCATGCCGAACCATCCGCCGGTGCCGATGGCAAAGAGGGACTGTACGATCTGGTATCCTTCGTTCTCATAGACTGACATCGGATCCTTCCATGCGCTGACCCTCTGCCGCACATGGCCGAACAGCTGATAGGCGGCCGCCGAAGCAGCGGCGCCCGACAGAGCGCCTGCCGCGAGCAGGGACGCTTTTCGCGTGGTCACATAGATCATGACCAGGTAGGTAACAAAGAAGATCAGCGCGCTGCCAAGATCCCGGCTGATCACAAGGATCACCACATGCAGGGCTGCGACGACAGACGCAATGATCACACGTTTCAGCGTCACAGTCCGGCACAGGGCAGAAGCCATGAAGAACACGAAGGTGATCTTGATGACTTCCGACGGCTGGATGCCAAGGAGGGACAGTTTGGCGCCGTAGCTGGTCCTTGCCAGCACAAAGACGGCCCCCAGCATGATGATCCCGACAGCGGCATAGAGCCAGGTGAGTTTTTTCAAAAACCGCATTTTCCTGATCAGGAACGGGATCAGGAGGGCCAGCGCGCCTCCGCCCGCCGCGATCAGGAGCTGACGGTTGGCCGCATCCTGGTCCAGCCTGCACAGCATGATGAAACCGACGCTCTGCAGCATGCACATGTTGTTCAGGAGCAGCATGGAGGCTTTTCTATAGAACACCCTGTACAGGGACAGAAGAACCGAAAAATACGTCATCATAAGGATATAGAAGACGATGACTTCCATCCTCCGGGTCTTGAGCCAGATCACGAGGAACGCTATGGTGTCCATCGTGACGATCAGAAGGATCTGCTTGTTCAGCGATTCTGTCTGATCATGCCTCTTCTGGCGGACCACCTGATAAAAACAGTAAAAGGTGTAGACCACCATCAGGGTGAGGATCACATATTTGGATAATTCAACCGTTACATTGAGCATTGGTTAGACTACTCCTCGTCTGAAATGTCCTCTGGTAAGTGTCAGAGAGTTTTCCGGTACGGCGCCATCCCTGTAAGCTGCTCTGAAGACCGCGAGGATCTTCCTGGCTTCCTCTCCTCTTTCTGTCGTAAAGGAAAGGCGTACAGCAGAAGGCTGCAGTTTCAGGACTCTTTCACTTTCTTTCAGGAGGCCTGTGGGGATGCTGTTATAGATGATATTATAACAATGCCGGTCTCCGTCTGTATCCTTGGCTTTTCCTGGGCGGCAGACACACTGCACGGGGAATTTCGCCCGGGTCCTGTCCGTGAGGGTCAGAAGTCTCTCGTCACGCGTACAGCGGTCCAGGTTTTTCTGCAGGCACTGGACGCTCACCATCATGGGCGAACGGCCGTACACGATGATCTCGGAGACATACGGATCGCGGCCGGAAAGCTCCCGCTCGTTCAGTTCCAGCGGCGCGGTGAGCCTTTGAAAGCCTTTTTCCTTCCAGAAACGGATCGCTTCATTGTTCCAGGTGTAGAGTGAAGCATCCAGCACACAGCAGGACGCCAGTCCCCATTCATGGAACGATGCCGCCATCTCCAGATCCCGGCAGACAAATCCGGAAAGCCCTTTCTGCAGATATTCCTGCATTTCTTTCCGGAAAGACGGCGGAAGGACGCCTCTGTTGATCTGCGGAAGGTTCAGAAAGACGGCAGGGTGTTCCGATCCGGACGCTTTTAACGTATCGAGGCAGTGATCCAAAGCCTGCCAGGGAACGTACAGGCAGTCTATGCCGTTTTCATGCAGCATGGCTTCCGCCTGTTCTTTTGTTTCACAGGAGACCGTCAGCAGACACTGTATGCTGTCTCCCTCGACCCTCTTCTGTGCCGGCAGAAGTTCTTCTTTCACAGGACAGGAAGTCCTTCTGTATGGATGAAGGATCTCTTCTGACAAGGCCTGGATGGCTTTTCGTCGCAGGTCGTTCAGCTCTCCCATGCTGATAAAGATATCCGGATCCATGTTCACAGAAAGGTTCTCCCAGAAAAAATGCGTCTCCCCGAGACGGTCCATCTGCTTCCGGATCCTTTCTTCCGATACCGGAGAGGAAACCGCCTCCTGCACAGGCGTGCCCTTCAGGCTGATCTTGTACTCTCCGGCTTTCAGGCGCAGAATCGAAGGCTCTGTTTTATGCAGGGTCAGTTCTCCCTTGACCGGGATACGGACGGGACTGGGCACTGTCCCCTCTCCGGAGGTCTTTTTGTCCGGATAAAAATCAATCATGTGAGGGCCTTTCGGCTTCCGGTAATAGCCTTCCGAAGAGCCTCCTCTGGAAAACAGGTCCGTAAGAGTCTTCAGATCAGCCGGATCGACCCGGTATCCTTCTCTTCCGTTCCGGAGGTACAGGTCCAGATATTTCCGGTAGATCGCGGTCACGCCGGATGCGTAAGCGGGCTGTTTCATGCGCCCTTCGATCTTGAGAGAACATACGCCCGATTCCAGTATATCCGGCAGAAGCGATACCGCGCACATATCCTTGGGGCTTAAGGGGCAGAATTCACCCCTGGTTCCTTTTGACGGGAAGCTGCCGTTTTTGTATGGAAGCCGGCATGGCTGCGCACAGCGGCCGCGGTTTCCGCTCCTGCCGCCGATCAGGCTGCTCATCAGACATCTGCCGGAATAACAGTAACAGAGCGCCCCGTGGATAAAAGCCTCCAGTTCCATCTCCGGGCAGGCTGCCTTGATCTGCTGAAGCTCTTTCAGGGAAAGCTCACGGGCGGTCACGACACGTCTGACGCCTTCATTCCACAAAAACCGTACGCCCTCCGGCCCGGTCACATTCATCTGTGTGCTTGCGTGCAGGGAGAGTTCCGGGAACCACCGCTTTATACACGACAGAACGCCCATATCCTGTACCAGGACCGCATCCAGGCCTGCTTCGTAAAGAGGCGCCAGATAGTCGTAGAGGGTCGTGCTCAGTTCTTCTTCTTTTAACAGCGTATTGACGGTCAGATACAGCTTTCTGCCGTACAGATGGACAAAATCAATGGCTTTCAGCAGCTCTTCACGGTCAAAGTTTCTGGCGTAAGCCCGGGCGCCGAAAAGATCGCCTCCCAGATAGACCGCATCGGCCCCAGCATAGACGACGGCCTGCAGCCCTTCAAAAGAACCGGCCGGAGCCAACAGCTCTGCTTTTGTACTGTTTTTTTCTGACATATCCTTCCCTCAGATCCGAAAATCGCGTTCTACCAAAAACGGGGCTGTCGCTTAGGACAACCCCGGTCTCGTCATATCAGTTGATCAGCTCGTCGATCTCTTTTTCCAGCTCCTGTACCTTGCCTTCAAGGGCCTGTTTTTCCTCGGTCAGCTTCTGCTCTTTTTTCTGAGCCTCCTCGATCTGCATGCGCAGCGAGACAAGCTCATGCTTTAAGCTGTACATCTCCTGGTCTTTCTGGTTGAGATCCTGTTCAAAGACTTCCGCCTGCTTTTTGGCTTTGAAATAGTCGTCTGTAATGTTCAGGCCAAGGAGCATGTAGCGGGTCTCCATCGGAAAATGGGAATAGCCAGGAAGACCGCTGAGTTCAGAGATCTTGTTGTTCATGTAGGAGGCTACTTTCTGAAAATAGTCGGCGCTTTCATAGCCGCCAAGGGTGATGATCTTTCCTCCTATGATGACCTGCGCTGTATTTTTTACTGCCATTTTGCGGCCTCCTGTTCTCCTGCGGCCGTGAGGGATCTGCACGTACAGTCCCCGGCCGGAAATACTACTTATAGAATACACTATTTCAGGCTAAAAGTATAGCACTATTTTATGCGGCTGTCTGCTCTGCAGGTGTTTCTTGCGGCGCAGCATCTAAATCGATCATATCCGCCGGTTCTTCCGGAGCTGTTTCCTCCGGCGCTTCCGGAGTCGTTTCTTCCGGTGCTTCCGGAACCGCTTCTGCGGCTGCCTCTTCCGGCTCCACGATACCATCGTCCAGGACAGGTTCTTCCGCCGGTTTCGCTGCAGATCCTTCTGCGGGCTGCTCTGTCGGTGCCGGCGCGTCCGCCGGGATCCTGTTTTCTGAGAGTTCATCCAGCCAGCGGAAGGTTCCGGTCTTCTTCACGTCTTCTCCGTAGATCGTTGCAAAATCGTTCTTCATGGAGATCACGTTCAGTCCGCTTTCTTCCCATTTTGCACGAAGCTCTTCTGCTTTTTCCGGATCTCCGTAATCACGCACGTCGTCGTCCGCGATCAACATGAAAGCGGCGCTCTTGTACTTGTTGTTGTAAAGCGTAAAGTTGTGCATGCTCATGTCGCCGCCGCTGTTTCCGAAGGAAAGAACGGGCTGACGGCCGATCTCCTGCATGATCTGACGGACTTTGTTCATCTTCAGGTTCTTTATGATCAGTCTGTCTGTCCGGACCACGTCATCGCTGGAGGTGAACACATATTCAAGGCCGTCCGGATCTTCCTGGTTGGTGGCGTCGAGCTCCACATCCATACCGATAATGTTCTCGTAAGGCACGTCGATCATGCCTTCCATATAAGTACGGCATATAAACCGGTCGCTTCCGGAACAGACAAAGACTTTAAAGTCGTTTTCCTGCAGATAATCGATCACTTCGATCATGGGAAGGTAGAAGGATTCCGCATAAGTCATGCCTTCAAAACCATCCACATCCTTCACCAGGATGTTGGTGACGAAGTCTGAGAATTCGTTGATGGTCATTCCGGCGTAGGCTTTTGCCGCGTGAAGCGCATGCTCGATATCCATGTGCTCGGGGAAGGATTTATCCAGGGCATGGTCGCGCAGCATACGTCCGAACTCCAGCATCTCCGTATCCGGCTGATAGGTGGGATCCACCAGGATACGCCAGGCCAGCAGATAATATTCCAGATAGGTCGGGCAAAGCTCGGCGCATAAGGTGCCATCCATGTCGAATGTTGCGATCCGTTCCTCCGGAGGGATGTAATCCGGGGATTCTTCATCCGTTACGCTCTCGACATAGTCGATCAGGGTATTGAGGGCGGGAGCGTCCGGGTTCCAGTAATGAAAAACGTCTTCGTATTCATATTCTTCACCGGTATCTTCACTGATCTCTGCTGTATCAATGGACACTTCCCGGACTTCTTCCGGCGATTCGTCTTCTTCAGCGAAGGCCATGCCGGCCATTCCGGAAGCAGAAAGCACGGATGCCATCAGGACAGCGATAAAGCGGTTTCTTTTTTTCATTATTCTATTTCCTCCTTTTGGATTTTCATACTTTACTCAGTCTCAGGAAGCGGATAACCAAGGTGTCTGTATGCGAGAGGCGTAGCGGTACGGCCGCGCGGAGTCCGGTTCAGGAAACCGTTCTTCAGCAGATACGGCTCATAAACGTCCTCAAGAGTGCCAGCGTCTTCTCCTATGGCAGCCGCAAGGGTGTCAAGACCGGCAGGGCCGCCGTCAAAATTCAGGATCAGCGTCTGCAGGATCAGGCGGTCCACTTTATCCAGGCCGTAGGAATCCACCTCCAGCAGATCCAGGGCGAAACAGGCCACATCGTGGGTGATGATGCCTTCATATTTGACTTCCGCGAAATCGCGGACCCGCTTTAACAGGCGGTTGGCAAGACGCGGCGTGCCGCGGGAGCGTTTTGCGATCTCTTTTGCGCCTTTTTCGTCGATCCGGACCTGCAGGACTTCCGCGGAACGGAGGACGATGGTGGTCAGCTCCTTCTGGGAATAGAATTCCAGGTGCTGTACAACGCCGAAACGATCGCGGAGCGGTGCGGACAGAAGTCCTGCCCTTGTCGTAGCTCCGACCAGGGTAAAACGCGGCAGAGAAAGCCTTATGGACCGGGCGGAGGCGCCTTTCCCGATCATGATGTCGATCACAAAGTCTTCCATGGCCGGGTACAGCACTTCTTCCACCTGCCGGTTCAGGCGGTGGATCTCATCCACAAAAAGGATGTCGCCTTCCTGCAGATTGTTCAGAATGGCGGCCATATCGCCGGGGCGCTCGATGGCCGGACCGCTGGTCACTTTGAGATGCGTCCCCATCTCGTTGGCTATGATTCCGGAAAGCGTGGTCTTGCCAAGACCGGGCGGTCCGTAAAACAGAACATGGTCAAGACTGTCGCCTCTCTGCCTGGCTGCTTCTATATAGACCTGTAAGGTTTTCTTCGTTTTTTCCTGACCAATGTATTCATCCAGTGTTTTCGGACGGAGGCTTCCCTCCAGAGGGATGTCTTCATCTCTGACATCGGTCGTGATGATCCTGTTTTCCACAGTGGTTTCTCCTTAATTACAGATTCCGCAGTGCCGCATGAAGGATGGTCTCGACATCTGCGTCATCGGGCACGTCTGCTTTTTTGACTGCCCGGAGAGCGTCGGTAGAACTGTATCCCAGGGCTGTGAGGGCTTCCACGGCTTCATGTCGGGCTGCGGAAGCAGAACCGGCCGGAACGGACGGAGCGGATTCTTTTGAGAATTTCCGTTCGAAGGCATCCTGCAGATCAAGCTTGTCTTTCAGCTCCAGGATGAGCTTCTGTGCGGTTTTTTTACCGATCCCGGGCGCTTTGGAGATGGTCCTGATGTCGTCCGAGAGAACGGCAAACCGCAGTTCATCCGCAGTGAGGCCGGAAAGCACGCCGATGGCTCCTTTCGGACCGATCCCGTTTACCTGTAGAAGCATTTTGAACATCGTCAGGTCGTCTTTGGTAAAAAAGCCGTACAACTGCATATCGTCTTCTTTGACATGAAAATACGTATGGATCCGATATTCTTCGCCTGTCTGGATCTGGGCCAGCGATCCGGACGGCATATATATTTCATAACCGATGCCGTTGTTCTCCAGGATCACGGAGGTTTCTGTCATGTCAGCGGCGGTTCCTTTGATAAAAGCGATCAATCTTATCTCCTCCTGTCAGAGATGTGTCTGCTGTGGAAGCTTTCTCATATCCGCGCATCAGCGGATGCAGCCTCCTGGTGACCAGTATAGCACATTGTGGATTTTCTGTCATTCCTTTTCAGACAATCGATCCTTTTCTCAGGAAACCGGATGTGGTATGATACTGAGGAGGTGATGACATGATCCGGATCTGTACATCCGTTCCTCTTCCGCCTGCGGCGCTTCCCGTACTTCCTTCTCTGGAATCACTGACAGGTTTGAAAGAGGACTGTGTTTTTTATGATATCGAGACGACGGGTACGTCGGTTGAAAAAGCGAATATCTACCTGATCGGTATGGGCAGGCTGCTTGAAAAACGGATGGATATGGTGCAGCTTTTTGCGGAAGATCTCTCTGAAGAAGCCGATATCCTGAAAGCTTTTCAGGAAGAACTCTGCGGTGCTTCCTCTACGGTACAATATAACGGCAGCTCCTTTGACCAGCCTTTCATACGAAAGAAATGCAGTCTGTATGGGCTCTCCTGTATTCTGGACAGCCTGCCAGCCCTCGACCTTTACCGGAGCCTTTCTGGCTTCAAGTCTGTTCTTGGACTCTCTTCCTTACGCCAGAGAGATCTGGAAGAGAGACTGGGCGGGACAGCCCGCGAATTCCCGGACGGCCGGAAAGGGATCAGCCTGTACAAAGCGTACTTAAGGGATCCTGAGGAAGTTTATTCAAACCTTCTGATCGGACACAACCGTGAGGATCTCTCCGGGATGGGACTGATCCTCTCCTGCTTCAGTCTCGAACAGCTGCGGAGAGGCATGTTTCATGTTCTGACGGCCGGCATGGAAGGAGAGAGTGTCTCGATCAGATGCAGCGTCGAAGTTCCATTCCCGACCGGTATTCAATTGCAGAAAGACGGCGTCCATCTGGATGGAGAAGGCAGCTGTTTTACGATCCGGCTTATCATGAAGGACGGAAGACTGCGTAAATACTACCCGGATTATAAAAATTATGACTATCTTCCGGCTGAAGACACCGCCATTCCCAAAAGCCTCGGGAAGTTCATGGACCGTTCTCTCAGAAAACCGGCCGTAAAAGAGACTTGTTATACCTGGTTCCCGGTGACGGACGCCTTTTTGGCAGACCGGATTCTGCAGTATGCAGTGGTCCGTGATCTGCTTCCCGTCATCCTGAACAACTGATTTCCGCAAGAAAAAGAGCTATCGCACAGATGTACGATAGCTCCGTTTTTTTGGCTTTATTATTCGACCGGAATCTCTTCGGCAGCTTCTTCAACTGCTTCTGCAGCTTCCTCGACTGCCTCGACAGCTTCTTCTGCTGCTTCGGGAGCAGCTTCGACTGCTTCTTCGACTGCTTCTGCAGCTTCTTCCTGTACGGGAGCGGGAGCCGGTGCAGCGTTCTCAAGAGCCTTCATGCTCAGGCTGATCTTCTTGTCTTCGCCGTTAAAGTCAACGACCTTT
This sequence comes from uncultured Blautia sp., assembly GCA_946622645.1. Lineage (GTDB taxonomy): Bacteria > Bacillota > Clostridia > Lachnospirales > Lachnospiraceae > Blautia_A. Next base: position 43,210 of record CAMOQF010000001.1, read on the forward strand.
GCTTCGATCTCCTGACCGATGCTCAGAACGTCGGAGGGTTTGGCAACATGCTCTCTGGAGATCTGAGAGACATGAAGCAGAGCGTCCACGCCGGGAGCCAGCTCTACGAAAGCACCGAAGTCTGTCATACGGGCTACACGGCCTTTTACGATATTGCCGACTGCAAATTTGTCTGCAGCGTTGAGCCACGGATTTTCATCCGGGAATTTCTTGGACAGAGCGATCTTTTCGCCGTTGATGTCTTTGATGAGGACCTTGACGGCATCGCCTACGCTGAAGACCTTGCGCGGATTTTCAACACGGCCCCAGGACATCTCGGAGATGTGCAGCAGTCCGTCTGCGCCGCCCAGATCGATGAATGCACCGAAATCGGTGACGTTCTTTACAATACCTTCGATGGTATCGCCGATGGAGATCCGCTCCATAAGAGCTTTCTGCTTTTCAGCCTTCTCGGCCAGCAGGAGCTGCTTGCGGTTGCCGATGATGCGGCGTCTTCTGGGATTGAACTCGGTGATGACAAACTCGATTTCCTGTCCTGCATACTTGGTCAGGTCTTTTTCATAGGTGTCGGAAACAAGGCTGGCCGGGATGAATACTCTGGTCTCTTCTACATTGACGCAGAGACCGCCGTCCAGAACCTGAGTGACCGGAGCTTTGAGGACTTCCTGGGTTTCAAATGCTTCTTCGAGACGCTTGTTGCCTTTTTCTGCTGCCAGTCTCTTGTAGGTCAGGATAACCTGTCCTTCACCATCGTTTACCTTGAGGACTTTTGCTTCCATGGTATCACCAGGATGCACGACCTCAGTGAGAACAACGCTGGAGTCATTGGTGTACTCGCTCTTGGTGATGATCCCGTCGGACTTGGCGCCGATATTAAGAATGATCTCATCGTCTTTTACGTCGATGACAACGCCTTCTACGATCTCGCCGTTGCGGATCGTCTTTACGGAATCTTCCAGCATCTGTTCAAAACTCAATTCTGACATGTTCTTGAACCTCCTCAATAATCTTCTTTGGGGTGGAAGCCCCTGCCGTAATACCTACATAACTACTGCATTGGAACATTTCAGAATCCAAGTCTACAGGTGTTTGTATATAGTAAGTATTTGCGCATTCCTTTTTGCATATTTCGAACAGTTTCTGTGTGTTGGAGCTGGACCTTCCGCCGATGACCAGCATCGTGTCCGACCGTGCGGCGATGGTGCGTGCTTCCTGCTGCCGGATCTCCGTTGCACTGCAGATCGTGTTCACTATGCTCAGAAAATCTGAAACATGATTATCATACCTCTTTTTTTCAAAAATTTCAACTAATTCTTGAAAAATGTTATAATTAAATGTGGTTTGCGATACGACGCATATCTGTGTATCCGCAGGCGGAATAAAGTCGAGCGCCTGCTGTCTGTTTTTCAGGACTGTATACGGTCCGCTGCACCATCCGCAGATGCCCTGCACTTCCGGATGCACGGCGTCTCCGATGATCACGATGTGTTTCCCTTCGGTGCTTTTCTCCCTTACGATTTTGTGGATCTTCAGCACAAACGGACACGTTACGTCGACATAGGGGATGTGATATTCCTGCAGCAGATCGTAGATCTTTTTTCCGACGCCGTGGGAACGGATCACGACCGTCGAATCGTGAAGCGAAGGGATATCGTCTTCCGTGATCACACGGACGCCCTTTTCTTCGAGATCGCGGACCACTTCCTCGTTGTGGATGATCGGTCCGAGGGTACAGATGCGGCCTTTCTGTTCTTCGGCCAGCTGATATACCCTGTCCACCGCGCGTTGTACGCCGAAACAGAAACCGGCGCTCCTGGCTGTCTCGATCGTCATTGATTTATGCTTCCTTTTTCTCAGACTGTTTTCTTTTCGCAACGATATCGCAGATGGCCGATTCCACCTCCTCGATCGACAGATCGGAGGAATCCACCAGGACGGCATCCGGAGCCTGGGTGAGGGGTGCCGTCTCACGTCCGGAATCGCGAGCGTCCCTTTCACGGATCTCGGAAAGGACTTCCTCATAGTCGACGTTTTCACCCTTCTGGATCAGCTCATCACAACGCCTTCTGGCGCGTTTTTCGGCGGAAGCGGTAAGGAAGATCTTCACCTGTGCATCGGGAAGGATCACCGTGCCGATATCTCTTCCGTCCATGACGACGTCGTATGCTTCGGCCAGGTTTTTCTGCAGGTCCAGCAGATGGGCGCGGACCTCAGGGACCGCCGAACTCTTGGACGCCATCTGGCTTACTTCTTCCGTGCGCAGAAATGCGTTTACGTTTTCTCCGTTCAGAAGGACGATCTGTTCGCCGTCTTCGTACCGGATGGAAATATCCGCCTTTTTGCATTTTACGGCTATGGAAGCCGCATCATCGGCGGAAATACCGTTCCTTGTAAGAAAAAGCGCCATTGCTCTGTACATGGCGCCCGTGTCCACGTAAATGGCTCCCGTTCTCTGTGCTACTCTTCTTGCGATGGTGCTTTTTCCGGCTCCGGCCGGTCCATCGATCGCGATCTTAAACCCCATGGTATTCTCCTCTTCTTTACGGTATGGAAACCGCCGCCAGATGCGCGGTCGCCCAGGCGATCTGCAGATTGAATCCGCCGGTGCAGGCGTCCACATCCAGCACTTCGCCGATAAAATAAAGTCCTTTCACCATCCTGGACTCCATGGTTCCGGGATCGATCTCCTTTACATGGACGCCTCCGCGGGTGATGATCGCTTCTTTAAACGATCCGGTGCCTGTGATGGTACAGCCAAAAGTCTTTATGACCGCTCCGAGGCGTCTTCGTTCTTCCCGTGTGATATCATGGACACGTTTCCGTTCTTCGATCCCGCTCCTCCGGATCACAACGGGGATCAGGGAAGAAGGAAGAAGCTGATCCAGGGCATTGCAGAACTGTTTATGCAGATTTTCCTCAAAATCACGCAGGATCCTGGCGTCCAGCTTTTCGGGATCCAGAGCCGGTTTCAGGTCGATCTCCGCTGTAAGAGGCCCTTTTTTCAGCAAGGCGCCGACATGCGCGCTGGCTGTCAGCACCAATGGACCGCTGATGCCGTTGTGGGTAAACAGCATCTCCCCGAAATCTTCAAAAAGCTTCTTTTTTCCGTTCCGGATCGTAAGACGTACGTTCCGGAGAGAAAGCCCCTGCAGAGGCCTGAGGTCCTCTTCCTGCGTGAGTAGAGAGGTGAGCGAAGGCTGCAGCTCCCGTACGGTATGTCCGGCTTCTTCGGCAAAGCGGTAACCGTCTCCCGTGGAACCTGTCAGTGGATACGACATTCCTCCGGAAGCAACGACCACGGCGTCCGATGCAAACAGGCTGCCGTCCGCCAGCACGACTCCGCAGGCGGTCCCGTCCTGAATTCTGATCTCTTTGACCGTTGTGTTCAGGTGGATCTGTACACCCTCTTCCCGCAGCCTTTTTTCAAGGGCACGGATGATATCCGAAGAATGGTCCGATACCGGAAAGACACGGTTCCCTCTCTCCGTCTTAAGAGGTACGCCCGCCTGCCGGAAGAAGCTCATTACGTCCTGGCTGTTATATTGGTAGATGGCGCTGTATAAAAACCGCGGATTCGTCACCACCGACCGCAGGAAATCCTCCTCATCACAGTCGTTCGTCACATTGCAGCGGCCCTTCCCTGTGATGAACAGCTTTTTCCCAAGCTTTTCATTCTTTTCAAAAATGTGCACTTCATGTCCGCGTTCTGCCGCATGCACCGCGCACATCATTCCCGCGGCTCCTCCGCCGATGACCGAAACGACACTCATTCATCCATACCTTTCACTGCATGATCGTTATTTTCAAAAAGCCTGCCCGCCGGAGGCGGAGCAGGCTTGCTTTTAAACTTTTTTATACGGGATAGGACCCGGTTCCTTTGTCGGCCTCGGCGGCGTCCACCTTGGACTGCTGCGCGTCACGATACTTGAAGAAATCGGTCGCGACCTGCGGGAACAGCGCGTAGGACAGAACGTCTTCGTCCTGCTGCTTATAGCTGGCCATTTCGCTCTCCAGCTTATCCAGCTCGTTCTCGATCAGATCGGCCGGTCTGCAGGTAATCGGCTTTGCATCGCCGATGCACTTCTTCTGTACTTCAGGATTGAAGGGCTTGACGGTGGAACCGTATTTGCCAAGCAGGATATCCTTGGTCTGGTCGGTGACCATCTTGTAGCGTTCGCCGAAGATCACGTTGAACACAGCCTGCGTACCTACGATCTGAGAAGACGGGGTGACCAGAGGCGGCTCGCCGAGATCCTTACGGACTCTCGGGACTTCCTCAAGCACTTCGTAGAACTTGTCTTCCGCGTGCTGCTCTTTCAGCTGGCTGGTCAGGTTGCTCAGCATGCCGCCGGGTACCTGATACAGGAGGGTCTTGATGTTGACGCCCAGGTTCTTCGGATTCAGGAGGCCTGTATCCAGCGCCTCGTCGCGAAGCGGACGGAAATAATCGGCGATCTCTGCCAGAAGCTTCTGGTCAAAGCCGGTGTCATACGGCGTACCTTTGAAGGTCTCTACCATGACTTCCGTAGCCGGCTGTGAGGTGCCGAGTGCGAACGGAGACATCGCGCAGTCGATGATATCCACGCCGGCTTCCACTGCCTTCAGATAGGTCATGGAAGCGACGCCGGAGGTGTAATGGGTATGCAGATCGATCGGAAGGCTTACGGTCTCCTTCAGGGCGCTGACAAGCTCAGTCGCCTTGTAGGGAAGCAGCAGGCCGGCCATATCTTTGATGCAGATGGAATCCGCGCCCATGGCTTCGATGCGTTTTGCGGTCTCGGTCCAGTATTCCAGTGTGTAGGCATCGCCCAGTGTGTAGGAAAGAGCGACCTGTGCGTGTGCTTTTTCCTTGTTGGCGGCCTTGACGCAGGTCTCGAGGTTTCTCAGATCGTTCAGGCAGTCAAAGATACGGATGATATCGATGCCGTTGGCAACAGATTTCTGAACGAAATATTCCACCACGTCATCGGCGTAGGGGCGATATCCCAGGATGTTCTGTCCGCGGAACAGCATCTGCAGCTTGGTGTTCTTAACGCCGTCACGGATCTTTCTGAGTCTCTCCCACGGATCTTCATGCAGGAAACGAAGTGAGGCGTCAAAAGTGGCGCCGCCCCAGCATTCCAGGGAATGGTAGCCGACTTTGTCCAGTTTATCCAGGATCGGAAGCATCTGCTCCGTGCTCATGCGGGTCGCGATCAGGGACTGATGAGCATCACGCAGGATGGTTTCCACAATTTTTACCGGTTTTTTTTCGATTTGTGCCATAGTGATTGTTCTCCTTCTATGTTGATCATCAGACGCCAAAGATTGCCATAAAGGTACCGGCTGCGACAGCCGTGCCTATAACGCCCGCCACATTGGGTCCCATGGCGTGCATCAGCAGGAAATTGGTGGGATCCGCCTGAGCGCCCACCTTCTGCGATACACGCGCGGCCATGGGCACGGCGGAAACGCCTGCGGAACCGATCAGCGGATTGATCTTTCCTCCTGATATCTTGCACATCAGTTTGCCGAGCATCACGCCGCCGAAGGTACCAAAGGCGAAGGCGGCAAGACCAAGCGCAACGATCTTCAGAGTGCTGATGTTCAGGAAAGCTTCCGCACTGGTGGAAGCTCCTACGGAAGTACCCAGAAGGATGACCACGATGTACATGAGGGCGTTGCTGGCAGTTTCGGTCAGCTGTTTGACAACGCCTGATTCACGGAACAGGTTGCCCAGCATCAGCATACCGACGAGCGGTGCCGTGGTCGGAAGGATCATACACACAACGATGGTGATGACGATGGGGAAGAGGATCTTTTCAAGCTTGGAGACCGGACGAAGCTGGTCCATCTTGATCTTGCGCTCCTTTTCGGAGGTGAAGGCCTTCATGATGGGCGGCTGAATGATCGGCACCAGCGACATGTAGGAATACGCCGCCACTGCGATGGGGCCCATCAGGGTCGTCTGGCCAAGCTTGCCGGCCAGGAAAATGGAGGTCGGGCCGTCCGCGCCGCCGATGATGGAGATGGCTGCGGCTGCCTTTCCGTTAAAGCCAAGGAAGATCGCCAGAAAATAAGCGACATAAATACCCAGCTGTGCTGCAGCTCCCAGAAGGAAGCTGATGGGGTTCGCGATCAGGGGACCGAAGTCCGTCATGGCGCCTACGCCCATGAAGATCAGGGACGGAAGAATACTCCACTCGTCCAGGATATAGAAATAATGCATGAGTCCGCCGACTCCGTTGCTCATATCCTCCGGGCGGGCAATGATGTCCGGATAGATATTGACCAGCAGCATGCCGAAGGCAATGGGGACCAGAAGAAGCGGTTCAAAACCATGGCGGATCGCAAGATACAGGAACCCACAGGCCACCACGATCATCAGATAATTGCCCCATGTCAGGTTAAAGAATGCTGTCTGATGCAGGAGATTGGACAAGGTATCTGTTACATAAGACATTTGATTCCCTCCCGTCTTAGTTCATGGTAGCAAGCGTATCTCCGTTCTCTACGGCAGCGCCTTCTTTTACATCGATGCTGGCGATGGTTCCGTCCTGAGGAGCCACGACCGGGATCTCCATCTTCATGGATTCCAGAAGAATGACCGTGTCGCCGGCTTTGACGGTCTGGCCGATGCTGGCTTCAACTTTCAGCACCTTGCCGGGAACCGAAGCGGTGACCTTGACTGCGCCGGCGCCTGCTGCAGGAGCGGCAGCCTTGGGAGCAGCTTTCGGCGCTGCCTTCGGGGCAGCCTTGGGAGCAGCGGCAGCTGCGGGTGCAGCACCGGCGGCATTTTCTTCTACGGTAACGTCATATGCAGTTCCATTAACAGTGATGGTATAGCTTTTCATTTTTGAATTCCTCCTGAAAGATCATTTCTTAATTTTTACCTTCTGGAACGGCCGGCTCTGCGGATCGAACGGACCACAAAACCATCCGGCGTAGTGCCTTCCGCCGCTGCTATGGCCGCTGCTATGACAGCTACCAGTTCCTGGTCATCTGTTTCATCTTCTTCATAGACTTCGGGTACGGCAGGTTCCGGCGCTCTTACGGGAACGGCCGTCTCTGCTGCTTTTTTCTTGTTTTCTCCGTTCGGGATCAGCTTGAACAGGGAGATCACGAAGCAAAGGAATATAAGCATTACGAACACGGTGCCAAGCCCCATCACTGTGTTCAGGCCTGCCCGCTGCATGTTGACCGACATGGGCAGATCCACATTGATGGTGAGGTTGCCGGGTTTTCCGTCAACAGCGTTGATGGTGTAGATAAAATCCGCGTCGTATTTTTCAAACACTGTTCTCTGGGTCACCGTGTAGGTTTTTTTGTCCTCCGAAAGCTCCACCTTGACGGAGTCTTCCGGCTGGTCTTCTTTGTAGGCTCCCAGTTCTTCTTTGTTGGAGGCCCAGGCGTTCGCCGCGCTGGCGGAGAAAGCGTCCGTGCTCTCTTTTAACTCTTCGAGCTGGTTATCTTCTAACGAAACCACCTGCTGGGTCAGGCCGCGCACAAGCTTGTCGAGATAGGCTTCGTTCGATTGCTCTTTCTCGGTCTGTTCCGCTGCTTCTTCTGCTTCTGCATAGATCGCTCCGGCAGATACAAGCATCAGACACAAGGCCAGAAGAGCCGTCAGACCGACGCGTGTCAGTCGTTTTAAACTCTGTTTCATCTGCCTCACCTCACTTATACGGTTCCGTGTTTTTTGTCCGGGCGATCCTGCCGTTTGGTAAACAGCATCTCAAAAGCGCCGATCACATATTTTCTGGTATCAGCAGGCGCGATGACGGTATCCACATAGCCTCTGGCGGCAGCGGATTCTGCGCCGGACTGGAGTTCCTTGTATTCGGCGGCTTTCTGTGCCTGTACGGAAGCAGCTTCATCGGCGTACATGATCTTGGCGGCCATATTGGCGTCCATCATGCCGATCTCGGCGCCTTCCCATGCGAATACAGTGTCGCATCCGATGGCTTTGGAATTCATGGCAACGTAGGCGTTACCATAAGCTTTTTCAAGAATGACGTTTACCTTCGGAACAGTCGCTTCCGCAAAAGCGCTGATCATGCGGGCGACGGCGCCAGCGATCCTCTTTTCGGAGCATACAGTCGCTTCAAAGCCGGCCGCATTGGTAAGTGTAAGTACCGGGATGCCGAAGGCATCGCAGAATTTGACGAAGGAAGCCGCTTTGTCAGCGCCCTTGGCAGAGATCTTGCCGCCGAAGTCGCAGGCTGTTTCGCCTTCTTCGTTGTAAAGAACACTGCGGTTTGCCACTGCGCCGACTGTACTTCCGTTGAGGCGAAGGAAACCGGTGACTATGTCTTTTCCGAAGCAGGCTTTGGTCTCAAAGAAATCCTGATCGTCCGCGATGCGGGAAAGGGCAAGCGCGGTATCTCCGGCACAGGCGTCCATATCCTCTACCACACGGTTCAGGTCGTCCGTGCATTCAGCGAACGCATCCGCATCTTCACAGTTGGAAGGAAGCAGGGAGACCAGCGCTCTGATCTTCGCGAAGATATCGTCAGCAGAACCGACGCCGTCGATCAGGCCGTTTTCCGCGCTCTGGAAGGAGGCCGATGCTGTGTCGCATTTGGAGACATGGTTGCCGTCCAGGGTGTTGGGAGCGTTTACAAACATTCTGCCCTTCTCTTCTTCGATAAAGGTGAAGTCCGTAAGTCCGGGGATAAAGGCCATACCGCCGCCGCAGTTTCCGAAGATACCGGTGATCTGCGGGATCACGCCTGAGGCTGTAACACTTTTCAGGTATATCTCGCCGAAGGCTTCCAGCGCGTCGGTCGCCTCTTCAAGACGCATTCCTGCGCTGTCGATCAGACCGATCACGGGAGCGCCGGTCTTCAGCGCAAGGTCATAGAGCCTTGTGATCTTTTTGGCGTGCATTTCACCTACCGTGCCTTTTAATACTGAGGCATCCTGGCTGTAGACATAAACCAGTTTGCTGTCAATGACACCATACCCGGTGATCACGCCGTCGGAAGGTGCCTTTTTCTCAGTCAGGTTGAAATTGGTGGATCTGGCCTGGACTGCCGCACCGATCTCAACAAAACTGTTCGGGTCGAGCAAGGATTCGATTCTTGCGGCCGCCAGACTTTGTGTTGCAGTACTCATTGTATGTCCTCCATTGTTAAAATGATAAAAATAATAACTCCAAAATTTGCCAATTTTATTCTACCTTCTTTGTGAAGGAATTTCAATAGCATTTTTCCGGTGAAATGAAAATGCTTACACCGGGACCGTGATGCGTTCGTTGATCTCCTGTTCCGCTTCCGCCTTGAAGTCTTCCAGCTGGACAGGATCCAGATCCGGCAGCTCCTCCAGGGTCCTCACGCCGAAACACCGCAGGAATTCTTCCGTGGTACCGAACAGGATTGGCCTTCCGGGCGCATCCAGACGGCCAAGCTCTTTGATCAGTTCATATTCCAGCAGCTTGTTGACCGCGAAATCGCTCTTGACGCCGCGGATCTTCTCGATCTCGGAACGGGTCACGGGCTGTTTGTAGGCGATGATGGAGAGCGTCTCCAGCATGATATCGGTAAGGACCGGCTTCTTGGGATGAAGGGCGATCTTGATCAGATATTCATAATACTCTTTTTTGGTGCAGAGCTGGTACGAATCCTCCAGCTCGATGATCTGGATGCCCCTGTCTTCCTCTTTATATCGTTCGATCATCTCGTTGATCAGCTGACGGACAGCCGCTTTGTCCAGAGACAGCGCTTCCGCGATGGTGGAAAGCTCGACCGAATTTCCCATGGCAAACAGGATGGCTTCGATAGCGGCCTGGTATCTGGTTGTTTCCATTATGCTGCCTCCTCTATACTTCTTCCAGTATTTCCTGCCAGGTGTCCGGATCGGTGACCACGGAGATCGTGATCTCGCCGAACAGGGACTCCTGTTCCACGTGGATGCTGCCCATCTTCATCAGCTCCAGCACGGACAGAAAGGTGACCACCATCTGCGTCCGGCTGCTCTGCTTTTTCAGGATCGTCCGGAAAGAAAAGGTCCTGTGATCTCTGGCGTAAGCCTTCAGCTCCTCCAGCTTTTCGGAGACGCTGACCTCCTCCTGCTCGATCCTGCCGAAACGGCTCCGGATGGGATCGACCTTGTCCTCCTGCCGCCGGACCAGGTCGTCAAAGACCTTTTTTAAGGCCTGCAGCGTGAGTCCCGCAAGCAGCTCCCGGGGGTCCGCTTTCTCACGGTATTTTAATACTTCGCCGGGGATGGTCGGTTTTTTGAAGAATTTTTCATCCTCCCCTTCCATCTTTTCCCTGAGCTCATAGGACATGGCCTTGTACATCTTGTATTCCAGCAGTTTCTGGACGAGCTCCGCCCTGGGATCTTCCTCCTCTCCTTCCTCCGTCACTTCCTTGGGAAGGAGCATGCGGCATTTGATGTCCAGCAGCGTGGCGGCCATCACGAGAAACTCGCTCATGATGCCGAGATCCTCTTCTTCCATGGAATGGATATATTCCATGTACTGGTCCGTGATCTCCACAATAGGGATATCATAGATGTCGATCTTGTTCTTGTCGATCAGGTGCAGCAGAAGGTCCAGAGGACCTTCAAACACGTTCAGCTTTACGTCGATGGCCATTTGTCTTCTCTCTTTCGAAGGCGGATGCTGAGTATCTCCCGGGGATTATGGATGCGCAGATGCAGGACGTGGTCTCCCAGACCGGCCGATACCAGCATGCACTGCGACTGCCTGTAATAATCACCGCAGCAGTACCGGGGGAACAGCCGGAACTGCGGGCTGATCAGGCCTCTGTGTTCGTCAAACCGGACAACGCCGCCATGATAGTGCCCGCACAGGGTCAGATCGGCCCCCCATTCGAAATAGGTTTCTGCATAATAAGGATTGTGCGCCAGAAGGATGGTCGGCATCTCCGTGTCGCAGGGGCGCAGGTAATAATCCAGTGCTTCTTTCTTAAGCGCCGGAGAAAACGGCTTTTTGTACCAGGGTGAGAGCGGAAGCTCCAGCCCGTAGATCCGCAGGCTCACGTCCTTAAGCGTGAGGATCTCGGAAGAATTGGCGAGAAAGCGTACGCCGGCCTGCTTGAGCTTTTTCTCGTATTTCCGGTAGGCGGTACGGAATTTCCCTGTCAGTTTCTGCCGGGTCTCATGGTTCCCCATGGCATAGAAGACCGGACAGAAGTCGGCCGCCCCTGTCAGCAGGTCCGCGGCGGCATCCAGGGAATCCGGATTATGCCGGATCATCATATCGCCGCCCGAAAGGACCGCATCCGGTCTCTCGTTTCTGATCGCGTTGATCAGGTCTTTTTGTCCTTCCCCATAGACCGCGCCGTGCAGATCCGTCATATACACCAGACGGACTTCTCTTCCGCCCGGAAGACTGTCCAGGGAAAGATCGTATTGTTTAATCCTGAAGTTGTTCATGATATCCCCTCACAGCATGGGCGCGACGACTCTTAAGAGACTCTGCGTCGCCCGCACGGCAAGCTTCTGATTTCTGCAGAAGCTGATATCCATCTCCCGGCAGTATGGCAAAGCTTCCATAAAATCCTGTTTCACGTCCAGGACCACCGGGTTTGCGTACATCCAGACGCCGTCCTCAAAATGCAGGTACAGGCTCCGGTAATCCAGATTGATGGTGCCCACGACGGCGACTTCATCGTCGCACACAAAGGACTTCGCATGAAGAAAGCCCGGCTGATATTCAAAGATGCGTACGCCGGCTTCCAGCAGCTGTTCATAGTAAGAATGCGTAAGCATGTTGACGATCTTTTTGTCCGGTATTCCGGGCGTCATGATGCGCACGTCCACGCCGCTTTTGGCGGCGAGCGAAAGAGCCGTGATCATCTCGTTGTCTATGATGAGGTAGGGCGTACAGATATAGACGTATTCCCGGGCACGGTTGATGATGTTCAGGTAAACGCTCTCTCCGACGACTTCGGAGTCCAGCGGAGAATCCGAGAAGGGCTGAATATAGCCTTCGCCCGAGAATGGTTCCGGATGGAAATGATGGGGTCTGTAGTATTCGTACCGGATTTCATCCGGGATATTGTTTACGATCTGCCACATATGCAGGAACATGACGGTCATGTTCCAGACCGCCTCGCCTTTCAGCATGACGGCCGTATCCTTCCAGTGTCCGAAACGCTCTTTCTGGTTGATGTATTCATCGGAAAGGTTGATGCCGCCGGTAAAGCCCGTGCAGCCGTCGATCACACAGATCTTACGGTGGTCGCGGTTGTTCTGGATAATGTTCACGATGGGCCGGAAAGGATTGAATACCATGGATTTGATGCCTTTGGCCGCGATCTTCTCGTAGTATTTTGTAGGCAGGGTGGAAAGGCATCCGAAGCCGTCGTAGATCAGCCGGACGTCTACGCCCTGCGCGGCTTTCCGTTCGAGGATCTTCAGGATGGTCTGCCACATCACGCCGTCGTTTATGATGAAGTATTCGATAAAGATATAATGCTTTGCCTTGGAAAGCTCTTTGACCAGGACCGGGAACATGTCCTCCCCGACCTGAAAATATTCTGCCGTGGTATTGCTGCAGAGGGGAAATCCTGATTTATCACGGATGTATTTTGACTGCGCAGCCATGGATGGGTTTTCGTTTTCGATGGTTTCCCGGATCGACGGGTCTTCCTGCAGGAAGGGCCTTCCGGATTCCATCAGGCGGTCGAACCGTTTCTGTATTTCGGAGCCGATACGGGATTTGCCGAACATCAGATAGAACAGCAGGCCGAACACGGGTATGCACATGATGGTGACGGACCAGGCCAGCTTGTAGGAAGGGTTGATCTTCCGGCTCAGGATGCGGAGCACGATGACGAAGGACAGGATCTCGACTCCGAAGGAAATGTAGCGTGAAAAGCTGATCACCCGCGCAAGGAGCAGCCCCATCCAGGCGATCTGGAGGATGAACGAGAACGCAACATAAAAAGCCTTGTTGAAGATCAGTTTCAGGATCCTCGACAGGAACTGTACGATGATGTTCTTCTTATTCTGTTTGGGGGCGTTGGGATCTCTTCGGATGATCATAGGGTCCTTCTGAAATGCAACACAAAATCCCTGACTGTACAGCCAGGGATTTTATGCGCATATTAATTATATTTACGTTTTCTTGCCGCTTCAGATTTTTTCTTACGACGAACGCTGGGTTTCTCGTAATGTTCTCTCTTACGGATCTCCTGCTGAATACCGGCTTTAGCACAGCTTCTCTTGAATCTGCGAAGAGCGCTGTCTAAAGTTTCGTTTTCTTTTACGATCACATTCGACATCTTAGCACACCTAACCTCCCTCCAGTTGTAGATTGTGCTAAAAACAACAACTGTGTGGGTTTTTTCTTGCACATCCCCAATTATATATCATGCACAACGTTGTAGTCAATAGCTTTTTTTGTTTTACTTCAACATGTCGGCCAGTATGCCGGCTGCGGAAGCGACGGCCTGTTCAGCCTTGGACGGATCCTTGCCGCCTGCCTGTGCCATGCCGGGACGTCCGCCTCCGCCGCCTCCTACGATCGCAGCGGCCGCTTTGATCAGGTTGCCTGCGTGGGCGCCTGCCTTCTGGGCGGCTTCGGTGGCCATGGAAAGGAGGTTGACTTTCGAACCGTTGACGGCTACAAGAAGAACAACGCCTTCGCCGATCTTTTCTTTCAGCTGATCGCCGAGGTCGCGGAGCTCGTTCATGTCGACATTTTCCACCTTTGTGGCAAGAAGCTTGACGCCGCCGACTTCCTGTACCTGGCTCATCACATCGCCGAGAGCGCCCTGGGCGAGCTTGCTCTTCAGGGAATCATTTTCGCTCTGAAGGGCTTTGAGTTCTGCCTGCAGATGGGCGATCTTGCTCACCAGTTCCGACGGAGACGCCTTTAACGCGCGGGCAGCTTCATGGAGCTGTTCCTCTTCCTTCTGGTAGTATGCCAGAACGCCTTTGCCGGTAAGGGCTTCGATCCTGCGGACCCCGGCCGAAATACCGGACTCAGAGACGATCTTGAAAAGCTGTATGCGGCCGGTGCTCATCACATGGGTGCCGCCGCAGAGCTCCATCGAGAAGTCTCCCATGGAAACGACGCGGACTTCGGAACCGTATTTTTCACCGAAGAGCGCCATCGCGCCTGATTTCTTGGCATCCTCCAGGCTCATGATCTGGGTCATGACCGGCAGATCCTCCTGGATCTTCTCGTTTACAAGATCCTCGACCTTTTTCAGCTCTTCCGGCGTCATGGCCTGGAAATGGGCAAAGTCAAAACGGAGCCTGTCAGGAGATACGAGGGAACCTTTCTGTTCCACATGGGTACCCAGAACGACCTTCAGCGCTTTCTGAAGCAGATGAGTCGCGCTGTGATTCTTTTCAATATCGCTTCTTTCGGCTTCATCGACAGACAGCGTCACCTGGTCTCCCACAGAGATCATGCCGGATTCCATATGTCCCACATGGCCCACTTTGCCGCCGCGAAGCTTGATGGTGTCCTCAACGACAAAACGTCCGTTGGCGGTCTCGATCACGCCGTGATCGCCCACCTGGCCGCCCATGGTGGCGTAGAACGGGGTCCTTTCCGTGAGGATGGTGCCTTTCTGCCCTTCCAGGAGAGAATCTGCAAGGTCTTCTTCCGTTGTCAGGACCGTGACGACAGAGTCCGCTTTCACACGGTCGTAGCCGATGAACTCAGTCGTGACGGAAGCGTCGATCTTATCATAGACGGTCGCTTCGGCGCCCATATAGTTGGTCTCTTTGCGGGCGGTACGGGCTTTGACTCGCTGTTCTTCCATGCAGGCCTTAAAACCGGCCTCGTCGATATCGTAGCCTTTTTCTTCCAGGATCTCCTGTGTCAGATCCAGCGGGAATCCATAGGTGTCATAGAGCTTGAAGGCGTTCTCGCCGGAAAGGGTCTTTTCACCGGCAGCCAGAAGGTTTTCTTCCATCTCTCCGAGGATGCGAAGGCCCTGGTCGATGGTCTTGTCAAACTGTTTCTCTTCGTTCGCAAGAACTTTCAGAATGAACTCTTTCTTTTCTTCCAGCTCAGGATAACCGTCTTTGGAACCGCGGATCACTTCCTCGGAAAGACGGGTCAGGAAGCCTCCCTCGATCCCCAGGAGACGTCCGTGGCGGGCGGCTCTGCGGATCAGGCGGCGAAGCACATAGCCGCGGCCTTCGTTGGTGGGCATGATGCCGTCGGAGATCATAAAGGTGGCGGAACGGATGTGGTCGGTGATCAGGCGGATGGAAACGTCGTCTTTATAGACGGCACCGTATTCCTTGCCGGCGATTTCGCAGACCAGGTTTCGAAGCGAGCAGATCGTATCCACGTCGAAGATGGAATCCACGTCCTGCACGACGACGGCCAGACGCTCGAGGCCCATGCCGGTGTCGATGTTCTTCTGCTTCAATTCCGTATAGTTGCCGTTTCCGTCGTTCTCAAACTGGGTGAAAACGTCGTTCCAGACTTCGATGTAGCGGTCGCAGTCGCAGCCCACCTTGCAGTCCGGCTTTCCGCAGCCGTATTTTTCGCCGCGGTCATAATAGATCTCGGAACAGGGGCCGCACGGACCTGCGCCGTGCTCCCAGAAGTTGTCTTCTTTTCCGAAACGGGAGATCTTCTCTTTGGGGATGCCGATCTTCCTGTTCCAGATATCGAAAGCTTCGTCATCATCCAGATAGACGGACGGATACAGACGGTCCGGATCAAGACCCACCGTCTTTGTCAGGAACTCCCAGCTCCATTCCAGCGCTTCTTCCTTAAAATAGTCGCCAAAGGAGAAGTTGCCGAGCATCTCAAAGAAAGTCCCATGACGGGCTGTCTTGCCGACGTTTTCGATATCGCCGGTACGGATGCACTTCTGGCAGGTGGCCACACGTGTGCGGGGCGGGATCTCCGCGCCGGTAAAATAGGGCTTTAAAGGAGCCATCCCGGCGTTGATCAGAAGGAGGCTCTTGTCCCCCTGCGGAACCAGGGAAAAGCTCTTCATCACAAGATGCCCTTTGCTCTCCATAAAATCCAGGAACATCTGACGGAGTTCATTGACGCCGTATTTTTTCATCTTGCTTTCCTCCCTCTCAGAGTGTCACTCTGTGGAATTTCTTTTTTCCTTTTTTGATCACGATGCCTTCGGCTCCGATCTGTTCTTTTGTCAGCGCAGCATAAACATCGGTGATCTTATCGTTCCCTGCGGTCACGCCTCCCTGCTGAATGGAACGGCGGGCGTCGGAACGGGTCTTTTCTAGCCCTGTCTTTACCAGGAGCGAGATCAGGTCTGCTTTATCATTTTCATCAAAATCTTCGTCCGTCAGTACGGTGCAGGGCATGTTTTCGGTATCGCCGCCGCCTGAGAACAGGCTGCGCGCGCCATCCTGGGCCTTTTTGGCCTCTTCCTCGCCATGTACAAGGCTGGTAAGCTCGTAAGCCAGGATCTCTTTAGCCTTATTCAGCTGACTGCCTTCCCAATGGGACATCTCATCGATCTGCTCCAGCGGGAGGAAGGTCAGAAGACGCATGCAGTTCAGCACATCCGCGTCATCCACATTGCGCCAGTACTGGTAAAAATCGAAAGGAGACGTCTTGTTCGGATCCAGCCAGACAGCGCCCGACTGGGTCTTGCCCATCTTCTTTCCTTCCGAATTCAGAAGCAGAGTGATGGTCATCGCGTAGGCATCCTTGCCCAGTTTTCTGCGGATCAGCTCGGTGCCGCCCAGCATGTTGCTCCACTGGTCGTCCCCGCCGAACTGCATGTTGCAGCCGTATTTCTGGAACAGCATATAAAAATCATAGCTCTGCATGATCATGTAGTTGAATTCCAGGAAGGAAAGGCCTCTTTCCATACGCTGTTTGTAGCACTCAGCGGCCAGCATACGGTTCACGGAGAAATGAGGACCTACTTCCCGGAGCAGTTCCACATAATTAAGGCCCATAAGCCAGTCGGCGTTGTTCACCATCAGGGCTTTTCCGTCCGAAAAATCGATAAAGCGCTCCATCTGCTTTTTAAAGCATTCGATGTTGTGCTGGATGGTCTCTTTTGTCATCATCTGGCGCATGTCGGTCCTGCCGGAGGGATCTCCGATCATGCCGGTTCCGCCGCCCAGAAGCGCGATGGGCCGGTTGCCGGCCATCTGCAGCCTTTTCATCAGGCAGAGCGCCATAAAATGGCCCACATGCAGGCTGTCGGCGGTGGGATCAAAGCCGATGTAGAAGGTGGCTTTCCCCTCGTTCACCATATCCTTGATCTCGTCTTCATCTGTCACCTGCGCGATCAGGTTTCTGGCTTTCAGTTCTTCCCAAAGTGTCATACTCTTGTCCTCCATTCTTCTAATGGGTAAGTATACGATTATTAATTCTATGTTGTCAAGGGGATATCTTCCAGCAGGTCTTCCCCGTCGGCGGCGGAAGTGGCCAGCTGATCACAGCGCTCGTTTTCGGGATGCCCGTCATGTCCTTTGACCCAGATAAAACGGACTTTGTGCGGCTTTTTTGCCTCCAGAAGTCTTTCCCAGAGTTCGACGTTTTTGACGGGCTCGTTCCCGCTTCGTTTCCAGCCTTTCAGGATCCATTTCTCGATCCAGTGCTCGTTAAACGCATCCACAAGGTACTTGCTGTCGGAATACAGGTCCACTTCACATGGCCTGTTCAGGGCTTCCAGCCCGACGATGGCTGCCATCAGCTCCATGCGGTTGTTGGTGGTTTTTTGATATCCCTGGCTCAGTTCACGTTCATGCACATTTCCTTTTGGATCCACATAGCGGAGGATCACGCCGTATCCTCCGGGGCCCTCCGGGTTCGCGCGGGCAGAACCATCTGTAAAAATGCTGACTTTCATACACGCCTCCTCACACTCCTTGAAGGACAGGCAGGCCCGTTCTTCTGTCATTTGCGTAAAAAAAAGGCTGCCTGTCCGGCAGCCTTGATTACCCCTTTTTCTTACAACGGCCAATCCACAAAGAAGGTCATGTTGTTCCATGTAAAGGATTCACATTTGAGACCCAACGCTTTAAAGGATGCCGGTGTCATAAAGTATTTGTAATTAAAATCTTTGCCCTCGTTCAGCCCCTCGATCACGCGGGGAGAACCGTTGGTCAGGTAGTTGTTGAAGATCCTGTAAGCTTCATCTACAGCCTGGTAAGCCAGAGCCTTGTTGTCGAAGCCGCCTTTCAGTCTCCTGTTCATCCAGGGATCGCTCACCGGATAACGGACTACCGAATGTCCGGGAGTGTGGCTGGAATTGCATTCCTGATAGACAACGTACCGTACTTCCGATGGGAAGTAGGGATGGATCGTTCTGTTGAGTACGGTCAGCGCAACGGCTTCCATACCGATGAGACCTGTGCAGCCTGCCTCAGATTCTACCAAAGCGGCGAGAATGTCTCTGTCGGAGGCCTGTCCGTTGGCCACGCCGAGATCCGTCTTGAATTCGGATACCAGATTCCAGGAACGGTTTCTGATCTCGTCTTTTACGACGACATAAGCGCCTCTGTCCTCATAGGTATACGCCTTACCGGAACCGGTCTGCTGAGGAATGAATTCAGAGCAGACGCCCTTGCTGTCTACAAGATACTTGACGCCGTCCACCGTGATTACGGTATCGGTATACATGGCGCCTGATTTGTCAAAGTAATAATTCAGGCCTTTACTGGTAAGCCATCCGGTCCTGGCCTTGCCGGATTTCTGGAAGAAATATTTTTTCCCGGAAATCGTGACAAAACCTTTTGTGTACATGATGCCGGATTTTTTCTTGTCGGAATTGGCCTTAAAGTAATAGTAAGCGCCGCCTACCTTTTTAAGTCCTGTGTAAAGAAGACCGTTGGAGGCTTTGAAATATCTTTTTCCATCGGAAAGAGTGAGCCATCCTTTGGCCATCATGCCGGTGCTGGGATCAAAGTAACGGACGCTGCCGTTTGAATACTTTTTAAATCCCGTGTACATATAACCAAGAGATCCAAGCTTGTTGGCGAAATAACGGATTTTTTCTCCGTTTTCATCCTTCTGCCAGCCGATTACCTGATGTCCCTTCTCATCAAAGTAATATTTTCTGGTTTTGATGGTTACAAAAGAATTCTTGACCGGTACGCCTTTTTTGTAGTAATAACAGACTTTCTTTCCGTTTTCGCTGACGATCTTAAAACCATTTGTGGTAGCTGCGGAGACATTACGTGCACCGGCTGTAAGGCTGAAGCCGAACACAAGCAGCAGAACCATCACAAAAAGCTTTAAGCCGCGAAGACGGAAAGCTTGACAATGGGTTACTGTTTTTTCGTACATATGAACCTCCGTGACGCAAATTGCGCGTCAATAAGCTTCTCCCCTTTAAATATTCTGTGTAATTGTAACGACTTTGTGAACAGTTTACACAGAATTCAATTCTGTTCATTACAGAATTATTAACACTGATTATAATCCTCGAACGAATTTATGTCAAGCCTTGAGAGGTTTGTTTCGAAAAAATCGTTAATTTTAACCACTATTCTACCAAAATATTTCGTGCTTTCGTTGGAATAGCGCATGATTATGCAAATTTGTTCTGTATTACGCCTGCATTGACAGGACTTTTTTGTTCTGCCAGATGTAAGTTGCCAGCGAAATCACGGTCAGCGCCACGGAAAGCCAGATAAAGATCTGTGAAAGGACCTGTAAGAACTGCAGATCCGAATTCAGAAGCAGCAGAATGATCATGATCATCTGGGAAACGGTCTTGAATTTTCCCCAGTAGTTCGCTGCGATCACGATACCGTTTTCGGCGGCGATCAGGCGGAAACCGCTGATGATGAACTCTCTCGCTATGATGATCAGAACGACCCAGGCGGGGATCCGGCCCAGCTCGATCATGCAGATCAACGCGGAACAGACCAGCAGCTTGTCAGCCAGAGGATCCATAAATTTACCGAAATTGGTAACCTGTTTGTTTTTGCGGGCCAGATACCCGTCCAGCCAGTCTGTCATGCTGGCAGTGACAAAGATGACGATACATATATAGCGGTTTGCCGCACCGCCCCATCCGGTCAGCATAAAGATGGCCAGAAACGGTACAAGAATGACTCTTGCTAAGGTCAGCTTATTCGGCAGATTCATCTGAGATCACTCCAATCAAATCGTATTCCATGGATCCTGTCACGGTCACCCGTACAAAATCCCCTGTCATAAGAGTTTCGGACGTCTGAACAAAAATACAGCCGTCCACTTTGGGGGCATCGCCGTAGGTGCGGCCCATATAGGCGTTCTCACCGCTGACTTTGCCTTCGATCATGACCAGTACGCTGCTCCCGATCCTGCCCTCTCCTTTTTCGGCGGAGATCTCCTGCTGCAGGAGCATCAGTTCTTCACGCCTGTCTTCCTTCACTTCTTCCGGGATCTGGGACGGGCAGGATGCAGCCGGCGTTCCTTCTTCTGCGGAATATGTAAATACGCCGAGACGGTCAAACTCCATCTCGTCGACAAACTCCATAAGGATCTCGTGATCCTCCTGCGTTTCTCCGGGAAAACCCGTGATCAGCGTAGTCCTTAAGACGATATCCGGGATCCTTTCCCGAAGGGTATGAATGATACGAGTCAGATCTTCCCTTGTCGTCCTGCGGCCCATCCTTCGCAGTATTCTGTCGCTTGCGTGCTGGATGGGAAGGTCCAGATAATGACAGATCTTTTTTTCCTGCTCCATGACCGAGATCAGATCCTCATCGATCTCTTCCGGGTAACAGTACAGAAGCCGGATCCAGCGAAGTCCGTCAATGGCGCAAAGCTTTTTCAAAAGGAGGGCGAGAGACTTTTTCCCATACAGATCGACGCCGTACACGGTGGTCTCCTGCGCTACCAGGATCAGTTCTTTAACGCCCTGAGCGGCCATTGTCTCCGCCTGCCGCACCAGACGCTCCATGGGAACGCTCCTGAATTTCCCTCGAAGAGAAGGAATGGCGCAGTATGTGCAATGCTTGTCGCAGCCCTCAGCGATCTTCAGATAGCCATAGTGGCCGCCAGTCGTGAGGATACGTCTTTCGCAGTCATCCGTCACAAGATGGTCAATGCTGCAGAACATAGAATAGCGTTCCTTCTTTTCGGCCGCTTCAAGCGCTTCCAGAATATGGTCGTAGGAAGAAGTTCCCAGGACAGCGTCCACTTCCGGAAGTTCATCGAGGATCTCCTGCTGATAGCGTTCAGCCATACAGCCTGTAACGATGAGAATCCGGCAGGAGCCTGCTTTTTTGTATTCCGTCATCTCGAGGATGGTCTCTACGCTCTCGTCTCTGGCGTCCTTGATAAAGCAGCAGGTATTAACGATGATCGCCTCTGCTTCAGACTCGTCTCCGACGATCTCATGACCGGCGGAGATCAGAATGCCGAGCATCTGTTCCGTATCCGAGAGGTTTTTGTCACAGCCCAGAGAAGCAAAAAATATCTTCATTCTTCCGCGGGGGCGTCTGTCTCGGGAGCGCTCTCCGGGAGAACAGGTGCTTCTGCGGTCTCTTCGATGGTCTCTTCTTCCTCAGGAGCTTTCTCCAGGATCTTCACTTTGCCTCTATAGAGCTCCTCGATCGCGACTGAGAGCGCTTTATCGTTGGGCTGGGCAGGAACACGGGGCCTTGCGCCGGAGATCAGCTGTCTGGCTCTTTTGCTGGTGGCCAGCACGAGCGAATAACGGCTGTTTACCAGCATCGTGTTGTCGTTGTCCTCTGTGTTCAGGTTGATGGCTTCGATCAGTTCACTGTAGGATGGATGGATCATGGTTCATTCTCCTTTCCCGGCTTCCTGCCGGATCTGTTCCACGAACGGCAGATTGCGGTTGGTCCTGGAATGTTCGCTCTGCAGGATATGATGCAGATGTTCCGTGCATTCATCGGCCATGCCGTTCGGATTGATCAGAATATAGTCATACTGGTTCATGCAGAAAGATTCCTCGGCGGCCCGTTTCAGGCGGCCGGCGATCTGTTCCTCCGTCTCGGTGCCGCGCCCCAGGAGACGTTCTTTCAGCTCCGAAAAGCTTGGGGGCGTCACAAACACCAGGACAGCTTCCGGAAATCTGGCTTTCACTTTTTCAGCGCCTATCATTTCGATCTCCAGGATCACGTCGCGGCCCTGCTTCAGCTGCTCTTCCACATAACTTCTGGGTGTTCCGTAATAATTGTCCTGATACTGTGCGAATTCGATCAGAGCGTCCTCCCGGATGAGCGATTCAAACTGCTCTTTTGTCCGGAAGAAATAATGAACGCCTTCCTCCTCCCCTTCACGCGGCGCGCGGGTCGTCACAGAGACGGACAAAGCATATTCCGGATGTTGTTCCAGCAGTTTCTTCATGATGGTCCCCTTGCCGGCTCCGGAAAACCCTGACACGACGGCCAGGATCCCTTTTTCATTCTTCCAAAAGCTCATTTGCAGCCTCCTGTATTTATTCTGTATACGGTGCTGTTTCTGTGTGCAGCTTCCTGTACTTATTCTGTATACGATGCTGCTCCTGTATCTGAAAAACGTTTCGCGATGGTCTCGGGCTGCACGGCCGAAAGGACCAGAATACCGTCCGAAGTGACGATGACGGCTTTGGTCTTTCTGCCTTGTGTGGCATCCACAAGACCGGGCGTTCCTTTTGCATTCTGTATCATGCGTTTGATGGGAGCCGCATCGGGATTTACGACGGATACGATCTTGTCTGCGTTCACGCAGTTGCCGAAGCCGATGTTGATCATTCTGGCCACGTACGCGCCTCCTTTATGATTTATGACGTTTTACGGTCGGCCGGCCCACGGATCGCTGCATTTAAGCGCTCTCCGGGATCGGTCTTACTCTGTGTCCTGTATCTGTTCGCGGATCATTGAATCTAAGCGCTCTCCGGAATCAGTCTTACTCTATGTTCTGTATCTGTTCGCGGATCTTTTCGATCTCTGTCTTCAGTTCGATCCCGACGTCGGCGGTGATCAGATCGCCTGCTTTGGAAAGGATCGTGTTGGCCTCACGGTTCATCTCCTGTGCCATAAAATCAAGCTTTCTGCCGATCCCTTCCTCTTCGTTCAGGATACGCCGCATGCTTTTGATATGACTCTGCAGACGGACCGTCTCTTCGTCATTGCAGATCTTATCGGCAAAAAGGACGACCTCCGCCGCGATCCTGGATTCATCGATCTTGGGATCCTCCAGAAGTTCACGCACCTTCTGCGTGATCTTTTCGCGGTAGGCTTCGACCACGGCAGGATAACGTTCCTCCACCTGACCGACAAGCTTTTCCAGATTGTCGAGCTTCTCGAGGAGATCCTGCTTCAGATGCTCTCCTTCTCTGTTCCGTGCTTCCGAGAACTTCTGAAAAGCCTCCTTCAGCACAGGTTCCAGAACGTGCCAGGTCTGCTCCTCATCGAGGGAAGCGTCTTCCATGGTGAAGACCTCCGGATACCGGGAAAGGGTCGAGGTACGGATATCGTTCTCCAGGCCGAATTCCTCCGAGATCATGCGGAGATATTCCATATAATGGCCTGCCAGCTCGCTGTTATACTTAAGGGCCGCGCTGCCGGCCGTGTAATCTTCGTATGTGATATACAGATCCACTTTCCCGCGGGACATATACTGTTTAGCGAGGGAGCGGATGTCCCCTTCAAAGAGGTTAAGTTTTCTGGGCATCTTGATCCCAAGATCCAGATAACGATGATTGACAGATTTCAGTTCGACCGCGATCTTACGCTCGCGGGTGATAGATTCGGCTCTACCGAAGCCGGTCATACTGCTGATCATGGCGGACCTCCCATTACCTCCCCGTTTGCATCAAATTTCATTATAATTCAACTGTTGACTTCCGTCAACTGCTTTTCCACAGGGAGTCCTTCGCGGACGGCGGCCCTGCCGGGCGGGGTGGCTGTCGCCGGGAGTCCTTCGCGGACGGCACATGCGGCTGTCGCCGGGAGTCCTGCGCGGACGGCGGCCCTGCCGGGTGGGGTGGCTGTCGCCGGGAGTCCTTCGCAGAC
>CAMOQF010000002.1 GCA_946622645.1 uncultured Blautia sp.
GCCTGGCTGTGTCCTTTCTGCGGCGCCAGGTATGAAGACGAGGCGCAGGAGAAGACCGCGGCGCCGGAAGGATACTTCGGCCTGAATGAAGAAGTGTTTCTGGTAGAAAAGGACCTTTCGAAGGTCATGAAAGACAACGGCGGGGCAGGCTGTATACGTTCCATCGTTTATTGTATGGATACTTTTGAAAACGCGGCCCAGGTCGAAGAGTATATGGTGAAGAAAGTCACGTTCTCAGACGATATATCGGTCAAGGGAGTGCGTGAGGACCAGATCGAAAAGGCGATGCCCCTTATACAGACGGTGACAGACCCCGGTGAGCGTGTCATTGTATATGGAAACAAAGGGATCCTGAGCAAAGGAAAAGAATACTTTGCCGTGACGGACCGGCGCACCATTTTTGTGAAGAAGAAAAATATAAAATCGGTCCTCCACGCGGATATAGCTTCGCTGCAGTTTCTGGACTGCGGGAACTGTTATGTGAACGGAGACTATGACAAAGGGATCGTCAATCTTGACGGGCGCGGAACATTTCAGGGGGCGCTGATCGCGCTGATCTGTATGTTTGCATTGGAGGCGGATCCGGACAGAGAAAAGATCCGGATCAGTTAAGCAGCTGCTGCGGGCAGACCAGCAGGATACAGCGGACCTGAGGCAAAGGGAGAAATATGGATCATTTTGTTTTACATTCAGAATATGAACCGACCGGCGACCAGCCGCAGGCCATCGAAAAGCTGGTACAGGGCTTCAAGGACGGGAACCAGGCGCAGACGCTTCTGGGCGTGACCGGCTCGGGCAAGACTTTTACCATGGCCAATGTGATCAAGGCTCTGAACAAGCCGACGCTGGTGCTGGCGCACAACAAAACGCTGGCTGCCCAGCTCTACGGGGAATTCAAGGAATTCTTCCCGGAAAACGCGGTGGAATACTTCGTTTCCTACTATGACTATTATCAGCCGGAGGCGTATGTGCCTTCGACGGACACCTATATCGCCAAGGACTCGGCCATCAACGATGAGATCGAAAAGCTGCGTCTGTCCGCGACAGCCGCCCTCTCGGAGCGGCGGGATGTGATCGTGGTCTCGTCCGTGTCCTGCATCTACGGCATCGGTTCGCCCACGGATTTCCAGGAGATGATGATCTCGCTCCGCCCGGGCATGGAGAGGGAGAGGGACGACGTGATCCGTTCTCTCATCGATATCCAGTATGAGCGCAACGAGATGGATTTCCACCGGGGCACCTTCCGGGTGCGGGGCGATGTGCTGGAGATCTTTCCGGCCAACTATTCCGACCGGGCGATCCGCGTGGAATTCTTCGGCGACGAGATCGAACGGCTGACGGACATCGACGTCCTGACGGGGGAAGTCAAGAGCGTCTACCAGCATGTGGCGATCTTCCCGGCTTCCCACTATGTGGTTCCGCCCGAACAGATGCAGAAGGCGGCGGAGGAGATCCGGAAAGAGCTGAAAGAGCAGGTGGCTTTTTTCAAGAGCGAGGACAAGCTGCTGGAAGCCCAGCGGATCGCGGAACGGACGAACTTTGACATCGAGATGCTGAAGGAGACCGGCTTCTGCTCCGGCATCGAAAACTATACACGTTATCTCTCCAATCTGCAGCCGGGGGAGGCGCCTTACACGCTGATGGATTATTTCGGGGACGATTATCTGCTGATCATCGACGAGTCGCACAAGACCATCCCTCAGGTGGGCGGCATGTTCAACGGCAACCTGAGCCGCAAAAAGACGCTGGTGGATTACGGCTTCCGGCTTCCGTCCGCGATGGACAACCGTCCTCTTTCCTTTGAGGAATTTGAAGAGAAGATCGACCAGGTGATGTTTGTCTCCGCCACGCCGGGCGATTATGAAGCGGAACACGAGCTCCTCCGCGCGGAGCAGATCATCCGTCCCACGGGGCTTCTGGATCCCAAGGTGGAGGTCCGCCCGGTGGAAGGACAGATCGACGATCTGATCAGCGAGGTGAACAAAGAGGCGGCCGCAAAACATAAGGTCCTGATCACCACCCTGACCAAGCGGATGGCGGAGGATCTGACCGAATACATGAAAAACGTCGGGATCCGGGTGCGGTATCTGCATTCCGACATCGACACGCTGGAGAGAGCCGAGATCATCCGCGACATGCGTCTGGACCATTTCGACGTGCTGGTGGGCATCAACCTCCTGCGGGAGGGCCTCGACATTCCGGAGATCACGCTGGTCGCGATCCTGGATGCGGACAAGGAAGGATTCCTGCGTTCCGGGACTTCCCTCATCCAGACCATCGGCCGGGCCGCCAGGAACAGTGAAGGCCGGGTCATCATGTACGCGGAGAACCGGACCGATTCCATGAAAATGGCCATCGAAGAGACCAACCGGCGCCGTGAGCTGCAGGAAGCTTACAACCGTGAGCACAATATCACGCCGACCACCATCCATAAGGCGGTGCGGGATCTGATCGCTGTCTCCAAGGCTGTGGCCGAGACCGAACGCAGGCTTAAGAAGGATCCGGAATCCATGAGCCGCAGCGAACTCCTGAAACTGATCGCCCAGGTGGAGAAGCAGATGAGGGCGGCAGCCGCCGATCTGAACTTCGAACAGGCCGCGGAGCTCCGCGACTGGATGATCGAGCTTCGAAAAAACCTGGATCATTAAAAAAGATTTCAATTAAACAGTTGACAAACCAGGACAAGGGTGCTACATTATGTACAGATGTTAGCACTCTTTTCTTTTGAGTGCTAACAATCCAAAATGAGATCAGAAAGGAGATGATCCTGTGGAGCAGGAGCTGGATGAGCGTAAGCGGAAGGTGCTGAAGGCCATTATCAAGACCTACATGGAGACCGGCGAGCCGGTGGGCTCCAGGACCATTTCCAAATATACGGATCTGAACGTGAGCTCCGCCACCATCCGGAACGAGATGTCGGACCTGACGGAGATGGGCTATATCATACAGCCCCACACCTCCGCCGGGAGGATCCCTTCGGACAAGGGCTACAGGCTGTATGTGGACGCCCTGATGAAGGAAAAAGAGGATGAGATCGCGGAGATCCGCAATCTGATGATCGAAAAGACCGACAAGATGGAAAAGGTGCTGAAGCGTGTCGCCAAAGTGCTGGCTTCCAACACGAACTACGCCGCCATGGTGGCGGTTCCGCAGTACAGCGGCAGCCGGTTGAAATTCATACAGCTGTCAAGGGTGAGCGAGCTGCAGCTGGTGGCCGTTGTGGTGAACGATCACAACGTCATCCGCAACCAGATCATCGATCTGACAGAGGAGATGGACGACGAGACCATCCTCAAGCTGAACCTGCTTCTGAACACCAACCTGAACGGCCTTCCCGTGCAGGACATCAGCCTTGGCATGATCGCCAGGCTGAAGGAGCAGGCAGGCATGCACAGCCAGGTGGTGGGCATGGTGCTGGACGCTGTGGCGGCCACCATCCAGGTGGGCGAGGAGGACATGGAGATCTACACCTCCGGCGCTACCAACATCTTCAAGTATCCGGAGCTGGCCGACAAGAGCCGCGCAAGCGAGCTGATCTCCGCCTTTGAGGAAAAACAGCAGCTGGCCGATCTGGTCAAGGAACACCTCTCCGATACGGAGAACACAGGCCTGTCGGTGTATATCGGCGACGAGCTGCCGATCGGGACCATGAAGGACTGCAGCGTGGTCACGGCCACGTACGAGCTGGGACAGGGGATGCACGGCACCATCGGGATCATCGGTCCCAAACGGATGGACTACGAAAACGTGGTGGACAGCCTGAAAGCCCTGAAGACCCAGCTGGACAGCATTCTGGCGGATAAAACCTAGCCGGGTGCAATCGATACAAAGAGACTATGAAAGGTGGTTGAAAAGCCATGGGAGAAGAAAATAAAGAAAAACTGGAAAACGAATCTGACCTGCACGCGGAAGAGGGTTCCGCGGCAGAAGAGATCACCGAGGAGATCGTAGAAGACCTTCCCGATCCGGAGGAACAGGCGCCGGACACTGAAGAACCGGAAGAGTCCGAAGAGGAGACGGCTTCCGAAGCATCGGAGGAAGCTTCCCCGCTGGATACACAGAACCCCGGCGAAGAAAAGAAAAAGACTTCCTTCTTCGGCAGGAAAAAGAAAGAAGCGGACAAAGCCCAGGCGCAGATCGACGAGCTGACCGACCGCCTGAAAAGAAACCTGGCGGAATTCGACAATTTCCGTAAACGGACGGAAAAAGAAAAGTCGAGCATGTACATGATCGGCGCGCGGGATATCGTCGAAAAGATGCTTCCCGTGGTGGACAGCTTTGAAAGAGGGCTTGCCCAGGCGCAGGAGGGAGACGCTTTCGCGGACGGCATGAAGATGATCTACAAGCAGCTTCTGACAGCGCTGGAGGAAGCAGGCCTGACCCCCATCGACGCGGTGGGAAAAGAGTTCGACCCCAACCTGCACAACGCCGTGATGCATGTGGAGGATGAATCCTTCGGAGAAAACATCGTCGCGGAAGAGCTGCAGAAAGGATATATGTTCAAAGACACTGTGGTACGCCACAGCATGGTAAAGGTGGCAAACTGAGCGCCCGTGAGAGAAAAAGGCGCAGCCGCCGACAGGATTGAAATTTGACAACAGATTATGTAAGGAGGATATGATCATGAGCAAAATTATCGGAATTGACCTTGGAACAACCAACAGCTGCGTAGCAGTTATGGAGGGCGGACAGCCCACAGTAATCGCCAATACAGAAGGCGCAAGGACCACACCGTCTGTGGTCGCATTTACAAAGAACGGGGAACGTCTGGTCGGCGAGCCGGCTAAGAGACAGGCCGTCACAAACGCGGAAAAGACGATCTCTTCCATCAAGCGTGAGATGGGTTCGGACTATCGTGTAACGATCGACGACAAGAAGTATTCCCCGCAGGAGATCTCCGCCATGATCCTTCAGAAGCTGAAAAAGGACGCTGAGGATTATCTGGGCGAGAAGGTGACGGATGCCGTCATCACCGTACCGGCATACTTTAACGACGCACAGCGTCAGGCTACCAAGGACGCAGGCAAGATTGCCGGCCTGGAAGTCAAGCGTATCATCAACGAGCCGACGGCAGCAGCGCTTGCCTACGGCCTGGACAACGAAAAAGAGCAGAAGATCATGGTCTATGACCTGGGCGGCGGCACATTCGATGTTTCCATCATCGATATCGGCGACGGCGTCATCGAGGTTCTTTCCACCGCAGGCAACAACCGTCTGGGCGGCGACGACTTTGACCAGAAGATCACGGACTACATGCTTTCCGAGTTCAAGAGAACCGAAGGCGTGGATCTTTCCAACGACAAGATGGCTCTGCAGAGACTGAAAGAAGCGGCAGAAAAGGCTAAGAAGGAGCTTTCCTCCGCCACCACGACCAACATCAACCTGCCCTTCATCACAGCCACCGCGGAAGGTCCCAAGCACTTTGACATGAACCTGACCAGAGCAAAATTCGACGAGCTGACCCACGATCTGATCGAGAAGACCGCTGAGCCCGTGCGCCGTGCTCTTTCCGACGCAGGCATCACGGCTTCCGAACTGGGCCAGGTGCTTCTGGTAGGCGGTTCCACCCGTGTTCCGGCTGTGCAGGACAAAGTCCGTCAGCTGACCGGCAAGGAGCCCAGCAAGACCCTGAACCCCGATGAGTGCGTGGCTCTCGGCGCTTCCGTACAGGGCGCCAAGCTGGCAGGCGACACCGCTGCAGGCGACGTTCTTCTTCTGGACGTCACTCCGCTGTCCCTTTCCATCGAGACCATGGGCGGCGTTGCGACACGCCTGATCGAGAGAAACACCACCATCCCGACCAAGAAGAGCCAGATCTTCTCCACCGCCGCCGACAACCAGACGGCCGTGGATATCAACGTGGTACAGGGCGAGCGTCAGTTCGCAAGAGACAACAAGTCTCTCGGCCAGTTCCGTCTGGACGGTATCCCGCCCGCACGCCGCGGCGTTCCGCAGATCGAGGTTACCTTTGATATCGATGCCAACGGTATCGTGAATGTTTCCGCCAAGGATCTGGGAACCGGCAAGGAACAGCACATCACCATCACCGCCGGGTCCAACATGTCCGACGATGAGATCAACAAAGCCGTGAAGGAAGCAGCGCAGTACGAAGCGGAAGACCGCAAGAGAAAAGAAGCCGTGGATACCAGAAACAACGCGGATTCCATGGTATTCCAGGTCGAGAACGCTCTGAAGGAAGCCGGCGACAAGCTGGAGCCCGCCGACAAAGCGGCTGTGGAATCAGACCTTGAACATCTGAAGAAGCTTCTCTCTGAGTCTACTCCGGAAGGCGCTACCGACAGCCAGGTGGCTGAGATCAAGGCAGCCCAGGAAAAGATGATGGAAAGCGCTCAGAAGCTGTTCGCCAAGATGTATGAGCAGACCCAGGGCGGCCAGGCAGGCCCCGGACCCGACATGGGCAACATGGGCGGCGGCAGCACCTACAACGGCGGCGGAAACGAAGCCGGCTACGGCGATGACGTCGTGGACGCAGATTATAAAGAGGTTTAATTTTCATTCAGAATATGATATTATAATCCCATACCCGTCCTGGAGATCTTCTCCGGGGCGGGCAAAACTATGATTAGGACCGTTGCAGACGGAGCCTTGGAAGAATGATCAGAGGATACTTAAAATGGCCGATAAAAGAGACTACTACGAGGTGCTGGGTGTAGACAGAAATGCCGATGAAGCGGCGCTGAAAAGCGCGTACCGCAAACTGGCGAAGAAATACCATCCGGACGTCAATCCCGGCGACAAGGAAGCGGAAGCTAAATTCAAAGAAGCCACCGAAGCCTACGGCGTTCTTTCCGATCCGGAAAAACGCCGCCAGTATGACCAGTTCGGGCACGCCGCTTTTGAAAACGGCGGCGGCGCGGGCGGCTTTGGGTTTGATTTTTCCGGCGCGGATTTCAGCGATATATTCGGAGATCTGTTCGGGGGCATGTTCGGCGGCGGAAGGAGCCGTTCCGGCAGGAACAACGGGCCGCAGCGGGGCGCAAGCCTGCGGGCGCGGATCAATATCACCTTTGAAGAGGCGGTGTTCGGCTGCGAGAAGGAGCTGGAGATCTCTCTCAAGGATGAGTGCACGACCTGCGGCGGGACCGGCGCAAAGCCCGGGACGTCCCCGGTCAAATGTACCCGCTGTAAAGGGGAAGGCCGGATCGTCTATTCGCAGCAGTCTCTGTTTGGCATGATGCAGAACGTGCAGACCTGCCCGGACTGCCAGGGAAAAGGCACCGTCATCAAAGATAAATGTACCAGCTGTAAGGGAACCGGTTATACTTCCTCCTGGAAAAAGATCCAGGTCTCGGTGCCGGCCGGCATCGACGACGGACAGAGCATCCGGATCCGCGAGAAGGGCGAACCCGGTCTGAACGGCGGCCCCAGAGGAGATCTGCTGGTGGAAGTGCGCGTGGCGAGACATCCCATCTTCCAGCGCCAGGATATGAACCTGTTCTCCACCGCTCCGATCACCTTTGCGCAGGCTGCTTTGGGCGGACCCATCCGCATCAGCACCATCGACGGTGAGATCGAATACAAGATCAAGGCCGGAACACAGACCGACACCCGCATCCGTCTGGAAGGCAAGGGCGTACCTTCCCTCCGGAACAAGAACGTGCGCGGGGATCACTATGTCACGCTGGTCGTGCAGGTGCCGACCCACCTGAGCGCGGAGGCAAAAGAAGCACTGGAGCGTTTCGACGCGGCCTGCGGAAACCGTCCGGCTTCCGGGGAACCCACGGAGAAAAAGAAAAAAAGCTTCATGGATAAACTGAAGGAGACTTTTGAAGACTGATGGACAAGAAAACCGGCAGGCAGACGTTTATAAGCAAATGGACGACGCGCTACGAGGTGATCCCTCTGATCACGATTTTTATCGTGAACCTGATCGTCTTCTCGGGTACCGGAGTGCTGACGGCCTCCTGGCATCATTATGACCTGACGACCGCGTTTGACCGCGCGGTCCCTTTCTGGCCGGTCTTTATCTGGCCTTATCTTCTGGCTTATTTCTTCTGGGCTGCCTGCTACATCCTGGCGGCGCAGAACGGGAAGGACTGGTTTTACAGGATGGTGGCGACGGACCTGATGGTCCATCTGGTGTGCATGTTCTTTTTCCTCGTGATGCCGACCACCAACGTAAGGCCGGAGATCACGGGGAATTCAATCTCGGAGAAAGCGCTGGGCCTGATCTACTGGATCGACGGCGGCGACCTGCCGGGCAATCTTTTTCCGTCCATCCACTGTTATGTGAGCTGGCTTTCGTACCGGATCGTACGGGAGGTGAAGACGCTGCCCAGGTGGGCAAGCCCCGCCGCTTTTGTGTGCGCTGTCATGATCATCGTCTCGACCCAGGTGCTGAAGCAGCACTACATCGCGGACGCCGTCGCAGGCGTCCTGCTGGTGGAGATCTTCTGGAGAGTGTTTATGAAGGGCAGTCGTCATATGCCCTTCTATCGTTTTTTTGAAAAGATCAACCAAAAAGTATGGAAGGATAAACTGGACTGATGAAGTGGAACCGTTTTACGATCAAGACAATCGTGGATGCAGAAGATATGATCATCGCTTCTCTGGCGGATCTGGGGATCGAGGGAGTGGAGATCACGGATTCCCAGCCGCTTTCGGAGGAAGACAAGGCGCAGATGTTTGTGGATATCATGCCGGACAGCCCGGAAAATGACGGGACGGCTTCTCTCAGCTTCTATCTGGAAGAAACCGAAGAGCAGGAGTCTGTCCTTTCGGAAGTACGGGAGATGCTGGATTCTCTTCGGACCTTTATGGACATCGGGGAGGGGACCGTGGAGGTCTCTCAGACGGAGGACAAGGACTGGATCAACAACTGGAAGGAATACTTTCATCAGTTTTCCGTGGATGATATCCTGATCGTTCCCTCCTGGGAGGAAGCTTCCCCTGAAGACGCGGACAAGCTGATCCTTCATATCGATCCGGGCACCGCTTTCGGGACCGGCATGCATGAGACCACACAGCTCGTGCTCCGACAGATCAAGAAGCATCTGCAGAAGGGTGATGAGATCCTGGATATCGGCACGGGGAGCGGCATCCTGGGGATCGCCGCGCTGAAGATGGGCGCAGGCCATGTATCCGCAACGGATCTGGATCCCTGTGCGGTGAACGCGGTGGCCGAAAACCTGGAGGCCAACGATATCTCTCCGGAGGGTTTCATTCTGACCATCGGCAATCTGATCGATGATCCAAAGACGCAGGAATGGGCTGGAAAAGCCTGTTATGACCTGGTGACGGCCAACATTCTGACCGAGGTACTGATCCCCCTCACTCCCGTGGCCGCAGCGTGCCTGAAGGAGGGCGGTTATTACATCACCTCCGGTATCCTGGAGGGAAAGGAAACTCTGGTCGCGGAAGCGGCTGAAAAAGCCGGCCTCACGGTGACGGAGATCACAAAGCAAGGCGAATGGATGTCCGTGACCGCCAGAAAAGGAGCGTAAAATGCCGCGCTTTTTTGCAGATCCGACGGGGATCGACCGTTCTTCCAACACGATCACCCTCACCGGACCGGACGTCAACCACATCAAGAACGTGCTCCGCATGGGACCTGGGGAAGAGCTCTGGATCAGCGACGGAGACAAAAAAGAATACCACTGCCGGATCGACCGGGTCTCTTCCGACCGGATCGAGACGACGATCCTGTACGAGCAGGAGCCTTCCTACGAGCTTCCGCTGGAGATCGTGCTTTTCCAGTGCATCCCGAAGGGGGACAAGATGGACCTGATCATCCAGAAAGCCGTGGAGCTGGGAGCTTCCGCCGTTGTGCCGGTGGACTCCGCCCGCTGTATCGTAAAGCTGGATGAAAAAAAGGCGGAAAAAAGGCGCGCCCGCTGGACGCAGATCGCGGAAGGCGCTGCCATGCAGTCCCGCAGGATGCGTCTGCCGCAGATCCTGCCGGTCATGAAATATAAAGACGCGCTGGAGCTGGCTTCTGAAAAAGACCTGTTTGTGATCCCCTACGAGCTGGAGGAGGGCATGCAGAATACCCGGACGGTATTCCGCTCCCTTGCCGGGAAAAAGTCCATCGCGGTCCTGATCGGGCCGGAGGGAGGATTTGAACCGGACGAGGTCGAAAAGGCCAGAGAGAAGGGCGCGCTGCCCATCTCGCTGGGAAAACGGATCCTTCGCACCGAGACGGCAGGGATGACCTTCCTGTCGGCCCTCATGCTTTGCCTGGAGGGGGCGTTCGCGCCGGATGAAAGCGGGACCGTCCCGAATAATGGAGAATAATATAGAATGGAAGCATATTTTGACAATTCCGCCACCACCCGGGTCTATCCGGAGACGGCGGACCTGGTCCGTGACCTGATGACCGTCGATTATGGAAATCCCTCCTCAATGCACCGGAAGGGCGTGGAGGCGGAACGGTACGTCCGCGAGGCGGCCGAGACCCTCTCCCGGATCCTGAAGGTGAACAAGGAGGAGATCCTGTTTACCTCCGGCGGGACCGAGTCGGACAACCTGGGGCTGATCGGCGCGGCGTTTGCCAACCGCAGGGCCGGAGACCATATCATCACTACGGCGGTGGAACATCCCGCCGTTTCCGCACCCGCAGCTTTCCTGGAGGAACAGGGCTTTCGCGTCACGTATCTTCCGGTGGACGGCGCGGGCGTTGTGCGTATGGACGCGCTTCTTTCCGCCCTCACGCCGGACACCATCCTGGTGTCCGTGATGCTCGTCAACAACGAGACCGGCGCCGTGATGCCTGTGGCGGAGATCGGGCGTATGGTCCATGAAAAATGCCCCAACGCCCTCTTTTTTGTGGACGCCGTCCAGGCTTTCGGCCGGATGGAGATCCGTCCCCGGACGATGGGGATCGATCTGATGGCGGTGAGCGGACACAAGATCCACGCGCCCAAGGGCGTTGGTTTTCTGTATATCCGGAACGGAGCGAAGGTTCGCCCGATGCTTCTTGGCGGCGGGCAGCAGAACGGCATGCGTTCCGGTACCGACAACGTCCCCGGCATATCCGGGATGGCATTTTCGGCCGGAAAGATGTATGATCATTTAAAGGAGAACACGGAGCATCTCTATGCGCTGAAACAGCGGATGGCGGAAGGCCTCCGGGCGATCCCGGATGTGGTGATCAACGGGATGCCGGTCTGCGAAGGCGCTCCCCACATCCTGAATGTGACTGTGCGCGGCGTGCGGAGCGAGGTGCTGCTGCATGCGCTGGAGGACAAAGGGATCTATCTTTCCGCCGGCTCGGCCTGTTCCAGCCATAAAAGACGCCCGAGCGCCGTCCTGACCGCCATGGGTCTTTCCAAAAGCGATATCGAGAGTACGGTCCGGATCAGCTTTTCGGAAGAGAACACGGTGGAAGAGGTGGATTACTGTCTGCAGACACTGGGCGAGACCGTGCCGGTGCTCCGCAGGTTTTCCCGCCGTTAATAGAATACAAGGAGACAAAAACGACCATGAAAGTACATGCTTACCTGATCAAATATGCCGAGATCGCTATCAAAGGCAAAAACCGCTATCTGTTTGAGGATGCGCTGGTCCGCGAGATCAGAAGAAGCCTCGGACGGCTCTCGGATGGATATACGGTGGAAAAAGAGCAGGGCCGGATCTATGTTTACTGTCCGGAGGAATATGAGGAAGAGGAGACAAGAGAGGCCCTTTCGAAGGTTTTCGGCATTGTCGAATTCTGCCCTGTCTGTATCTATGAGGACCGGGGGATCGACGGGACAGGAGAGGATGTGCTCTCCTATATGCAGGACTTTCATCCCGGCTATTCAGGAAGCTTTAAAGTCCACACCAGACGGGCGAAAAAGAGCTATCCCCTGACCTCCATGGAGGTGAACGCGTTCCTGGGAGAGAAGATCCTGGATGCGTTCCCGGAGAGCCATGTGGACGTCCATGAGCCGGAGCTGGTGCTCCGTCTGGAGATCCGTGACAAGATCTATATCTATTCACAGTCCTGCAAGGGACCGGGCGGCATGCCCATCGGGACCAGCGGAAAAGCCATGGTGCTCCTGTCTGGCGGGATCGACAGCCCGGTGGCCGCCTATATGATCGCCAAAAGAGGCGTGACCATCGACGCGGTCTATTTTCATGCGCCGCCTTACACGAGCGACAGGGCACGGCAGAAGGTGGTCGACCTTGCGGCGATCGTAGCGCAGTACTGCGGGAAGATCCGCCTGCATGTGGTCAACTTTACGGATATTCAGCTGTATATCTACGACCAGTGTCCCCACGATGAGCTGACCATCATCATGAGAAGATATATGATGCGGATCGCGGAACACTTTGCCGCGGAACGCAGGTGCCTGGGCCTGGTGACCGGCGAGAGCATCGGTCAGGTGGCGAGCCAGACCATGCAGAGCCTGGCGGCGACGGACGATGTGTGCACCATGCCGGTGTACCGTCCTGTGATCGGGATGGACAAGCAGGAGATCGTGGAGCTTGCCCGGAAGATCGGGACTTTTGATACTTCCATCCTTCCCTATGAGGACTGCTGCACGATCTTTGTGGCCAAGCATCCCGTGACCAAGCCTTCGATCAAGACCATCCGTCATTCCGAGACGCGTCTGGCGGAGAAGATCGATTCTCTTGTAGAGGAAGCCATCCGGACAACAGAGATCGTGGAGGTCGGATAAAGAGAAAAGGGCAATAAAAAAGACTGCCGCAGGACCCTGCGGCAGTCATACCATTTTTAAGGCATTTGAATTATTCGACGATATATTTGCCGATCACGGATAAAACGTCATCCAGAGCAGCGCCGTCTGCATGAATGTTCAGGTCGATGGACTTGGACAGATCCAGGCTGAAGATGCCCATGATGGATTTGGCGTCGATGACATAACGTCCGGAAACCAGATCAAAATCACAGTCAAACCGGCTGATCTCGTTGACAAATGCTTTTACTTTATCGATAGAATTCAAAGAAATTTTGATCGTTTTCATTTAAGTAACCTCCATTAATAATTTATGGCGCTGTTATTATCTTACCGTTAACATAATCAAAAGTCAAGAGGAAGACAAATGAAAGTTAAAGCCGCTCTTCACAACCTGGGCTGCAAAGTGAATGCCTACGAGACCGAAGCCATGCAGCAGATGCTGGAAAACGCGGGCTTTGAGATCGTGCCTTTTGAACCGGGCGCGGACGTCTATGTGATCAACACCTGCTCGGTCACAAACATTGCGGACAGGAAATCCAGACAGATGCTGCACAAGGCCAGGAAGATGAACCCGGACGCCATCGTCGTCGCGACAGGCTGCTATGCTCAGACGGACACGGAACAGCTGTCCCTCGATGAGGGCGTCGATCTGATCCTCGGCAACAACCGGAAGCAGACGCTGGTCGAGGCTGTAGAGCAGCTTTTACAGTCAAGAAAGAAAACTTCGGATGTGATCGATATCAATCACACCTGCGAGTATGAGCCTCTGAACATCCATAAGACCGCCGAGCATGTGCGCGCGTTCATCAAAGTACAGGATGGCTGCAACCAGTTCTGCACCTATTGCATCATTCCTTACGCAAGGGGCCGGGTCCGGTCGCGCAGTCTGCCGGACATTCTGCAGGAAGTCGCTTCGCTGGCGCGGCGGGGCTATCAGGAGGTGGTCCTGACCGGGATCCATCTGAGCTCCTACGGTACCGACTTTTCCGGTGAAGATAAAACGGACCTGCTGTCTCTTATCCGCGCTGTACACGGGGTCGAAGGGATCCGGAGGATCCGCCTTGGGTCGCTGGAGCCCGGCATCATCACGGAGGAATTTGCAGGCTCCCTCGCGCTTCTTCCCAAGGTCTGTCCGCATTTCCACCTGTCGCTCCAGAGCGGCTGCGACGCGACCCTGCGCCGGATGAACCGGAAGTACGATACGGCTGCTTACCGGGAAAAATGCGCCATCCTGCGAAAAGCCTTTCCCGGCTGCGCCCTCACGACCGACGTGATCACCGGCTTCCCCGGGGAGACGGAGGAGGAGTTCGACGTTTCCAGGCGTTTTGTGGAAGAGATGCATTTCTTCGAGACCCATATTTTCCCCTACTCCAAACGGCGGGGGACCCGCGCGGCTTCGATGGAGGGACAGCTCACCGAGGCGGTCAAAAAGGAGCGCGCGGATGTTCTGATCCGCCTTTCGGCAGAGAGAGAACGGGAGTATGCAGAAGGGTTTGTCGGAAGAACGGTATCGGTCCTTCTGGAGGAAAAAGTGCTTCTGGAGGGCAGAGAATGGCTCACGGGCCATTCCCGCGAATATCTGAGAGTGTCAGTGCCGTTTACAGAAGAGCTGGCCGTAAATGATATCATAGATGTGCGTGTGACCGGTTTTTTAGCAGATAGTCATTGTAATTTAACCGGGAATAGTATAAAATAAAATGGAATATGTAGATCGATCAGAGGAAAAAACAATGGCAGACACAAATCTCGGAAACACCCAGTATTTCAATACCAAACCGGAACAGGAGATCCCCGTCAAGGAGGTCCTGGATCTGGTCTATAACGCCATGGAGGAAAAGGGCTACAACCCGGTCAGCCAGATCGTCGGCTACATCATGTCCGGGGATCCTACCTACATCACCAGCCATAAAGGCGCCCGCAGCATGATCATGAAGGTGGAGCGCGACGAGCTGGTGGAAGAGCTTTTGTACGAATATATCAAAAACAGACCCTGGGAATAAGAATCATGCGTATCCTGGGACTTGATTATGGATCGAAGACCGTCGGGGTGGCCGTGAGCGACCCCCTGGGTCTTACTGCGCAGCCAGTGGAGACCATCTGGCGTGAAAAAGAAAACCATCTGCGGAAGACTCTGGCCAGGATCGATCGTCTGGCGGCGGAGTACAAGGCAGAGTCCATTGTGCTGGGCTATCCGAAAAACATGAATAACACAGTCGGGGAGCGGGCTTTGAAATCTCTGGAATTTGGGCAGATGCTCAAGAGACGGACAGGCCTGCCTGTTGTTATGTGGGATGAAAGACTGACGACCTCCGAGGCGGAGAATATCCTGATCGAAGGTTCGGTGAGAAGAGAAAACAGAAAACAATATCTGGATACCATGGCTGCGGTGCTTATCCTGCAGGGGTATCTGGACAGCAATAGAAATAAAGGATCATAAAAATATGGATAAGATCAGCTTTGTCACAGAAGACGGAAATACAGAAGAATTCTACATAGAAGAACAGACCGTGATCGCAGGGACCTCTTATCTGCTGGTCTCTGATTCGGACGGCGATGAAGCCAACGCCTACATTCTCCGGGACACATCGGACCCGGACAGTCCCGACGCCTGTTATGAAATGGTGGAGGACGAACATGAGCTGGACGCCGTCTATAAAGTATTTCAGACTCTTATGGAGGACGCTGATCTTGTGTAATGCATGGAGGTGCATTTTTTGAGCAACGGCAATATAAATCACAGTAAAAATACAGGAAAAACCCGGAATAAGCCGGTCAGAAACAATAAGAATAAAAACACATTTCTGAAAGGGTCTTCCCGAAAAACGGAAGCCGCAGATAAAAAGCCATACAAAAAGCCGGAGTCACCGGCCAAAGCGCCGGTCAGAAAACCGGAGGCCAGAAAAACGGAGGTCAGAAAACCGGAGGTCAGAAAACCGGAGACCAGAAAACCGGAAGTCAGAAAACCGGAAGTCAGAAAACCGGAAGTCAGAAAACCGGCGCCCGCGACGTTTGTCAAAACCCCGGTGCGGTCCGCTTCCAAAAAGAGCAGAAAACAGGCTTCCCGCCTGAAGATCATCCCGCTTGGCGGTCTGGAACAGATCGGCATGAACATCACCGCCTTCGAGTACGAAGACAGCATCGTGGTCGTGGACTGCGGCCTGTCCTTCCCGGAGGACGACATGCTGGGCATCGACCTGGTGATCCCGGACGTGACCTACCTGAAAGAAAACATCCACAAAGTCAAGGGCTTTGTGATCACCCACGGACATGAGGACCACATCGGCGCGCTTCCCTATGTGCTGAAGGAAGTCAACGTCCCCATCTATTCCACCAAGCTGACCCTGGGCCTCATCACCAACAAGCTGCGTGAGCATAACATGGTCAAGACCACCAAAATGAAGGAGGTCCGCCATGGCCAGGTAATCAACCTGGGCGAGTTT
Source organism: uncultured Blautia sp. (assembly GCA_946622645.1). Classification (GTDB taxonomy): domain Bacteria; phylum Bacillota; class Clostridia; order Lachnospirales; family Lachnospiraceae; genus Blautia_A. The sequence goes on from CAMOQF010000002.1 coordinate 16,085, forward strand.
GCCATCGAATTCATCAAGACCAACCACAGTATCCAGGACGCTTCGGCCCTGGCCATCTATTCGCCGGTGGGCATCGTGGTCCACACGGGCGACTTTAAGGTGGACTACACCCCGGTTTTCGGCGATGCCATCGATCTGCAGCGCCTTGCCGAGATCGGCAAAAAGGGCGTGCTTGCCCTGATGTGCGACAGCACCAACGCCGAAAGGCCCGGTTTTACCATGTCGGAACGGACCGTCGGCCATGTCTTTGACAATCTTTTCAACGAAAACCGGAATTCCCGGATCATCATCGCGACCTTCGCTTCCAACGTGGACCGTGTGCAGCAGATCATCAACACGGCTTACCGTTACGGGCGCAAGGTGGCGGTGGAAGGCCGCAGCATGGTCAACATCATCTCCGTCGCTTCGGAGCTCGGCTATCTGCGCGTGCCTGACCAGACGCTGATCGAGATCGACCAGGTCAAGAATTATCCCGACGACCAGGTGGTGCTGATCACCACCGGCAGCCAGGGCGAGTCCATGGCCGCGCTTTCACGCATGGCGGCCAGCATCCATAAAAAGATCACCATCAAGCCGAATGACACCATCATCTTCAGCTCCAACCCCATCCCCGGGAACGAAAAAGCCGTTTCCAAGGTGATCAACGAGCTGTCCATGAAGGGCGCCAAGGTCATCTTCCAGGATGCCCATGTATCGGGCCATGCCTGCCAGGAGGAGATCAAGCTCATCTATTCTCTGGTACGCCCCCGCTATGCGATTCCCGTGCACGGCGAGTACCGTCATCTGACAGCCCAGGCGCACATCGCGGAGGATCTTGGCTATGCAAAGGAGAACATCTTTATCCTTTCCTCCGGCAATATCCTGGAGCTGGATGAAAACGGCGCGGAGGTGACAGGCAGCGTGCAGACCGGAGCCATCTATGTGGACGGGCTGGGCGTCGGCGACGTGGGGAACGTGGTGCTGAGAGACCGGCAGAGACTGGCCGAAGACGGCATCATCATCGTGGTCATGACGCTGCAGCGCCACAGCAACGTTGTGATGTCCGGACCGGACATTGTCTCCCGCGGCTTTGTCTATGTTAAGGAATCAGAGGATCTGATGGAACATGCCCGTGAGGCGGTCCGGACAGCCCTGGATTCCTGCAGCGATAGAAACATCAATGACTGGAGCCGGATCAAGACGGAGGTGAAGGACGCTCTTTCCAGCTATGTCTGGAAGACGACCAAAAGAAGCCCCATGATCCTGCCCATCATCATGGAGGCCTGACATGGAACAGATCGACAGATTGACAGAAGAGCTTCTGCAGGCGATCCTGGACAGCAGCATCTACCGGGAATACGCCGAGCAGGAGGAAAGACTTTCCTCCGATCCCGAGCTTCTTGTCAGAGTCAACCGCTTTCGGGCGGACAATTTTCTGATGCAGCAGGAAAATCCCCAGGATCTTTTTGCCGTGTCGGAGATCATCGCTGAAAGATCATCGGAGCTTCGCAAGATCCCGGAGGCCAACGCCTATCTGGAGGCTGAACTGGCCATGAACAAGCTGATGCAGAGGATCTGCTGCAGGCTGTTTGAAGGGATCGACTATAATGTTCCGGAGGAAATCAATTAAAACAGCTTCGGGAAAGGAGCCGGCATGAGCAACGTAAAGGATAAAGCCGGAAAGGTCGGCCTGGCGCTGGCGGGCGGCGTGTTTCACATCGCATTGTACGCCTGCGTGCTGGTGCTTCTGTTCTGGCTTGGAAAGACAGCCTATTATTTCGGATATGACGTGTTTAACCAGCAGGCCATGAGCCCGGGCGCGGGACAGGAGGTCACCGTCGTCGTCCAGGAGGGGAGTTCCCCCTACAAGATCGGAAAGACCCTGGAAAGCAAAGGCCTGATCCGCAGCGCCTATGTGTTTGTGGTGCAGGAGCTGCTTTCCAATTATCACGGCAAGCTGCAGGCGGGCACGTATCTTCTGAGCACCGCTTATACGCCCAACCGCATCATGGGCATCATGGCCGGCGATAAAGAACAGGAAGGGGCCCAGAGCCCGTGATCGTCAATGAAAGAATGAAAGATTTTCTGGACTCTTTTGATACAGGAAACACGGCTTTCCTGGAGGAGCTTGAAAAGCGCTCCCTCCGTGAAAACGTGCCGATCATCAGAAGAGACACCCAGAGACTTCTGAAAACACTCATGGTCCTTGCAGGACCGATGAAGATCCTGGAGGTGGGGACAGCCGTAGGCTTCTCCACACTTCTTATGTGTGAGGCTGCGCCGGAGGGCGCAAGGATCACCACCATCGAAAATGATCCGTCCCGCTATGAAAAGGCCAGAGAGAACGTCTCCGCCGCCGGCCGGGAGGAGCAGATCGATCTTCTGTTCGGCGACGCCGAAGAGATCCTTGCTTCCTTGTCGGGAGAATGGGACATGATCTTTCTGGACGCTGCCAAGGCGCAGTATATCCGCTGGCTTCCGGTCCTGAAGGGACTTCTCAGGCCCGGAGGAATGCTGGTGTCCGACAACGTGCTGCAGGAAGGCGACCTGACGGAGTCTCATTTCCTGGTGCAGCGGCGCGACCGTACGATCTACAAAAGGATGCGTGAATTTCTGTACGCCGTCACACATGATCCGTCGCTTTCTACCGTCATCCTGCCGGTTGGCGACGGGGTGGCCCTGAGTGTAAAACAATAGATGTCACGCCGCAGGCAGCAGGGCTTTGCCCGGTCTCTGCCCGCGGGAACAAAGGGAGGACTCTGCCATGAAAAAACCGGAGCTTCTGGTGCCGGCGGGCAGTCTGGAGGTCCTGAAGATCGCCGTGCTCTACGGAGCGGACGCCGTCTATATCGGCGGGGACGCCTACGGCCTGCGGGCCAAGGCCCGCAACTTTTCTCCCGCCGAGATGAGAGAAGGGATCCGTTTCGCCCACGAGCATGGCGCAAAAGTCCATGTGACCGTCAACATCCTGGCCCACAACCGGGACCTGGAGGGAGTGGCGGCCTATCTGCAGGAGCTGAAAACGCTTGCTCCTGACGCGCTGATCATCGCGGATCCGGGCGTCTTTACGCTGGCAAGGCAGATCTGCCCGGAGATCGAGATCCATATCAGCACCCAGGCAAATAATACCAATTATGAGACCTGCCTGTTCTGGCACAGCCTCGGAGCCAGAAGGATCGTGATGGCCCGGGAGCTTACGCTCTCCGAGATCCGGGAGATCCGTGAAAAAGTTCCGGATTCCCTGCAGATCGAAGCCTTTATCCACGGCGCCATGTGCATCTCTTATTCCGGCAGATGTCTTCTCAGCAATTATCTGGCCGGACGGGACGCCAACCAGGGAGAATGCACCCACCCCTGCCGCTGGAAATATGCGGTGGTGGAGGAGACGCGCCCCGGTGAATACATGCCCGTGGAGGAGAACGAGCGCGGCACCTTTATCTTTAATTCCAAGGATCTCTGCATGGTCGACCACATGGAGGATATCCTTTCGGCCGGGATCGACAGCCTGAAGATCGAAGGCCGCATGAAGACGGCCCTCTACGTCGCGACCGTAGCGCGCACTTACCGCAAGGCGATCGACGAGGCGGCGCAGGATCCTTCGCTCTATCACGCGCACATGGACTGGTATCTGGAACAGATCGCCTGCTGCACCAACCGGCAGTTTACCACCGGCTTCTTCTACGGAAAACCGGACCGGGAAAGCCAGATCTATGACAGCAGCACTTATATCAAAGACTATGTATATCTGGGGTATGTGGAGGAGGTCCGTCCGGACGGGCTCGTCCGCATCACCCAGCGGAATAAATTCAGTACGGGAGAGACCATCGAGATCATGAAGCCGGACGGACGCAACGTTGCTGTCCGGGTGCGGTCGATCCATGATCCGGACGGCCGGGAGATGGAGAGCGCTCCCCACGCGCAGCAGACCCTGTATGTGGATCTGGGAGCAGACGTCTGTATGTATGATATCCTCCGCCGGAATGACGGCGGCATGGAGGAAGGAAAACAAAGTTGAAAAGAACGATCGAAGAACTTTGCAGCGGAAAACATGAATATGACGTTCCTGCGCTGATGTTTTCACAGGAAAAGATCGAGGTGACGCTTCCTCCGGGACAGACGACCCAGCGGGAGCTCTACATCGGTACGGAATCGGACCACCGCATCAGAGGCTATGTGACTTCTTCGGACCGCCGCCTGGTGCCCGGGCTTGAAAGCTTTTCCGGGACGACCATCCGCCTTCCCTTCGGGGTCGACGCGGTAGGCCTGCCGAACGGGGAGGTCCGGGAGGAGTGGCTCTGCTTTACCACCAATCTGGGCGAATACCGGATCCCGGTCACCATCCGTACGGAAGCGGAGCAGATGAAGACCGCCGGAGGCGAGATCCGTTCTCTGGACGAGTTTGCCGCGCTGGCATCCCGGAATTTCCGTGAAGCCTACCGGATGTTTACGGAACCGTCGTTCTATGACCTGATCCATGCCCAGGATGAAAAGACCCGGTCCTTGTACGCCGGTCTTTCCGCCCAGCCCGTCACATACCAGAACCTGGAAGAGTTCCTGGTGGCCTCCGGCAGGAAGGACAAGGTGGAGGTCCAGCTGGGAGAATACCAGAAGGAGATCTTCGAGATCCAGGAATCCACCCGGGAAAGCCTTCAGATCACCCGGAGCGGCTGGGGGCATCTGCGGATCGACGCGGTGGTGCGCGGGAGCTTTATCGAGCTCGAAAAACGCGTCATCACGGACGAGGATTTTATCGGAAGCACCTACAATCTTTCCTACGTGATCCGGAGAGACAGGCTGGGAGAGGGCAACCAGTTCGGCGAGATCCGCATCATCACGCCTTACCAGGAGCTGGTATGCCAAGTGACGGCTTCCGCCACCATCCGTTCCAACCTGATGCTCCGTATGGAGGAAAAAAAGAGACGGCTCAACCTGATGCAGGATTATCTGGACTATCGATGCCAGATGGTGGATACGGCCGCGTGGGCGGCCCAGTCCCATTATGAGCTGAACCGTCTGAAGGACGCCGGGTTTGATTATCCGGAGTATAAAATGTATGAGGTCTACGTGCTGTGGACCGAGGGAAAAAAGGCGGAGGCCTACGATATCCTGCGGGAATATCACAAGGAGCCCTTCATCAAGGACGACCCGGAGCTCGCAGGGCTCTATCTGTATCTGGCCTTCGAGGCAGGCATCTACAAAGACTCTGAATCGGTGCTCCGAAGGCTGACAGGCCTCTATGTGCAGAATGAAAAGAGCTTTCTGCTGCAGGAGATCCTGCTGCACCTGGATCCGGAGCTGATCCGGGTCCCCTCCAAAGCGCTGTATCACCTGGAGGAGATCTTTTCGAAGGGCTGCAAGAATCCTCTGATGTATCTGGAAGCATGGGTGCGGATCTGCATGGACGAGAGTCTTCTGCACAGGATCACCCCCTTCTGGATCCAGGTGTTCCTGTTTGCCGGGCGGAGAGGGCTCCTGACGGAAGAGCTGACCATGCGCTTCACCTATCTGTCCGGGTATGAAAAAGAATTTTCCGAGTGTCTGTACCGCGCCCTGGTCTACGGGTACGAGGCATATCCGTCGGACGAATCCCTGGAGGCCATCTGCCGCTATATCATGACCGGGAACCCCAGGAAGAAGGAGTATTTCCGCTGGTTCTCCCTCGCGGTGGAGCGGGACATCCGTCTGACAAGAGTGTTCGAGTATTATATGGAGACTGTGGACACTTCCTACCACAAAGAGCTGCCCAAGTCTCTTCTGATGTATTTCAACTACAACAACAGCAATCTGGGCGATACCAGAAAGGCATATATCTACGCGGATGTCATTGCGGGCAAGGATCAGGATCCCAAGACCTACAACAGCTACCGCCAGACCATCACGAGCTTTGCCGCCCAGAAGATCCGCGAGGGCAGGATCAGCGAGGACTACGCCATTCTCTATCAGGAGTATCTGCGTAAACCGGAAAACCAGGAGGAGGCCCGTATCCTCTCCGGCATCCTGTTCGCGAACCGTCTGTACTGCGACAACCCGCGCGTGCGGTGCGTGATCGTCCGTCACAGCCAGCTCACAAAGGAGGAACTGTATCCCTGCGTGCACGGCGTGGCATATCCGCGGATCTACACGGAGGACGCGGCTGTCCTGTTCCAGGACGACAAACAGCGCCGGTACAGCGCCACCGTGGATTACAATCTGAAAAAACTGATGGATGACCGCGATCTGGTCCCCGCGATCATCGAAAAAAGATACACCGAGCCGGGACTCCTTTTAAACTACTGCGAATTACACGAGATCACGTCGGAAAATCTGCCGGTCTTCCAGCAGGTGGTCCAGTCGGATTCCTTTTCCGAGGACTACCAGATGGAGACCCGCCGGAAGATCCTCCGCTGGTACCGTGAGAACATGAAAGGCGCCGAACTCGACATGCTGCTGAAGCGGCTGGATCACAGGGAATACGCCCTGGTGGACCGCAAAGCCCTTCTGGAGGTCCTGATCGACCGCGGCATGTTCCGCCAGGCTTATCAGATCGTGGAGGAGTTCGGCTCCGAGGACGTGAGTCCCTCCGATCTGCTGAAGCTGGTGAGCCGCATGATCATCCGCCTGGAGCTTAAGGAGGACGACGAGCTGACGGCTCTTTCCTCCAGGATCTTCCGGGGCGGGCTGTACGACGAGATGATCCTCCGGTATCTCATGCTGTACCGGACGGGCCCCATCGATGAGCTCTTTGAGATCCGCCGCTGCGCGGTGGGATTCGATCTGGACACCTATGCGTTCGACGAGAGGATCCTGGGTCTTCTGATGCTGACCACCGACTTCCGGAAGGAAGGCGAAAAGATCCTGGAAAGCTATGTGAGATCCTCCGGCCGCGAGCAGGTCATCAGCGCCTATCTGACCATGCTCTCTTACGGAGCATTTGTAAAAGACTACAGTGTCAGTCCCTTTGTGCGGGAATGCCTGATGACGGTGTATAAAAACGGCTGGGAAGTCGACCAGGTCTGCCATCTTGCCCTTTTCAAGGCCCTCTCCCGGGAAAAAGATCCGGACGGTCTGTACAAAGATCTCAAGGCGGATCTTCTGAAAGAGTGCATGGACCAGGGCATGCTTTTCGGCTTTTACAAAAAACTGCCGCAGGACCTTCTGAGCCCCTGGCAGCTGGATGACAAGACCTTTGTGGAATGCCATGCGTCGCCGGGAGCCGTCGTGACTTTGTTTTATCAGCTGGATTCCGGCATCGGAGAGCCGGACGGCTTTGCTTCGCTGCCGATGACCCAGGTCTATGAAGGGATCTTTGTACGGACCTTCACCCTGTTTTACGGCGAGACGCTGCGTTATTATTTCGTGACAGAGGAAAAAGGAAAAACGCGGAAGACGCCGGAGCGTGTCCTGACCATGAACCGTGTGGAAGGCAATCCTTCCTCCCGGTATCAGCTCATCAACCGCATGCTGTCGTCCCGCAAGCTCGGCAAGAAGGACGAGACCCAGAGAGGCCTTAAGGATTACCTCCGTCAGGAGCAGTATGTAAACGAAATGTTCGACCTGAAATGACCGAAAGGAACCAACGATGAATGAGATCAGGGATCTGATCCTCGGGATCGATTTTGGAAAAGAAAAGACACAGCTCTGCTACTATGACCGGAGAGCAGGCGAACCCAGATCTCTCTCCATGAAAGTGGGCGCCAACGTGTACGAAGCTCCCACCAGGCTCTGCTATCTGAGCGACCAGGAGGATTATACCGTCGGGCTGGAGGCAGACTATTTTGCCCGCGAGAGAAACGGGGAACTGATAGAAGGCCTCTACGATCTGAGCGGCACCGAGGACACCGTCCAGATCGGGGGGAAGACCGTGACGCCGGTCGATCTTCTGACCCATTTTCTGAAGGGAATGCTGCGCTATGTGGGCGTGGTGGACGTGATCCGCAACACGAAGTGTCTTTGCATCACCTCCCCCGTGCTGACGGAGATCCGTGTGAAAAACCTGAAGGAAGCCTGCAGAAATGCAGGACTGTCCGATGAGCAGTTCATGCTCCTGGACCATGGAGAAAGCTTTTACTACTATGTGATGACCCAGAAAAAAGAGGTCGTGAGCCGGAGCGTCGCCTGGTATCTGTTTGACCAGGACCACGTCACCTTCCGGAAGATGACGCTCAACACGGCGAAAAAGCCTTTCCTGGTCCGGCTGGAGGATCCTGTCGAGACGGATCTTCCTCGTTCCGCCAAAGAGAGAGACTCGGCCTTCTGCGAGTTTATCCAGAAGACGATCGGGACGGAGCTTTTCTCCAGCGTACAGATCAGCGGGGAAGGATTCGGGACCGAATGGGCCCTGCAGTCCGTCAAGATCCTCTGCTTCCAGAAGCGGAAGGTCTATTACGGCAACAATCTTCACGCCGGCGGGGCATGCGCCTGCGCCAAGGAGAAAACGGAGGACAGGAGCCTGCGTTCCTACCGCTTTTTGAGCGAGTCCCTCGTGAAGAACGATGTGGGCATGGATATGCTGGTGATGGGCTCCCGGGCTTTTGTGCCGCTGATCACCAACGGCGGAAACTGGTACGAGACCCACAGTCACTGCGAGCTGATCCTGGACGGAATGGAAGATCTGGTGTTTGTGGTCAGCTCCATGGGCGATACCGAAAAGAAACGCGTCGTCATGCGGCTGCCCGGTCTTCCCAAAAGACCGCGGAAGACCACCAGGCTTTCGCTGGACCTGTCCTACGTGTCTCCTGAAAAATGCGAGATCACCGTGAAGGATCTGGGCTTCGGCGAAATGTTCCCCAAAAGCGGGAAAGTCTGGAAAGAGACCGTTACCTGGGAGGAGGGCAGTCTATGAGCGCTTATATCCTGTGTCAGACCAGACGGACGGAGACTCCCTTCTTTCTGGAAAACATCAGCACGAATATCTATTCGCTGGAAGAACTTTGCTATTTCCTGTATCACAATCTGCCCCTGGTGGACGAGACCGTGATCCGGGAAGACCTCTGTAAGTGGATCGAGACGGAACTCCAGCTTCCCGGGCTGGCCGAACGGCTGAGACCTCATCTGGGACGGTTTTCCGACCTGCAGGATTTTCTGTATCCGATCTTCAAGGAGATCAATTATCTCAACTATGACGAGCTTCGTTCCCTGAGCTCCCGGCTTTCCCAGCTGGAATCCCAGACGTTCTATGAACGGCAGAAGCTGAAAGGCGATGCGATGGTCCGGAACGGGATGACCGTCAACGCGATCCGCGCCTATCAGAAGCTCCTGTCCTACGCGGAATTCAATCTTCCGCCCGAAGAGATGGTGGAGGAGGAAAAACGGTTCGCCTCCGCGGTCCATCACAACCTGGGATGCGCCTTCGCGCGCCTGTTCCAGATGGACAAGGCGGTGGAGTGCTTCTGGACCAGCTACGAGCTCGTTCCGGATCAGAAAGAGCTGGTGACTTATCTGCTTGCCTACAAAAATGCCAGGACGCCTCTGGAATACGAGAGCAGGCTCGCGGAACTGTCGATCGACGAATCGGTGAAGCGTCAGGTGGAAGAAAAGCTGGATCATTTTGCCCGCCTCCCGGAGACGCCTGTCTACGGACGCAGCACGGACACCATCCTGGAGAGGCTCACCAGAGAATACCACAGAAGCACCGGTTCGTGACGGAACGGTTTTTTTCTTGCTTTTGAATATAGCATGTTATATAATCTCACTTGTGTGTAAAAATTGGTTTTGAAAGGACTGGTACAGGAGATGGAGAAAAGAGAGCAGCTCTATGAAGGAAAAGCCAAAAAGGTTTTTGCCACGGATGACCCGGATGTCGTGATCGTCAGCTACAAGGACGACGCCACCGCCTTCAACGGTGAAAAGAAGGGCACCATCCAGGGAAAGGGCGTCATCAACAACCGGATGACCAATCTGGTGTTTCAGAAATTTGCCGAGGCCGGCATCCCGACTCATTTTATCGAAGAACTGAACGACCGGGAGACCGCCGTGAAAAAAGTGGACATCGTTCCCCTGGAAGTCATCGTGCGGAACGTGGCGGCCGGCAGCTTTTCAAAACGCATGGGCGTGCCGGAAGGCACCGCGCTCCTCTGCCCCATCCTGGAGTTCAGCTATAAAAACGACGACCTGGGCGATCCCTTCATCAACGATGACTATGCCCTGGCTCTCGGTCTTGCCACCAGGGAAGAGCTGGATACCATCCGCAGATACACCCTGTCCGTCAACGAGATCATGAAGGAATACTTCCTCCAGGCAGGCCTTAAGCTGATCGACTTCAAGATCGAATTCGGCCGTTATCACGGTGAGATCCTCCTGGCGGATGAAGTGTCCCCGGACACCTGCCGTCTCTGGGACGTCAACACCAATGAAAAGCTTGACAAGGACCGCTTCCGCAGGGACCTTGGAAATGTAGAGGAGGCCTACAACGAGGTCTTCCATCGTCTCGGACTGGACTGACGGAGAACATCTATGAGCACGGACAAGTATACAAGCCCCCTGTCGGAAAGGTATGCCGGCAAAGAGATGCAGTATATCTTTTCACAGGACATGAAATTCCGCACCTGGCGTAAACTCTGGATCGCTCTGGCGGAGACGGAGAAAGAGCTCGGCCTTCCCATCACCGACGAGCAGATCGAAGAGCTGAAAGCCCATGCGGAAGACATCAACTACGAAGTCGCCACGGAACGGGAAAAACTGGTCCGCCACGATGTGATGTCCCACGTGTACGCCTACGGGGTGCAGTGCCCCAAGGCCAAGGGCATCATCCATCTGGGCGCCACCTCCTGTTATGTTGGCGATAATACGGATATGATCATCATGCGCGAAGCGCTCCGGCTGGTGAGAAAAAAACTGGTCAATGTGATCGAACGGCTCTCTGTTTTTGCTGAAAAGTACAAGAGCCTTCCGACCCTCGCTTTCACGCATTTCCAGCCCGCGCAGCCCACCACCGTGGGGAAGAGGGCGACTCTCTGGATCCAGGATCTTCTGATGGATCTGGAGGATCTGGAGTATGTCCTCTCGACCCTGAAGCTGCTTGGGTCGAAGGGTACCACGGGCACGCAGGCGAGTTTTCTGGAGCTGTTCAACGGCGATACCGAAAAGATCGACCGGATCGATCCCATGATCGCGGAGAAGATGGGCTTTTCGGCCTGCTACCCGGTCTCGGGACAGACTTATTCGCGCAAGGTGGACACCCGGGTCGTGCAGGTGCTGTCCGGAATCGCGCAGAGCGCGCACAAGATGTCCAACGACATCCGGCTTCTGCAGCATCTGAAAGAGGTGGAAGAGCCCTTTGAGAAAAACCAGATCGGGTCTTCCGCCATGGCCTATAAACGGAATCCGATGCGGAGCGAGCGGATCGCGTCGCTCTCCCGTTATGTGATGATCGATGCGCTGAACCCGGCCGTCACGGCGGCGACCCAGTGGTTTGAGCGCACGCTGGATGATTCCGCAAACAAGCGCCTTTCCATCCCGGAAGGGTTCCTCGCGGTGGACGGCATCCTGGATCTCTGCCTCAATGTGGCGGACGGTCTGGTGGTCTATCCCAAGGTCATCGAAAAGCATCTGAGAAGCGAGCTTCCCTTCATGGCGACCGAGAACATCATGATGGACGCCGTAAAAGCCGGCGGGGACCGGCAGGAGCTGCACGAACGGATCCGCACCCTCTCCATGGAAGCGGGCCGGCATGTAAAAGAAGAAGGAAAAGAAAACGATCTGCTGGAGCTGATCGCACAGGATCCCGCGTTTCATGTTTCGCTGGAGGAGCTTTCCGCGGCGATGGATCCCGCGCGCTATACCGGCCGTTCCGCCGAGCAGACGGAGCATTTCCTCACCAGGGTCGTACGCCCGGTGCTGGAATCGCGTTCCGGCCTTCTGGGACTGACGGCGGAGATCAAGGTGTGACAGATTACGTTTTTCGAAAGGATATAAAATGGTTAAAGCGGTTGTAGGAGCAAACTGGGGAGACGAAGGCAAGGGAAAGATCACGGATATGCTCGCGCAGAATTCGGACATCATCATCCGGTTCCAGGGCGGCGCCAACGCCGGGCATACCATCGTGAACAACTATGGCAAATTTGCCCTTCACACCCTGCCTTCCGGCGTGTTTTATGATCATACCACCAGCATCATCGGAAACGGCGTGGCCCTGAACATCCCGGTTTTCTTTAAGGAATTGAACGAACTGATCGAGAGAGGCGTGCCCGCCCCGAAGATCCTGATCTCGGACCGGGCGCAGATCGTGATGCCTTATCACATCCTGCTGGATCAGTACGAAGAGGAAAGACTGGGCGGCAAGTCCTTTGGATCTACCAAATCCGGCATCGCCCCCTTCTATTCGGATAAATACGCGAAGGTCGGTTTTCAGGTGAGCGAGCTGTTTTTTGAAGACAGTCTGCGCGAGAAGCTTGAGCGCGTCCTGGAGACCAAAAACGTGCTGATGGAGCATCTGTATCACAAACCGCTCCTGTCGGCGGATGAGATCTTTGACGAGCTGATGCGCTACCGCGAAATGGTGAAACCTTACGTGTGCGACGTTTCCGCTTTTCTGTATGAAGCCCTGAAGGCAGGAAAGGAGATCCTCCTGGAAGGCCAGCTGGGATCCCTCAAGGACCCCGACCACGGCATTTATCCCATGGTGACTTCATCCTCCACCCTGGCCGGCTTCGGGGCTGTGGGCGCGGGTATCCCGCCGTATGAGATCCGCCAGATCGTGACGGTCGTCAAAGCGTATTCAAGCGCTGTGGGCGCGGGCGCTTTTGTCTCCGAGATCTTTGGAGAGGAAGCGGACGAGCTCAGAAGACGCGGCGGAGACGGCGGAGAGTACGGCGCGACAACGGGCCGCCCCAGAAGAATGGGCTGGTTCGACTGCGTCGCGACACGGTACGGCTGCCGTATCCAGGGAACCACGGACGTGGCCTTCACCGTGCTGGATGTTCTGGGCTATCTGGATGAGATCCCGGTCTGCACAGGATACGAGATCGACGGGAAAGTCACAACGGACTTTCCGGCCACCGGACTTCTTTACAAGGCAAAACCGGTCTATGAAGTCCTGCCCGGGTGGAAGACGGACATCCGCGGGATCCGCAGATACGAGGATCTTCCGGAGAACTGCCGTAAATATGTGGAGTTTGCAGAAGAACATATCGGCTTCCCCATCACGATGATCAGCAACGGTCCGGGAAGAAACGATATCATCTATCGGTGAAGAAATGAAAGACAAGACAAAAAGAATCCTGGCGCTTCTGGGAGCCATCGTCATCCTGATCTCAGCGCTTCTCCCGATGATATTCGCCTTCCGGAAAGGGGAAAATTCCCGGGGAGAATTCATGGCCGTCCTGGCCGTCGCGATCTTTGTACCGATCTTTGCCTTTTTGTGCATGATGGTCTACAAAACCCTGCGGGGAGACAGGAGAGAACCTCATTCCAGGATCAAAAACGTCATCTTCGACGTGGGAAACGTCCTGATGCTCTTTGACTGGCCCGGTTATCTGAAAAGCTTCGGTTTTCCGGAAGAAAAATATGAGCGCCTTGCGGACGTCATCTTCCGCAGCGACACCTGGAACCAGCGGGACAAAGGCGGAAGGCCGGAAGAGGAATATGTGCAGGAGATGGTGGACGCCTGTCCGGAATACGAGGAGGACATCCGCGAGATCATGCGGCGCTCCTATGAATGTATCCATCCCGTGGAATACAGCGCGTCCTGGTTCCAGTTTTTAAGAACACAGGGCTACCGGACCTATATCCTGTCCAATTACTGCGCCTACATGCTCCCCAAAAACCGGAAAGACATGGATTTCCTGCAGTGGGCGGACGGGGAAGTCTTTTCCTGCGAGGTCAATCTGATCAAACCGGGGGAGGAGATCTACGAGCTGCTGCTTTCACGGTATCATCTGAAACCGGAGGAGTGCGTCTTCATCGACGACCGGGAAGAAAACTGCGCGACAGCCGAGGCGCTGGGGATCAGGGCGATCCGGTTTAAAAACTTCCCGCAGGCAGCCAAGGAGCTTGAAAAACTGCTGTCGGTCAAGTGACGGACATGTGACAGAACGTACTGTAAAGATTCAGCATAAAGTGAGGAGAAAACATGAGCGAAAAAACACTTCTGGAACAGTGGAGAGAGACAGCCTACGACGAAAAGGCTGACAAAGGAAAACTGCAGAAATTCTGGGCGGATTATTTCAACATTGAAAAAGAGATCTACGAGCAGCTTCTGACGGAGCCGGACGTACAGGTTTCCGGGACCGTGAAAGAGCTTGCGGAAAAATACGGACAGAGCGTCTTTACCATGACCGGTTTCCTCGACGGCATCAACGACAGCCTGATCGAGCCGAACCCCATCGAGACAATGGATGAGGATACGCCTGTATCCCTTGCTTTTGACAAGGAAAAACTGTATAAGAACATGGTGGATGCCAAAGCTGACTGGCTTTATGAGCTTCCCCAGTGGAACGACATCTTTACGGAAGAGCGGCAGAAAGAGCTTTATCTTGAACAGAAGAAGTCCGGCACCGTTGTAAAGCCTGCCAAGATCGGCCGCAACGATCCCTGCCCCTGCGGGAGCGGAAAGAAGTACAAATACTGCTGCGGCAGAGCGTAAAGATATGATCACAAGCATCTGTTTTTGTCTGGCCGGGCTTTGCCTGGCCTATTATTTTGCCGTCCTGGTCATGTCAGGGCTGAACACCAGCTTTTCCTGGTTCTGGGTCCTGCTGGCAGTGCTGCTGGCGGGCTTCGGCTGGCTCTATGGATGGAAGAGGGAGTTTCTCCGGGCCATTCCCGTTGCCGTGAAGGTGCTTCTGGCAGCGGCCGTTCTGGCCGGCGTGGTGATATTCGGGCTTCTTTTCGGCAGAATACTGCAGGCCATGCATTCTGCAGAGCCTTCCGGGGCTGCTTATATGGTGGTGCTCGGCGCCAAGGTGAAACACGGACGCCCTTCCAGGGCTCTCTTGCTGCGTCTGGAGAGCGCTCTGGCGTATGCGGAAGAAAACCCGGATACGGTCCTGATCCTTTCAGGCGGCCAGGGACCGGACGAGGCCGTGTCGGAGGCTGCGTGCATGCAGGAATGGATGCTGTCAAAGGGTATGAAGGAGAGCCGGCTGGTTCTGGAGGATCGTTCCACCAGCACAAGGGAAAACCTGGTGTTTTCGGACCGGATGACAGGATGTAAAAAAGGACCGGCCCTGGTCGTCACAAACGACTTTCATGTATACCGGGCGGTGCAGCTTGCCAGAAAGCTGGGCTATCAGGATGTGTACGGTCTGCCGGCGCCTACCCGCCCGCAGTATATGTTTCTGCACTATGCAGTCCGTGAGGTCTTTGCAAGCGTCAAGGAGATCCTGACCGGGAGCATGTCAATGTGAGAGGACAAGCTAAGGTTTGTCCGTATTCCTGCGATTGGAGAAATACATATGATTACTGGGAATACACGATTACTGGGGCTTCTGGGGAAGCCGGTGCGGCACAGCATGTCGCCGCTGATGCACAATGAGGCCTTCCGGATACTGGGACTGGATTATGTGTATCTGTGTTTCGAGATCGGCGAAGAGGAACTGCCGGAAGCGGTCCGCGGCCTGGTACGGCTGGGCGCAAGAGGGTTTAACCTGACCATGCCCAACAAGAACAGGATCCTGCCGCTCCTGGACCGGCTGTCGGACGAGGCAGAGCTGATCGGCGCCGTCAACACCGTAGTGGTGGAAGAGGACGGCCGGACCACAGGCTATAACACGGACGGGATCGGATTTGTACGTTCGGCTGCGGAGAAAGGCTGCCCGGTGGAGAACAGCGTCATTACGCTGATGGGAGCGGGCGGCGCAGCCACGGCGGTCTGTGCCCAGGCAGCTTTATCCGGCGCTTCCGTGATCCATCAGTTTGTGCGGAGAGACAGCCGGTTTCGTCCGCGCGCGGAGGCTCTGGCCCGAAAGATCAATGCGGCCCTCCCCTGCAGGGCGGTCCTGCATGATCATGAGAACATGGAGGAACTGAACGAGTGTCTCGCTCAGAGCGATCTTCTGATCAATGCTACGAGCGTAGGTATGGCGCCCGACGCGGACCGGTGTATTCTGCCGGAGGAGATCGTCCTGCGCAGGGATCTCGCAGTGGCTGATATCATTTATAACCCGAGGGAGACGCGTCTTTTATCCCGCGCCCGTGCGTGCGGGTGCCTCGCCTTCAACGGCCTGGATATGCTCCTCTACCAGGGAGCTGAGGCCTTCCGTCTGTGGACAGGACAGGAGATGCCGGCCGGGCCGGTCCGCAAAATCATCGAGAATCAACAGGAGAGAAAATGATATGATCAAACCAGTCTATGTAAGAAATATGGAGATCGGCACGGGGATCCCGAAGATCTGTGTGCCGCTGACCGGGAAGAACGATGCGGAGCTGCTGAGCCAGGCCGCCGGGGTCGTGGAAGGCGAAGCCGATTTTGTGGAATGGCGTGTGGACTGCTGGGAGGAGGAACACCCGATCTACCGGGTTGAGGAGATGCTTTTTGCCCTCCGTAAGATCCTGCATGAAATGCCGATCCTGCTCACCTTCCGTTCGGAGGAGGAAGGGGGAGAAAGAGCTGCTTCCCCTGCGGAGCAGGTCGCGCTCATCCGCCGGGCAGCCGACAGCGGACAGCTGGACATGGCGGATGTGGAATACCTGCGCTCTCCGGATGAATTTGCTCCGCTGATCAGAGACATGGAGGAGAGAGGCGTACGGATCATCGCATCCTCCCATGATTTTGAAAAAACCGGCACGCGGGAAGAGCTGTGTGACAGGCTGCGGGCTCTGTCTTCTTCCGGCGCCGATATCATAAAGCTTGCCGTGATGCCCGCCTGTCCGGAGGACGTCACCCTTCTGATGGATACGGTGTCCGAAATGACAAAGGAAGAGATCACCTGTCCGGTGATCGCCATGTCCATGGGAGAGCTTGGAGCAGAGAGCCGCGTGGAAGGAGAAAAATATGGATCTTCGGTCACATTCGGAACCGCGGGAGCATCATCTGCACCGGGGCAGCTGCCCGTCCGGGTCCTTCGTGAAAAGCTGGAAACACTGCACGCCCGGATCTGATCTCCGCCGGATCACGAAGGATCACGAAAGATCGCGAAGACTCACGAAGTTTCACGAATTTCCAGGATCACTCACGATTTTTCCACGAAGATTCACGAGAAAAAACAGGAAAAGTTTCTGACAGTTCCATACAAAATAAAACGTCTCCTGTATAATGTGGTGCAGGGCTCAGAAGACCGGATCATATGTCCCGCACATAGGCCGCGGTTCTTCCTGCCCGGACAACAAAGGTTGTCTTTCATCGGGGAGGTACAGGAGATGAGAACAGATCGTCTGCCGGAGCCGCTCTCCAGGCAGCAGGAAGAGGGACTGCTGTTCCTGATGCGGAAGAAGGGGAGTCGGGCAGCCCGGGAAAAACTGATCATCCATAATCTTCGCCTGGTCTATGCCATAGCCTGGGAATACGCCGGGATCCTTGAACTGGAAGACCTGGTTTCCTGCGGCGTCATCGGCCTGATCAAAGCGGTGGATGCGTACGATGGTTCCCGGAAGGCAGGGCTCGGAAGCTTTGCCGCGCGCTGCATCCGGAACGAGATCATCTCGGAGCTTCGCAGGATGAAAAGAAACGAGAGAGAAACGCTGGAGGCGATCACGCCGGAGCAGGAGATGACGCTCTGGTCTCTGCACAGACATGAGCTGGATCCCCAGAGCATGATCGAAAGATCCGAAGAAAGAGAGGCGCTGTACAAAGCGCTGAAACATCTGGGGAGAGAGGACCGGCAGCTGCTGAAAAAGCGTTATCTTTCCGCTCAGAAGTGTTCTCAGCAGAAACTGGCGGAACAGACCGGACTTCATCAGTCCAGCATCGCCCGTCGGGAGATGCGTATTCTCGAAACGCTTCGCAGGCAGCTGCCTTCCTGAAAAAAACCGTTTACTTTTACACGACAGAGTGATATTATGGTAAAATAAACCTGGCCGGAAGTACTTTCCGGTCATAACGTCTCCCCGACATTCAAGCGTGGCATCAGGACAATCTGGAGAAAGAGAGGAAGAAGCAAAATGGGCAATTATTATCAACCGGAAATCGAGACCGCTTCCCGGGAACAGATACGGGCATGGCAGAGCGAAAGGCTCTCCCAACAGATCCGTAACGTGTGGGACAACGTACCCATGTACCGTAAAAGAATGGAGGAAGCCGGGCTGACTCCGGACGATATCAAAACCGTGGACGACCTGTCCAGACTGCCGTTTATCACAAAGGATGACCTTCGGGACGAATATCCCTACGGCCTTCTGGCAAGACCTCTGGCGGACTGTGTCCGTATTCAGTCTACCAGCGGAACGACAGGACGGCGCGTGGTCGCCTTCTACACCCAGCATGATGTGGATCTCTGGGAAGAATGCTGCGCAAGAGCCATTGTGGCTGCAGGCGGGACAAAAGAGGACGTGGTACAGGTGTGTTACGGTTACGGCCTGTTTACAGGCGGTCCCGGACTGCACGGCGGCTCCCATAAGGTGGGCAGCCTGACGCTTCCTATGTCCTCCGGCAACACGGAGCGGCAGATCCAGTTCATGACAGACCTGGGCACCACCATTCTTTGCTGTACGCCGTCCTATGCGGCTTATCTGGCAGAGAGCATCCACGAAAGAGGCGTGCGCGACCAGATCAGGCTGAAGGCAGGCATCTTCGGCGCCGAAGCCTGGACGGAGGAGATGCGCCATGACATCGAAGACAAGCTTGGGCTCAAAGCCTATGACATCTACGGACTGACCGAGATCTCCGGCCCCGGCGTTTCCTTTGAGTGCGAAGAACAGAAGGGAATGCACGTGAACGAAGACCACTTCATAGCGGAAGTCATCAATCCCCTGACCGGCGAAGTGCTCCCGGACGGTGAAAAAGGCGAGCTCGTATTCACCAGCATCACCAAGGAAGCCTTCCCCCTGATCAGATACCGCACCCGCGATATCTGCATCCTGTCCCACGAAAAATGTTCCTGCGGCAGGACTCATGTCCGCATGACCAAACCGCTCGGACGCAGCGACGACATGCTGATCGTCAAGGGCGTGAACGTGTTCCCGTCCCAGATCGAGACCGTCCTGATCAACAAGGGCTATCCGGCCAACTACCAGATCATCGTGGACCGCGTCAACAACAGCGACACCATCGAGGTGCAGGTGGAGATGACTCCGGAGATGTTCTCCGACAGCCTGAGCGCCGTTTCCTCGAAGGAGAAAGAGCTGGTGGACGCTCTGAAAGCGATGCTGGGCATCTACGCCAAGGTGAAGCTCGTCAACCCGAAGACCATCACCAGGAGCGAGGGAAAAGCCGTCCGCGTCATCGACAAACGAAACCTGTACAAGGGCTGACTGTAAAGGAGAGAAAAAATGACTGTAAAGCAGATTTCCGTATTTTTGGAGAACAAGCCTGGAAAGCTGGCGGATTTTACGGATGTTCTTTCCGCCAACAAGATCGATATGCGTGCCCTGTCCCTGGCGGAGGCCGCCGACTTCGGCATCGCCCGGATCCTCGTGGACGACGTTTACAACGCTTCCACGGTCCTGAAGGATGCCGGCTATATCTTTTCCATCACCAAGGTGCTGGCTGTGGAAATGCCCGATGAGCCGGGCGCTCTT
This sequence comes from uncultured Blautia sp., assembly GCA_946622645.1. Classification (GTDB taxonomy): domain Bacteria; phylum Bacillota; class Clostridia; order Lachnospirales; family Lachnospiraceae; genus Blautia_A. Next base: position 35,654 of record CAMOQF010000002.1, read on the forward strand.
TCCGGGATCATCCGTATCCTCGGCGACAACGGGATCAACCTGGAGTATATGTATGCTTTCACGGCCCCCAAAAAGAATTCGGCCTACATGATCCTTCGCGTGGCGGACAATGAAGCTGCCATCGAAGCTCTCGGCAAACACGGGATCCGTCCGGTGTGCCACGACGACCTGATCGACTGACGGATCAGAACTCAATACAGAAGTGATTTCGGAGCCATGGACGCTTTGCCGCCATGGCTCCTTAACATTTTCGCGGCGGGTTCCGCCCCCGTTTTCATTGACACTACCGGGCAGAGTGATATAATAACTATATCTGCATAGATATGTATTTAATCATCTTATATACGAGGTGTATCATGAGAGTAATGATCGTCGGGTGCGGCAAAGTGGGCAGCACCATCGCGGAACAGCTGCAGGAAGAAGAAAATATCGACCTTACGCTGATCGATATAAAAGAAGAAAAGCTGCAGGAACTGGGAGATGAAGTGGACGCTCTTGCCATCACGGGCAACGGAGCCAGTATCAACACGCTGCAGGAGGCCGGCATCAAGGACACCGACGTACTGATCGCCGTGACCGGTTCGGACGAACTGAACCTGCTGTGCTGCCTGATCGCCCAGAAAGCCAGCACCACCCATACCATCGCCAGAGTACGGAATCCCATTTACAGCAAGGAGATCCCCTTCTTCAAAGAGAGACTGGGCGTTTCCGTGTTCATCAATCCGGAATACGCTGCAGCCATGGAGATATCGCGTATCCTGCGGTTTCCCTCTGCCATGAAGATCGATACCTTTGCAAGAGGAAGGGTGGAGCTCATCAAATTCAAGGTGGAGCCGGAGTTCGGCCTCAACGGGCTTTCTCTCTCCAGGATCTCTGAAAAATACCACTATGACATGCTGTTCTGCGCGGTGGAGAACGGTTCCTCCATCACCATCCCGAACGGCGATACCGTGATCCATGACGGCGATCTTGTTTCCATCGTCACCACGCCGAGGATCGCTGCCGAATTCTTCAAGAGGATCGGGCTCAAGACCACACAGGTGCGGGACGCCATGCTGATCGGCGGCGGGACGATCTCGTACTATCTGGCCAGAATGCTTCTGGATATGAAGATCGGCGTCAAGATCATCGAGAAAGACAAGGCACGCTGTGAGACGCTGTGCGAGCTTCTTCCCAAGGCTACCATCATCTGGGGCGACGGAACAGACAGAGCCCTCCTGATGGAAGAGGGGCTTCGGACAGCCGAGGCCGTTGTCTGTCTGACCGACATGGATGAGGAGAATATCTTCCTGTCTCTCTCCGCAAGAAAAGTTTCGCAGGCCAAGCTGGTCGCGAAGGTCAACCGCCTTACCTACAACGATGTCATCGATGACCTGGATCTGGACAGCGTCGTCTATCCCAAATATATCACGGCAGATTATATCCTGCAGTATGTACGTGCCACCCAGAACAGCATCGGCAGCAATGTGGAGACGCTCTATCACATTCTGGACAACCGGGCGGAAGCACTGGAATTCCGTATCCGTGAAAAATCCGCGGTCGTGGGCGTGCCGCTGGCCCAGCTGAAACTGAAAAAGGATCTGCTGGTAGCCTGTATCAACCGCAAAGGAGAGATCCGTATTCCTCGCGGCCAGGATACCATCCAGATCCAGGATACGGTGATCATCGTTACCACCGACCGGGGGCTCAGGGATATCACGGACATTCTGGAAAGGTAGGCCCTGCAGATGAATTATTCTATCATTATTTATATCGTAGGGATGATCCTGAACCTGGAAGCGGTATTGATGGTCCTTCCGGGCGTGACCGCCATCATCTATGGAGAAAAAGCAGGGTTCGCGTTCCTGATCACCATAGCCATCTGTCTTGCGATCGGGATCCCGGTCTCTGTCAAAATATCCAGAAAGCAGGTATTCTATGCGCGGGAAGGCTTTGTGGCCGTGGCGCTGAGCTGGATCACGCTTTCCATCATAGGCGCGGTGCCGTTTGTGCTGACCGGCAGCATTCCCAACCCGATCGACGCGCTGTTTGAGACCGTATCCGGTTTTACGACCACCGGAGCCAGCATCCTGACAGACGTGGAGGTCCTTCCGCACAGCGTCCTGATCTGGCGGAGCTTTACGCACTGGATCGGAGGCATGGGCGTGCTGGTGTTCGTGCTGGCCATCCTGCCGCTGACCGGCGGTTATCACATGGCGCTTATGAAGGCGGAGAGTCCGGGCCCTTCGGTCAGCCGGATGCTGCCGACGGTGCAGTCTACCGCCAAGGTTCTGTATGCGATCTACATCGGACTCACCGTCACCCAGATCCTGCTGATGCTGATCACGGGGATGCCGCTGTTTGACGCTTTATGCATCTCTTTCGGAACCGCAGGTACCGGCGGTTTCGGCGTTTTAAACGCAAGCTGCGGGAGCTATACCACGATCCAGCAGATCATTATCACGGTCTTCATGATCCTGTTCGGCATCAATTTCAATGTCTATTTCCTGGCATTGATGAAGCAGTTCGGACAGGCCGTCAGGGTGGAGGAGCTTCGTTATTATCTGGGCATCATCGGAGCGGCCATTCTGGCGATCACCATCAATACGGTCCATCTGTTCAGCAATGTGGGTGAAGCGATCCAGCAGGTATCGTTCCAGGTGGGTTCCATCATCACCACGACGGGATATTCGACCACGGACTTTGATCAATGGCCCGTCTTTTCCAAGACGATCCTGGTGATGCTGATGTTCATCGGCGCATGCGCCGGCAGTACCGGCGGCGGCATCAAAGTGTCCCGTATCATGATCCTGATCAAATCCGTCGGCAAGGAGATGATGCTGTTCCTGCATCCGAACGCCATTAAAAAGATCAAGATCGACCAGAAGCCGGTGGCACACGAGGTGGTCCGTTCCACCAATATCTTTATCATTGTCTATGTGGTGATCTTTGCTTTTTCCACGCTGATCATCAGTATCGACAATTTCAGCTTTACCACCAATTTTACGGCGGTCGCGGCGACTTTGAACAATATCGGCCCCGGCCTCGAGATGGTCGGACCTACCGGGAACTATTCTCTGTTCTCCGGGTTTTCCAAGCTGATCCTGACGTTCGATATGCTGGCCGGGAGACTGGAGATCTTCCCGCTGATGATGCTGTTCTACTACAAGACCTGGACAAAAGTGTGACCGTGGGTGCTGCGGCGGTTTATCCGGATTTCCTGCGTGGACCGCTGTTTTGAACGCCATGATCAATATAAATGTACATGAAACGGGGAAGAGCTATGCTCTCCCTGTTTTTTTGCTCTGCCTTCTGGTCAGGCTTTGTCTGCGGGCTCTTCTGATCAAATATCTGTTGACGAAATGCACGAAAAACCTTAAAATAACAAGTGAAAGATTGTGAATGTTGCAAGCAATCGCAGCTGTTCTGAAGGATCACGACAGCTGCAGACGATCATGGATGCTTTTAAAGACAAAGAGAGGAGGGGATTGATGGGATGAGATCCAGAAAGCGGCGTCTGTCTGCTGTGACCGGCCTTCTGCTGGCAGCTGTTGTCAGTCTGTCCGGGCCGCTGCAGATCACAGCCGCAGAAACAAACGCGCAGAGCATCGATCTGGAAGAATTCTGGAAGGAGCGCACGGAAGGACAGGAGGGAGAGAACACTCCGACGCCTGCCCCGCAGACTCCGGACGACAAACAGACAACGCCGGCGCCGCAGACCCCGGATGACACGCAGCCGACGCCGGCGCCGCAGACTCCGGACGATCCGCAGCCGACGCCGATCCCCGGCGATACCGGCACCGACGATCATGTGATCTCGACGGAACCGCAGGTCACGTACGATGATCTGGAGCGGATGAACAACGGCCAGGAGATCGTTCTGTTTTCGGATGAAGGCTATCTGATTTTTCTGTTTGGAAAATACTATGACAAGCAGGTCCATGACCAGGAAGAAGCGATCGCCTCCCTCCAATGCATGGCCGGTCTGCTCGGACTGTCCAAGGGTTCGGAGTTTTACAGTGTCTTCGGCATGCAGGATCCGCTGGGCTACACCTATTATATCTACCAGCAGCGGTACGGGGACATCACTCTCCAGAACGCCGTCCTCAAGGTGATCGTAGACCCGGAAGGCTACCCCTGCGGCCTGGTCTCTTCTTTCACGCCGAATATCGGCATCGCGCCGGATGATGAACCGCTGGTCACGGCAGATGAAGCGCTGGAGATCGTAAAGAAGCGCTACCAGGGCACGGCCATCACCTTTTATCCGGAAGCCACCCGCCAGACATCGGTGACTTTCCACAATGTTGCCTATCATGCCTGGGCGGTTTTCAGCAGCCATCCCGCCGAGACAAGGCCGACAGAAGGTCCTGCATATCTGGAACATCTGGTTTCATATGACGGATTGTATCTCTACAGCATGGCCGTCCGGTCTCCGGAGGAGATGGTCCTGGGAGACAATATCCCCGGAGAGCTTGCCGCGGCCTGGTTCGACGGAAAAGAAGCCGGCACCTACACGGGGGAAGTCACTCTCTGCGACGGGACCAAAGAAACCATCACAGTTCCGGTTGTCTGGGATCCGGAACAGAATACCTACATCCTGGCGGATCCCGAAAGAAAGATCCTGGTGGCTGATCACAAGACCTTCCGGGACAGGCTGGAGCTGAAAACCATCACCTCTCCCGACAACACCGGCTGGCCGGAGCATTACCTGAAAACCTACAACACGTACATCAAAGTCTATGACTTTTTCGACAGTCACAACTTCCATTCCGTGGATGGCTTTGGAGTCCCCATCCTGATCCTGTATGATTTTGTGGATGACATGGATCTTCCGTACGACAACGCCTGCTATCTGGGCAGAGCGGACGGGTGGGCCTGCTTTGGAGCAAGCGCCATCAACGATTATGGTGAAGCGCTCGATGTCATCGGCCACGAGTTCACACACGGCATTACGGAATGGGCTATGGGAGGCCAGCTCTACGAAAATGAATCAGGCGCTCTGAACGAGGCTCTGAGCGATATCCTGGGAAATCTCTGCGAGATGATCTCGGGCGAGACCGACGATACGGAATGGCTGATCGGAGAGAAGAGCGGCAGAAAATTACGGAGCATGAGCTTTCCGTGGAAGTATAAAAATCCCGGCATGATCGGCGATGAGTTTTATATCCCGGTCCAGGAGAGACCTTCCTACTATGATGACTACGGCGGGGTGCACACCAACAGTTCCCTGGTCAATCTGATCGCCTGGAACCTGTGTGCCCGCGGCATGTCGCTGGAGGATGCCTTTACGCTCTGGGTGGAAACGATCCACCTGTTAAGCCCGACCTCCGGTTTCCGTGAGGTCCACGCCGCTCTGGCAGCCGCCTCCGAGATCCTGGGACTGGACATCACGGTGGAGGGACAGATCCACATGATCTGCCAGCAGATGGGTTTCTGACCCGGCCGCCGGCCTGACTCGTTTTCAATAATGCAAGTATGAAAGAGACTTTCATACCCGTTTATGAAAATGTCCTTGCGAGCAAGCGTTTTCATGGCACTGGAAGTGATACAAAGAAAGGAGACACAGTATGAAAAAAAGAATGAAAGCAGCCGCATGCGCTCTTCTGGCAGCCGTTCTGGTATCGGGAACCGTCCATGCTGAAAGCCTGTTTTCAGGCCTGGGCCAGGAGATCGACCAGCTCTCGTTTACCCCCATGGGCGTCGGGGCGGATCAGACCGTGGTAGCCCTGGATGACATCGGGATCTCGGTCAGTGTATCGCAGTATACGGCCATCCGTCAGGAGGACGGATTCGTGTATATCTTCACCCAGGACGACAGGTCCATGCCCTATGTGATCGTGGGAAGCTACGGCTACTCCTCCGATGGATTTGTGAATGATTTTACGGATTTCATGACAGAGAAATACCCTGATCTCCGCATCACGATCCAGCCTGCCTCGATCACGCTGAACAACATCCCCTTTACAAGCATCACATATTCCTACATGGTAAGCGGCTATAGTGTAACGGATACAAGGCTCTTCACGGCCCTGAACGGCTTTACATACATGTTCGGCGCCAAAGAAGTGCTGGAGCTTGGCTATGAACTTCCGGTCGGTTTCCTGGAGAGGACGGCAGGGAGCTGCTCCATGCTTGCCGGAGGATGGGATGATTACGCAAATCATGTAGACGCCGATCACAGCCTGGAAGGCGGTTCTGCAGATACGCCTGGGCTTGACAACACAGGAGGCGATTTCCTTCCGGGACCGACAGACGGCAATCCGGAACCCGCTCCGGGTCCCGGCAATGATGAAGGCCCGACAAGCGGCCCCGTTGATCCGAATCCCATGCCGGATGATGTCAGCGGACAGATCAACTTCAAAGAATCCGTCGCAAACTACAACGGTGTCTGGATCCCCTTCGATGACGGCTTTAAGCTCTATATGCCTTCCGACTGGCTTTCCTATGAACTGAGTCAGGAACAGAAACAGGCCGGCGCCCTCTTCCTGGCATATGACGGGAGCCGCGCAGGCAATCCGCCTTATATCGAAGTGGACTTTGGCTCCAGCGAAGGCTGCTCCACGCTGGATGAGCTTGCAGCAGTGCTTACAGACGCAGGATATATCGTGGAGGATAAGATCTCCTTTAACGGGATCCCCTGCATCTCCTACAGCAATCCGTCAGACGATATGACCGGGCTCATGTTCTTCCATCCGCAGACCACGGACTATATCATGGTCGTGATCGCAGGACAGCTCTCGGTCGATGAGGATACGCTCTCCTGCATCCTCTGCTCCCTGTCTCCGAACTGAGAAACGGGTCATCAGAGAGGAAAAACGCATGAAAAACCATTGGATGGCAGGACTTACCCTGGCTCTTGCAGCAGGTCTCGCGTTTCCCGTATGGGCGATGCCGGCCGACAACTGCGGAACCTGTTATGAAGTGTTTGTATATTCGTTCTGCGACAGCAACGGCGACGGGATCGGAGATCTGCCCGGCCTGACAGGAAAACTGGATTATATCAATGACAACGATCCGCAGACGGACCGTGATCTGGGATGCGATATGATCTGGCTCATGCCGGTCTTTCCCTCGCCTACCTATCACAAATACGATGCGACGGATTTTACCGGCATCGATCCGGCGTACGGTACCCTGGAGGATTTTACCGCTCTGGCGGAAGCCGCCCATGACCGCGGCATCCGCCTGATCCTGGACCTCCCCGTCAATCATACCTCCACGGAACATCCCTGGTTTGCGCAAGCCTCCGAATATCTTCGGGGGCTTTCCTCTGAAGAGGAGATAAACGCGGCGGACTGTCCGGAGGCGGCGTACTATCACTTTTCTACAGAACCACAGACCGGTTATGCGCCTCTTGCAGGAACGCCCTGGTATTACGAGGCGCAGTTCTGGGAAGGCATGCCGGACCTGAATCTGGACAACCCCGAGGTGGTCGCTCAGATCCACGATGCGATGGCTTTCTGGATGGAAAAAGGAGCCGACGGCTTCCGTCTGGATGCAGTGACTTCCTACTATACCGGAGACAATCAGGCCAACATCCGCTTCCTGACGGACCTGGCTTCATACGCGAAGGAGCAATGGCCGGACATCTATATGGTGGGAGAGTGCTGGGCCGATCAGCAGACCTACGCAAAATTCTACGAGAGCGGGATCGATTCTTTCTTTGACTTTGACTTTGCCGGACCGGAAGGCGTGATCACCCGCACGGTCAAAGGAAGCGTCAAGGCTGCGGCCTTCGGGAAACGCCTTGCGGAGGAACAGGCGCTCTTTGCGGAAAACGGACAACAGGCCGTCAACGCGCCTTTCTTTACCAACCATGATATGGCCAGGAGCGCAGGGTATTTTACCAAAGACGACGGTACGCGCGTCCGGTTTGCCTGGGGCCTGAACATGATGATCCCCGGCAACGCATTCCTGTATTACGGCGAAGAGCTGGGTATGAAAGGATCCGGGATCGACGAGAACAAAAGAGCGCCCATGTACTGGAGCGCAGATCCGGACGCACCGGGAATGTGCGTGGGTCCGCCTGCCATGGAAGAAGTCAGGATGAAATACGGCTCCTGGGAAGAGCAGAACGAAGATGAGGGCTCCATTCTGAGCTATGTACGGAAGGCCATCCATCTGCGTATGGATCATCCGGCCATTCGCTGCGGGACGGTCACGCTGGATGAGGACCTTTCCAACGATCATATCTGCGTTCTCCGTTATACGACGGACGAAGAACAGCTCTCACTCATCGTGAATACTTTCAAAGAAGCAGATGAGATCACGCTTCCCGAAACGCCCGTTATAGCGGATACGCTTTCCGCCACAGGGGAGGAGCCTGTCCTCTCTGAGAATACCATCGTACTGCCGCCGTTTACCATCCTGGTCGTTGAGAACGCCGACTGATGAAAACACTGATGAGCGCAGCTTCGGAAACTGCCTGAAAACAGGCTTAAAGGGACAGGAGCGGTGGAATTGACATGATCTGGTGGTGTCTGTTATAATCTGAAGAATACAAAAACTGACAGAAAAGAGTGCGGATCACCTTCATGGAAGATACCAGACAGCGGAGAACGCCGTTCTCCGAGATGTTCAACGGAAAACCGAAAAAAGAAAACCCGACGGATTACTATGATTTCAGCCTGCTGGCCGTGATCATTCTGCTGACGTGCTTCGGGCTGGTCATGCTGTACAGCACCAGCGCCTATATGGCGGAGCTTGACTTCAGCGACGATATGTACTATTTCAAAAAGCAGGCTCTGATCAGTGCGGCCTCGATCGTCATTGCCGTGGTCATTTCCAGGATCGACTATCACATCCTGTCGAACTTTACGACCATCGCTTACATCGGCAGCCTGGTCCTGATGTTCCTGGTCAAAACGCCTCTGGGCGTCACCTCGCACGGCGCAAGGCGGTGGCTCGGCGTCGGGGAGAACCTTTCGTTTCAGCCGGCCGAGGTGGCCAAGATCGCCCTGATCCTCTACCTGGCCCAGCTGGTGGTCTCCATGGGACGTCGGATCCGTACCACAAAAGCCTTTTTCACCATGATGGTTCTGGGCGGGGCGCAGGCTTTCTTCGCCCTGGTCTTTACGGACAACCTGAGCACGGCCATCATCATCATGGGCATCACCATCGGCATTATCTTCATCTCCCATCCCAACAAAAGGCTTTTCTGGGCGGTCATGCTCCTTGTCGGGATCCTTGCGGCCATCGTGGTGATCTTTATCATGACGACCATGAAGTCCAGCGACAACTTCCGTATTCAGCGGATCCTGGTCTGGCTCCATCCGGAGGATTACGCTTCCGGCGACGGATACCAGACTCTCCAGGCGCTGTACGCGATCGGCAGCGGCGGATTCTTCGGCCGGGGCCTCGGCAACTCCATCCAGAAGCTGGGCAGCGTCCCTGAAGCGCAGAACGACTTTATCTTCTCCATCATCTGTGAAGAACTCGGCATGGTGGGCGGCATCATCGTTCTCCTGTTTTTCGGTTATCTTCTCTACAGGCTGTTCTTCATCGCGCAGAACGCGCCGGATATGTACGGCTCCCTCATCGTGAGCGGCATTTTTATCCATATTTCACTGCAGGTGGTCCTCAACATCGCTGTGGTGCTGAACCTGCTTCCCAACACGGGCGTTACGCTGCCGTTCATCAGTTATGGGGGAACCTCGGTGCTCTTCCTGATGGCGGAGATGGGGCTGGCGCTGTCCGTGGCCCGCAAGATACGCCTGAAAGAGACCGAAGTGCTTTTGTAAACGGCAAAGACTTTTTCTGTTTCATATAAGACTTGACAAACGATAGTCCTGATACTATGATGAAAAAAGCGTTACAGTCAACACCGCCTGTATGCGGGTTCTGACTTGTTTGCCGTTGGATTTACAACATAGAACAGAGGAGAGTTATTATGTTAGAGAAGATGAAAAAAATGCTGGCAGAACAGCTGAGCTGCGACGCCGACTCCATCACACTGGAGACTTCATTTAAGGATGACCTTGGCGCGGATTCTCTGGATCTGTTCGAACTGATCATGATGCTGGAGGATGAATACAACATGGAGTTTCCGGCCGACGAGCTCGCAGGGCTCAACACGGTGGGAGATGTCATCGAGTATCTCAGACAAAACGGGATCGACGCCTGAAAATCGGCTCTCCGGAACCCTCCGGAGAGCTTCTTTAATTACAATGCCCTAAGAACGGCAGGAGGAACCATGAATAACAAACCAAGAACCAGATTTGCCCCCAGTCCGACAGGACGCATGCACGTAGGAAACCTTCGGACGGCTCTCTACGCTTATCTCATCACCAAACATGAGGGCGGCGATTTTATTCTCCGCATCGAGGATACCGATCAGGAACGCCTGATGGAAGGCGCCATCGACATCATCTACCGCACCATGCAGAAGACCGGCCTCCTTCATGACGAAGGCCCGGATAAAGACGGCGGATTCGGCCCTTACATCCAGAGCCAGCGCCAGGAGCTTGGCATCTATCAGAAATATGCCGAACAGCTGGTCGCTCAGGGCGACGCCTACTACTGCTTCTGCCAGAAGGAAGAGCTGGAGAACATGAAACGGATCGTGGCAGGGAAAGAGATCAACGTGTACGACAAACGCTGCCTGTCCCTCCCCAAAGAGGAAGTGGAGCGCCGTCTTGCCGCCGGTGAACCCCATGTGATCCGCTTCAACATGCCGACCGAAGGCACCACGACCTTCCACGATGTGATCTACGGCGACATCACCGTGGAAAACGCCGAGATGGAAGACCTGATCCTGATCAAATCGGACGGCTATCCCACCTACAACTTTGCCAACGTGGTGGACGATCATCTGATGAAGATCACCCATGTGGTCCGCGGGAACGAATACCTCTCCTCCGCGCCGAAGTACAACCGCATCTACGAAGCCTTCGGCTGGCAGATCCCGACCTACGTACACTGCCCGCTTCTCACGGATGAAGACCACCAGAAGCTTTCCAAACGTTCCGGCCATTCTTCCTTTGAAGATCTTCTGGAGCAGGGATTTGTGGCGGAAGCCATCGTAAACTATGTGGCCCTTCTGGGCTGGAGCCCCTCCGACAACCGCGAGATCTTCTCTCTTCCGGAGCTGGTGGAAGCCTTCGACTACCATCATATCAGCAAATCTCCGGCCGTCTTCGATATGGGCAAGCTGCGCTGGATGAACGGGGAATACTTCAAAGCGATGGATCCCGACGTGTTCTATGAGCAGGCGCTTCCCTGGCTGAAACAGATCCTTCCGGAGACCATGGATCTCAAGAAAGTCTCCGCCATGGTCCAGACCCGGATCGAAGTTTTCCCGGACATCTGTGACCAGATCGATTTCTTTGCGAAGGTGCCGGAATACGACATCGCGATGTACACGCACAAGAAGATGAAGACCAACACGGAAACCTCCCTGGAGGTCCTGAAGGAGACCCTCCCGATCCTGGAAGCACAGGAGGATTATTCCAACGATGCCCTCTTTGCGGCCCTGTCCGCCTATGTCGCGGAAAAAGGCGTAAAGACAGGCTATGTGATGTGGCCGCTCAGGACAGCTCTGTCCGGCAAGCAGACCACGCCTGCCGGCGCCACCGAGATCATGGAGATCCTCGGAAAAGAAGAAACACTCAAACGCATACGCTCCGCTATCGAAAAACTGTCTGTATGAAACTGAATGCTGCTCAGCAAAGGGCGATCGCCCACCTGTCGGGACCCATGATGGTCCTGGCAGGTCCCGGTTCGGGAAAAACTTCCGTTATCGCAGAGAGAACTGCATATCTGGTACGATCCGGCGCGACATCACCAGCCAATATCCTGGTGGTGACTTTTTCGCGCGCCGCGGCTAAGGAAATGCGGGAACGGTTTCTGCAGAAGACGGCGTCCGGCAGGACCGACGTAACCTTCGGCACCTTTCACGGCGTCTTTTTCGGCATCCTCTGCGACGCCTTTCGTCTGACGTCCGCAAACATCCTCACCGACAAAGAAAAGACGGAGATCCTGCGGGGTCTTGCGATGGAACACTGTCCCGGGCTCTGTTCGGAAGGAGACTTCCTGGAGGATCTTGCCCGCGAGATCAGCGTCGTCAAAGAAAACCGGATCGATACAGCGCATTATTATTCCGCCTCCTGCCCGGATGAAGTCTTCAGCCGGATCTACCGGGAGTATCTCCGGGAGCAGCAGAACAGGCGAAAACTGGATTTCGACGACATGCTGCTGCGGACCTGGGAGCTGTTCCACAAAAGGCCGGACATCCTGGAGAGGTGGCAGAAGCGTTTTACCCATATCCTGGTGGATGAGTTCCAGGACGTCAACCGTCTCCAGTACGAGATCGTCCGTATGCTGGCGTCTCCGGAGGACAACCTTTTCGTGGTGGGGGACGACGACCAGTCCATCTATCATTTCAGAGGAGCCTCTCCCGGGATCATGCTGGGGTTTTCAAGAGACTATCAGAATGCAGACCGCGTTCTCCTGGATATCAACTATCGATGCACAAAAGAGATCCTTTCGGCCGCCTCGCGCCTGATCGCGAACAACCGGGAACGGTTTTCCAAAAAGCTCTCGACGCCCAATCCAAAAGGCAGGCCGGTCGCAAGCCTCGTCTATGAGGATCCGCGGGAACAGTTCCTCTCCGTAGTCAAGGTTCTCCGGAACCGCCTGGATGCGGGAGAAGACATCTCGGACTCGGCCGTCCTTTTCCGGACGAACCAGGAGGCGGAAGAGCTGGTGCGGCTTTTTCTGGAATACCAGATCCCCTTCATGATGAAGGAGAAGCTTCCCAACCTTTTCGACCACTGGATCTGCCGCGACCTGATGGCCTATCTGCATCTGTCGCAGGGAGATTTCAGCAGGCAGGATCTGCTGACGATCATGAACCGTCCGAACCGGTACATCCGCCGCGAAGCGGTGAGCAGCGCGGTGAAGGATCTTTCCCCCTTGTTTGCCTACTACCGGACGCAGGACTGGATGATCGAAAGACTGAACACTTTTCGCGTCCAGCTGAAGGTCATCTCCAGGCTGAATCCCTTCGCGGCCGTCAATTATATCCGGAATGCGGTCGGATACGAAGAGTACTTGCAGGAATACGCCGAGTATCGTAAAATAAAGCCGGACGAACTGACAGAGATCCTGGACAGGCTCCAGGAAAGCACCCGCGGCAAGAAGGATCTCATGGCCTGGGAGGAGTCGATCCGCACCTACACGGAACAGCTTGCAGCCCGCAATAACGCTGCCCCCAGGAAGGAGCCCGGTGTGTGCGTCTCCACACTGCACGGCGCAAAAGGACTGGAGTATCCGTTCGTCTGGATCCTGAACTGCAACGAAGGAAGCATTCCCTACAGGAAGGCCGTGCTTCCCGAAGCCGTCGAAGAGGAGAGGAGGCTTCTGTACGTGGGTATGACCCGCGCCAGGGAGCAGCTCACCCTCTGCCATGTCAAAAGCAGCTATGAACATCAACGGGAGCCCTCCCGTTTTCTGAAGGAGGCCGGGTTATGAAAGGAACCATCTATTTTGCGGTCATCCCGGAAAAGGACCGGAAAAAAAAGCTGGAACATATGATCGCGGAAGAACTTCTGCGCACAGGACTGAAGGAAGAGTACGGAAAGGACCTGGATTTTGAACCCAGGGCCAAAGGCGAATACGGCAAGCCCTTCTTTACGCTGGAGCCTTCCATCCATTACAACATCAGCCATTCCGGCAAATATGTTCTCTGCATCCTTTCGGACCAGGAGGTAGGGATCGACGTGCAGGAGCACACCCGGGTGAACCGGGAGCAGATGCTTTCCCGCATGGTGCCGCCGGAGATGATCCGGCCAATACTGGACGCCGATGACCCGGAGAAGGCTTTCTTTGCCCAATGGGCCCTGCGGGAAGCCTATATCAAATGGACCGGGCAGGGACTGTCGCGGGACATGCGTACCATCCCCATGGATGACGGCGCCTCCATGATGCTGGATCTGGAGGAAGGCTACAGCGCGGCCGTCTGGTCGCGGCATCCGATGGATATCGAGATGAAACGAGTCGAAGTGAAACTGCCGGAACCCGGCGTCAAACCGGAAAACAGAGAGGAGAAGACCCTTGCCTGACTTACGATCAGAAATTGAAAAAAGAAGAACCTTTGCGATCATTTCCCACCCGGACGCAGGAAAAACGACCCTGACGGAAAAGTTCCTGCTCTACGGAGGCGCCATCAACCTGGCCGGTTCCGTCAAAGGCAAAGCGACGGCCCGCCATGCCGTATCCGACTGGATGGAGATCGAAAAGGAGAGAGGTATCTCCGTCACCTCCTCGGTGCTCCAGTTCCACTACGGCGGACGCTGCATCAACATCCTGGACACGCCGGGACACCAGGACTTTTCGGAGGATACCTACCGTACCCTCATGGCGGCAGATTCGGCCGTCATGGTGATCGACGCCTCCAAGGGCGTGGAAGCCCAGACCCGGAAGCTTTTCAAGGTCTGCGTGATGCGCCATATTCCCATCTTTACCTTTATCAACAAGCTGGACCGGGACGCCAACGACACCTTTGACCTCGTGGATGAGATCGAAAAAGAGCTGGGCATCGCCACCTGTCCCATCAACTGGCCCATCGGTTCGGGAAAGAAGTTCCGCGGCGTCTACGACCGCTTCGCGAAGTGCGTCCTGACGTTTTCAGACACCCAGAAGGGCACAAAAGAGGGCGTTTCGGAGGAGATCCCGCTTACGGATGCGCGCATCGACCAGGTGATGGATCCGGAGCAGAAGGAACAGCTGCTGGAGGAGATCGAGCTGCTGGACGGAGCCAGCGCGGACTTTGACCAGGAGATGGTCAGCAAAGGAGAGCTGACGCCCGTGTTCTTTGGCTCCGCCCTGACGAACTTCGGGGTGGAGACTTTCCTGCAGCATTTTCTCTCCATGACGACCAGCCCGCTTCCGCGGAATTCGGACGCAGGCCTGATCGATCCGATGGAGGACTATTTCTCCGCGTTTGTATTTAAGATCCAGGCCAATATGAACAAGGCCCACCGCGACCGGATCGCGTTCATGCGTGTCTGTTCCGGCAGATTTGACGCTTCGGAAGAGGTCTATCATGTACAGGGCGACAAAAAGATGCGCCTGCTGCAGCCGCAGCAGATGATGGCGGAATCCCGCCATGTGGTGGACGAGGCGTATGCCGGGGATATCATCGGCGTGTTCGATCCGGGCATCTTTTCCATCGGGGACACCATCGTGACGCCGGGACATAAGTTTGCTTTTGAAGGGATCCCGACATTCGCGCCGGAGCATTTCGCACGGGTGACGCAGCTGGATACCATGAAGCGAAAGCAGTTTGTCAAGGGCATCAACCAGATCGCCCAGGAGGGCGCCATCCAGATCTTCCAGGAGCTGAACACCGGCCTGGAAGAGATCATCGTGGGCGTGGTCGGCGTGCTGCAGTTCGACGTGCTCAAATATCGTCTGGAAAACGAGTACAATGTGGAGATCCGCCTGGACATGCTTCCCTATGAGCACATCCGTTGGATCGCGAATAAGGACGAGGTCAATGTCGAGACTCTCACAGGCACCTCGGATATGAAGAAGGTCACCGACCTGAAAGGAAATCCGCTGCTCCTGTGGATCAACCCCTGGAGCGTCGGAATGACGCTCGACCGGAACCCGGGCCTCGAACTCGCCGAATTCTCGCGTTGACGGAAAAGCCCTTGCCACGGTCAAAGCGACCTGTTATAATAAAGTCAGAAAAGAAAAGGGCTTTCCGG
Source organism: uncultured Blautia sp. (assembly GCA_946622645.1). Lineage (GTDB taxonomy): Bacteria > Bacillota > Clostridia > Lachnospirales > Lachnospiraceae > Blautia_A. The sequence continues at coordinate 51,343 of CAMOQF010000002.1, forward strand.
CCCTTATGAGAAGCAGGAAAAGCAGGGGCATAAAACCCCGTGCAGGAGGATCATATGGCTGAAAAAAGAAACGTATACAAGATACAGGACATAGGAGGCGTCGGAGAGGTTCACATCTCCGATGAAGTGATCGCAATGATCGCGGCGCTTGCCGCCACGGACGCGGAAGGCGTTTCGCTGAACGGCACCAATACCAGGGAACTCAGGCAGAAATCCAGCACCAAAAACCTCTCCAAGGGCGTTAAGATCACCATGGAGGAGGGTACCGTCGCTGTCGACCTGAACCTGAACCTGGCCTACGGTCAAAGCATCCTGGATACCGGAAAGACCGTTCAGGAAAGGGTCAAGTCCTCCATCGAAAACATGACCGGCCTTACGGTGACAGACGTCAATATCCATGTGGGCTCTGTCAATATGGACACCGCCGGCGCACAATAATACACAGACAGAACCGGTAGGGCTGCCTTCATGGCAGCCCTTATACTGTACAAAGACCAAGGAGGAAGCCATGCGCCGCACGGAACTTCGAGAACACATTTTCAAACTGCTCTTTATGGCAGAATTCAACACCCCGGAGGAAATGCCGGAACAGCTCCGCCTCTATTTTGAAGAGATGGAGGAGCTCTCCCCGGAGGATCAGGCCTACATGGAGGCAAAGTATGCAGCCGTGCGGGAGAACCAGTCCTCCATCGACGAGATGCTGAACAGGACCAGCAAAGGCTGGAAGACAACCCGGATGAACCGCGTGGATCTTTCGGTGCTCCGTCTGGCCGTGTACGAGCTGGTCTATGACGACAGCATTCCGGAAGGCGTTGCGATCAACGAAGCCGTGGAGATCGCCAAACGCTTCGGCGGCGAGGACTCCCGTTCCTTTGTGAACGGCATCCTGGGCAGGATCGCATCCGAGGCTTCCCATGAATAATGTCTATACCGTAGCGCAGGTAAACCGCTATATCCACAACATGTTTACCCAGGACTTCTTCCTTAAGCGGATCTACGTTAAGGGGGAAGTGTCCAACTGCAAATACCACACCAGCGGGCACATCTACTTTTCTCTGAAGGACGAGTCCGGAGCCATCGCCTGCGTCATGTTTGCAGGCGCCCGCAAAGGCCTTTCCTTCCGCATGAAGGATGGAGACAAGGTGACGGTCGGCGGTTCTGTGGAAGTCTATGAAAGGGACGGCCGTTACCAGCTCTATGCAAAGGAGATCACCCTGGAAGGAGCCGGCGCCCTCTACGAGCGGTATCTGCGGCTCAAACAGGAGCTGGAAGAGATGGGCATGTTCGCCCGGGAGTACAAACAGCCCATCCCGGCTTATATCAAAAAACTCGGCGTTGTGACAGCCCCCACGGGCGCTGCCGTCCAGGACATCCGGAACGTTTCTCTGCGGCGCAATCCATACCTGCAGATCATCCTGTATCCGGCACAGGTACAGGGCGAAGGCGCTGCTGAAAGCATCGTGCGCGGTCTGCAGATGCTCGATGCATATGGCGTGGATGTGATCATCTGCGGCCGCGGCGGCGGTTCGATCGAGGACCTGTGGGCCTTTAACGAAGAGATCGTGGCCAGGGCCATCTTCGAGTGCAGGACGCCCGTGATCTCCGCCGTCGGACATGAGACGGATTTTACCATCGCGGATTTTGTGGCGGACATGCGCGCACCGACGCCTTCCGCAGCTGCGGAACTGGCAGTCTATGATCTTTCTGCCCTTCTGGAAAAGATCCATGCCCTGCAGGGACGCATGGACAGAGCGGCTCTGTCCCACGTACGCGACAACCGCCAGACGCTGCAGGCTTTGCAGCACAGACTGAAACTTTCAGGCCCGGAGAACCGCCTTCTTCAGGATCGTCAACATGCCGCCGACCTGGAGGAAAAGCTCCGCTCCCTGATGTCGAACATACTGCTCGAGAAGCGTCACCGCATGACGATTCTGTCCGGTCAGCTCGAAGGGCTCTCGCCCCTCAGAAAGCTCCGGAGCGGATATTCATATGTACGCACATCCGATGGATCCGCCGTCACCAGCATCTCCCAGGTATCCCCCGGCGATCCGCTTGAGATCTGCGTGACCGACGGTACCGTCAAAGCATCCGTGCTGGAAAGGAACCCCTATGGAAAATAAAGAAGCTGAAGAAAAGTCCCTTGAACAGGCATTCCACGAACTGGAAGAGATCACCGCGCGGCTGGAAGACCGCGGGACCTCCCTGGAAGACAGCTTTGCCTTGTATCAGAAGGGGGTCGCGCTGGTGCGTCTGTGCACGGAAAAACTGGATACTGTCGAGAAAAAAATACTGCAGCTGAACGAGGATGGTACGACCAGTGAATTTTCAAGATGAACTAAACAGCAGAACCCGCGAAGCAGAAGATATTCTGCTTCTGTTTCTCCCCCGGGAAGAAGGTTATCGAAGCCGTCTGGCGGAGGCCTGTGCCTACAGCCTGACAGCAGGCGGAAAACGGATCCGCATGCTTCTGATGCAGGAGACATACCGCATTTTCGGCGGAAATGAGGATGTGATCCGCCCGTTTATGGCGGGCATGGAGATGATCCACACCCATTCGCTCATCCACGATGACCTGCCGGCACTGGATAATGACGATTACCGCCGGGGGCGTCTGACCACGCACAAAGTCTATGGGGAAGCCATGGGCGTGCTGTCCGGCGACGCCTTGCTGAACCTGGCTTACGAGACCATGCTGTCCGGCTTTGCCGGGACCGCTTTTCCGGAGAGAGCCGTCCGCGCGATGCAGGTCATTGCGGAAAAGACCGGCATCCGGGGCATGCTGGGAGGACAGAGTACGGATGTGGAAAATGACGGGAAACCCGTGGACCTTTCGCTTCTCGACTATATTTACGAAAACAAGACCGCGGCCCTTCTGGAAGCCCCGCTGATGGCAGGCGCCATCCTGGCCGGAGCGGATGAAGATACGGTCAGGAGCCTGGAAAAGACCGGCAGCTGCCTGGGAGCAGCCTTCCAGATCAGGGACGATATCCTGGACGTCACCTCCACCACCGAGGTGCTGGGGAAGCCGGTCCACAGCGATGAAAAAAACCGGAAGACCACGTACGCGACGCTTTTGGGGACGGAAGCGGCAGCTCAGAAAGTCCGGGAGCTGACAGAGAAGGCCGTAAGCCTGCTGGAAGGACTGTCCGGAGACACTGCCTTCCTGACCGCCTTTGTCCGAAGCATGGCATCAAGAGAAAAATGATCCCGGAGGAAACAGATCTTCTGCCGGCATCATCGAACAGTACAAGAGGAGAGGACGAATGATTCTAGACAGGATCAACGCGCCAAACGATCTTCATAACATAGACCTGAAGGATTTTCCGGTCCTGGCTTCCGAGATCCGGGAGCTGATCCTGGAGACCGTCAGCAAAAACGGGGGGCATCTGGCCTCCAACCTGGGGGCAGTGGAGCTTACGCTGGCCCTTCATAACGTGCTGCATTTTCCGGAGGACAAGCTGATCTGGGATGTAGGCCATCAGTGCTATACCCACAAGATCCTCACCGGACGGAAGGATACGTTTTCCACCATCCGGCAGGAGAACGGACTGAGCGGATTCCCCAAAAGAAACGAGAGCAGCTGCGATGCCTTCGACACAGGGCACAGCTCCAATTCCATCTCGGCCGGCCTCGGCTATGTCCGGGCAAGAGACCTGACCGGAGGAGGCGGCTATGTCGTCTCGGTCATCGGAGACGGTTCTCTCACCGGCGGGATGGCTTACGAGGCCATGAACAACGCGGCTGTCCTGGAGACCAACTTCATCATCGTCCTGAACGATAACGACATGTCCATCTCCAAGAACGTAGGAGGGATGTCAACGTATCTCTCCGCGCTCCGGACGGCCGAGGCCTACACAGGACTGAAGCTCGGCGTCACCAAGACGCTCAACAGGATCCCCCGTGCGGGAGAGGCCATAGTGCGGCAGGTGCGGAAAACCAAAAGCAGCATCAAGCAGCTCTTCATCCCCGGCATGCTGTTCGAGAACATGGGACTCACCTATCTGGGGCCTGTGGACGGACACAACATGCGCCAGATGATGCGGCTCTTTAACGAAGCAAAAAAAGTAAAAGGACCTGTCCTGGTCCATGTGCTGACCCGGAAAGGCTGCGGCTATCCGCCGGCCGAGAAAGAACCGGACCGGTTCCATGGCATCGGTCCTTTTGATCTGAAGACGGGACAGCCCCTCTGCAAAGAGACGGCTCCGTCCTATACCGAGATTTTCGGAGACACGCTGTGTTCCCTGGCCCTTGAAAACGAGCGTCTGTGCGCCGTCACCGCGGCCATGCCCTCCGGAACAGGGCTGACAGCCTTCTCCAAGGCTTTTCCTTCCCGCTTTTTTGACGTCGGGATCGCTGAGGAACACGCCGTGACTTTTGCGTCCGCGCTTGCCCTGGGAGGCATGACGCCCGTGGTGGCGGTTTATTCTTCCTTCCTGCAGCGCTCCATCGACCAGATCATGGGCGACGTCTGTATGCAGAACCAGCATGTGATCTTCGCGGTGGACCGTGCCGGTCTGGTAGGCGCCGACGGAGAGACGCATCATGGCTGTTTTGACATTACCTACCTGAGCATGATGCCCAACATGTCGCTTCTTGCCCCCAAGGACGGTCCGGAGCTCAAAAAGATGCTGGAATACGCAGTCTCTGCCGAAGGTCCCGTTGCCATACGCTATCCACGGGGATCGGCCGGAACCTCCGGTCTGGACACTGAAAAACCGATCGAATGCGGCAGGAGCGAAGTCCTCCTGGAAGGACAGGATATCTGCGTCATCGCTGTCGGCAGCATGAACGAAACCGCGTACAAGGCGGTGCGGATCCTGCAGGAGAAGGGCTTTTCCCCGACCCTTGTAAACGCTCGTTTTGTAAAGCCTCTGGACACCCGGCTGCTGGATGCGCTTTCCGGGACCCACAGGCTGTTCTTCACGCTCGAGGAAAACACGATCCGCGGCGGGTTCGGAGAGCATGTATGCGGATATATTAAAAGCCGCTGTCCGGATATCCGTGTGGTACCCCTGGGTCTTCCGGATCATTTTATCACGCACGGCAGTACTGAAAGCCTTTTGTCCCGGCTGGATCTTACGCCGGAAGCTGTGGCGCGGCGTATCGAACAGGAGGCGCGGCTATGAAAAAAAGACTGGATCTTCTGCTTGTGGAAAAAGGCTTTTTTACCTCGCGTGAAAAAGCCAGAACCACCATCATGGCCGGCAATGTCTATGTCAAAGGCCAGAAGGAGGACAAACCGGGCAGCCTTTTTCCCGAAGACGTATCGATCGAGGTGCGGGGCGGCACGCTTCCCTATGTGAGCCGCGGCGGCCTGAAGCTTGCAAGAGCCATGGAGGTCTTCCCCATCGCCCTGCAGGATCGGATCTGCATGGATATCGGGGCTTCTACGGGCGGCTTTACCGACTGCATGCTCCAGAACGGAGCTGCGAAGGTCTATGCCGTGGATGTGGGATACGGCCAGCTGGACTGGGGCCTCCGGAACGACCCGCGGGTCGTCTGTATGGAAAAGACCAACATCCGCTATGTAAAGCCGGAGGATATCCCGGACAGAATATCCTTCGCTTCGGTGGATGTTTCGTTCATATCACTCACGAAAGTGCTCGGACCTGCCAGAGAACTGCTGACGGACGACGGTGAGATCGTGTGTCTTATCAAACCGCAGTTTGAAGCGGGCCGGGAAAAGGTTGGCAAAAAGGGCGTGGTGCGGGATCCGCAGGTTCACGAGGAAGTGATCGACGCGGTCATCGCCTTCGCGGAAAGCATCGGCTTTTTTGCGTACGGCCTCACCTGGTCCCCGATCAAAGGACCGGAAGGAAACATCGAATATCTCCTGCACCTCAGAAGACAGGACGACGGGGAACGGCAGGAGATCAGAGTCCACGATACGGTGGAGAGATCCCACAGACTTCTGGATCAGGGAAACAGACAATCATGAAATCTTTTTACATCGTACCCAACAGGGACAAAGATAAAGACCTTGAAGTGACCCGCCAGGTCACGGATTATCTGGCCAGGAACGGATGCAGGTCCGTTGTCTGCCAGCCGCAGCGGGAAAAAGCCGGAAGGCGTCACTATACCGACCCGGACCAGGTCCCGGACGGGACCGACTGTGTGCTTGTGCTCGGCGGAGACGGTACCCTTCTGCAGGCCGCACGGGATCTGGTGGACAAAAAGCTTCCGCTCCTCGGCATCAATCTGGGCAGGCTCGGCTTTCTGGCGGAGGTGGAAAAAAGCAGTCTCTTTCCCTCTCTGGACATGGTGATCCGGGATGAATATACCATCGAAGAACGGATGATGGCGCGCGGCACCGTCAGCTGTAAAGGCAGGGTCGTGGGACAGGATACGGCCCTGAACGACATCGTCATCGCCCGGGAAGGCCATCTGCGTGTGGTCAGTTTTATCAGCTATGTGAACGGAGAATTCCTGAATTCCTGTTCTGCGGACGGGATGATCATTTCCACGCCGACGGGCTCCACCGGCTACAACCTTTCGGCTGGAGGCCCGCTGGTATCGCCGCAGGCCTCCATGTTCATCATGACGCCGGTCGCGCCCCACACGATCAGCACACGGAGCCTTGTCTTTCCCGAGGAGGATGTGATCACGGTGGAAGTCGGCGCAGGACACATGTACGAGAGCGAAAAGGCGTTTGCCTGTTTTGACGGCGACACGGTCTTCCCCATGGAGACCGGAGACACTATCACCATCTGCCGGGCCGAGACGTCCGTGCGGATCCTGAAATTGAAAAAACTCAGCTTTGTCGAGGTGCTGCGGCAGAAAATGAACAGCACCCAGGAGGTACAGCGTGAAACCCCAACGTCATAAAAAGATTCTGGAACTGATCAGGACAGAAGCGATCGAGACACAGGAGGAGCTTGCCAACCGTCTGAACGAGGCAGGCTTCCACGTCACGCAGGCCACGGTCTCACGGGATATCCGCGCCCTGAAGCTTACCAAGATGACCCGGAAGGACGGCCGTTCTTACTATGCCGTCCTGGAGGAGAACAATCCGGTGACGGGAGACAAATACACCCGCGTGATCCGCGAGGCGCTCGTCTCCATGGACGCGGCCGAAAACCTGGTGGTCATCAAGACCGTCTCCGGCATGGCCATGGCGGTGGCGGCCTCTCTGGACTCCATGAAATGGGAGGAGCTTCTGGGATGCATTGCGGGGGACGACACCATCATGTGCGCTGCCCGTACGGCGGAAGGCGCCCGCACAGTGATCGATAAGCTGGATGCCCTCCTGCACGCATAATTGGGAGAATAAAATGCTGGTAAATCTGCACGTAAAAAACCTTGCGCTGATCGAAGAGGCGGAGGTGAACTTCGGCCCCGGCCTCAACATCCTGACGGGGGAGACCGGCGCGGGCAAATCCATACTTCTGGGCTCCATGCAGCTGATCCTGGGCGGAAAGATCCAAAAGAACATGGTTCGGACAAACGCCCCGTACGCGCTGGTGGAGCTCCTTTTTGAAACGGAAGACGAACAGACGCTCCGGAATCTGGCAGAGCTTTCTGTCTTTCCCGAAGACGGCCAGATCCTGCTGTCCCGTCGCATCACCGACGGACGCAGCGTGAGCCGCATCAACGGAGAGACCTGTACCATCAGTCAGATGAAGGCGGCGGCTGCCTGCCTGCTGGATATCCACGGACAGCATGAACATCAGTCTCTTCTGTACCGGGACAAGCAGCTGGAGATCCTGGACGCTTTCGCGTCTGACAAGACACGCCCCCTGTTGGAAAAGGTCAGGACCGCCTTCGCTGCCGTGAAGCAGTGTGAGAAAAATCTGCAGGAGCTGGATATCGATGAAGAACAGCGTTCCCGCGAGATCTCTTTCCTGGAGTACGAGATTCATGAGATCGAAAAAGCGGCTCTGGTCCCCGGCGAGGACGAAGAGCTGGAAAAACGGTACAAAAAGCTTTCCAACAGCCGCCGCATGATGGAGACCTTGTCCTCTGTCCACGCGCTTACAGGCTCCGACAGGGGGGCGGGAGAACAGACCGGACAGGCGGTACAGGAGCTTGGACATATTCTGCAGTACGATGATGAACTGCAGCCGCTGAGCGACCTTCTGATGCAGGCGGACAGCCTTCTGTCGGACTTCGCGCGGGAGCTTTCTTCCTACATGGACGATCTTGTCTTCGACGAGGAGGTCTTCTACGAGACCGAAAAACGTCTGGATCTGATCAATGATCTGAAAGCCCGCTTTGGAAAGACCATCGAAGAGATCCTGGAGGGAAGGGACCGCAGGTCGGAAAGGCTCTCGGCCCTGCAGGACCATGCCTCCCGGGTGGAAAAGGCCAGACGTAAGCTTGCGGAAGCGGAGGCTTCCTACGCGGAGGCGGCCGGGCTTCTCTCCGAAGAGCGGCAGAAGGCATCGCGGGAACTGATCCTGCAGGTCGTCGAATCGCTGCAGGACCTGAACTTCCTGGACGTACGTTTTGACATCCGCTTTGACAAAAAAGCGCCTGCCTCCAACGGAACGGATGAGATCGAATATCTGATATCCGTCAATCCCGGCGAGGAGATCCGTCCTCTGGGACAGATCGTTTCGGGCGGAGAGCTTTCCCGGATCATGCTGGCGCTGAAGGCCATCCTGGCCTCCCGGGATCAGATCGGGACTCTGATCTTCGACGAGATAGACGCCGGCATCAGCGGTCGTACGGCGCAGAAGGTATCGGTCAAGCTTTCTCAGATCGCACAGACCCGGCAGGTGCTCTGCATCACCCATCTGCCGCAGATCGCGGCGATGGCGGACCGGCACTTTGAGATCGAAAAACACGGGGACGAGGAAAACGGGACTGCGACGGAGGTCCATCTTCTGACAGAAGAAGACACCATCCGCGAGCTTGCGCGCCTTCTGGGGACCGACGATATCACAGACGTGGCGATCCGGAACGCGGCCGAAATGCGCAGGTCCGCCCTGGAACAAAAAGGGCGGTAGAGCGGCTTTCCGGACTGTCACGAATCCCTTGTACTGCGCGCATTTCGTAAGAAAACACACCGGTGGATTTCACGAAAATTCACGAGAAAAAAAGAGGCTTCCGGGCCTCTTTTTTCTTGCATTCTGTCATGAACGGTGCTAACAATGGATGCAGGGAGCGGCTTCTTTGGAAGGGAAAGACGCACGCTTCTTACGAGGCCTCGTATCGACAAAATCAACTGGTTCACGTATGACAGGAGGGGAGTTTCATATGAATAAGATCAATGTCGCTGTCGTCTCCGGACGGGAGCTGAAACCTGATGACCTGCTGCTCCGGATGATCCGGGAGGACGGCTCGCTCTACTATGTGGGCACCGTTTCCAATGAGGATGAAGTGAAAAACCTGATGGAGCTCGATCCGCCCGACATGCTTCTGTTTTCTTCCATCGTACCGAAACTCTGGCGGCGCGACGGACGGCTGTTTTCCAGCGCGCAGAATCTGACCGGGACCCGCTACAGCATCCCGGGGAGCGCGCTTCCGCTCCGCGAAGAAAACCTGGAGCTGATCGTCAGCAACATCCTGCACGAGCTGGGGGTGCCCACCCACATCAGCGGTTTCGGTTTTATCCGCGACGCCGTGATCCTGGCCGTCTATGACCAGGGGCAGCTGGGAAAGATCACGAAGGTCATGTATCCCACCATCGCAAAGAAGAACATGACGACGCCCAGCAAGGTGGAACGGGCCATCCGCCATGCCATCGATCTGGCGTGGGAGAGAGGGAGCCTCAAGTATATCGACGAACTCTTCGGAAGCGATCTGCGGGACAAACGCATCAAACCTACCAATTCGGAATTCATCGCTTTGATCGCGGATAAGATCCGGATGGACTGGAAAAACAGGAAATATTAACAAAATCTGTTGCCCCTTTAGGGATATTGAGGTATAATATGCATATATAGTGCCATGAAAATGCATGTTTTACCCCCAAAACCTTTGAGGAGGAACAATGGTATGAAAAACATTCTCTTTGCTGCTTCAGAAGCAGTACCTTTTATCAAGACCGGCGGGCTGGCTGACGTGGCGGGCGCGCTGCCCAAATGCTTTGACAAACAGTATTTTGACGTACGTGTCATTCTTCCCAAATACGCCTGCATGAAGCAGGAGTGGAAAGACCGTATGGAATATGTGACGCACTTCTATATGGACATCGGTTTCAAAAACTGCTATGTCGGCATCATGCACATCGAGTATGAGGGCATCCACTTCTATTTCATCGACAACGAGTATTACTTCAGCGGACCGACCCCGTACGATTCAGCTCCGTGGGATCTGGAAAGATTCGCATACTTCTCCAAAGCCGTGCTCTCGGTCCTTCCGGTCATCGGCTTCCGTCCGGACATCATTCACTGCCACGACTGGCAGACCGGCCTGGTGCCTGTCTATCTGCATGACAGCTTCCAGCAGAATGAGTTCTTCCGCGGCATCAAGTCCATTATGACCATCCACAACCTGAAATTCCAGGGCGTGTGGGACGTCAAGACCGTCCGTGAACTCACCGGCCTTTCGGACTATTATTTCACCCCGGATAAACTGGAAGCCTACAAGGACGCCAACTTCCTCAAAGGAGGCATCGTCTTTGCAGACGCAGTTACGACCGTCAGCAACACCTATGCGGAAGAGATCAAGACGCCGTTCTACGGGGAGCGCCTGGACGGCCTGTTAAACGCCAGGAGCCAGAGCCTTCGCGGCATCGTAAACGGTATCGACTACGATATCTTCAATCCCGAGACAGACCAGTACATCACCAATCCGTACAACGCGGTCACCTTCCGCAAGGAGAAATACAAAAACAAAGTCCAGCTGCAGAAGGATCTCGGACTCGACGAGGATCCCAAGGTCATGATGATCGGCATCATCTCCAGACTGACCGACCAGAAGGGCTTTGACCTGATCGCCTACATGATGGATGAGCTCTGCCAGGATGCGGTTCAGATCGTGGCTCTCGGCACAGGCGAAGAACGGTATGAGAACATGTTCCGCCACTTCGACTGGAAATACCATGGCAAGGTTTCGGCTCACATCTATTATGATGATGCCCTGGCCCACAGGATCTATGCTGCGTCGGATGCTTTCCTGATGCCCTCGCTCTTTGAGCCCTGCGGCCTGAGCCAGCTCATGAGCCTTCGCTACGGCACACTGCCCATCGTCCGCGAGACCGGCGGCCTGAAGGACACCGTGGAGCCCTACAACGAATACGAAGGCACCGGCACCGGCTTCAGCTTCCGCAATTACAATGCTCACGAGATGCTCTACACCATCCGTAATGCGGAACGTATCTTCTACGACAAGAAACGGGAGTGGAACAAGATGGTGGACCGCGCCATGGCCGCGGACTTCTCGTGGAACAATTCTGCCCGCCAGTATGAAGAGATGTACAACTGGCTGATCGGAGAATAAAAAACAGGAGAAAAAAATGGTAAACGAAGACAAGAAAAAAGCACTGGACGCTGCCCTCACCCAGATCGAAAAAACCTTTGGAAAAGGCTCTGTCATGAAGCTGGGTGATCAGACCGCTCTGCAGGTGGAGGCGGTACCCACCGGCTCTTTAAGCCTGGATATCGCCCTCGGTGTAGGCGGCGTTCCAAGGGGGCGCATCATCGAGATCTACGGTCCGGAATCCGGCGGAAAGACCACGGTGGCGCTCCATATGGTCGCTGAAGTCCAGAAGCGCGGCGGCATCGCCGGCTTTATCGATGCGGAGCACGCGCTCGACCCCACTTATGCCAGGAACATCGGCGTGGACATCGACAACCTGTATATTTCACAGCCGGACAACGGCGAACAGGCCCTTGAGATCACCGAGACCATGGTGCGCTCGGGCGCTGTGGACATCGTCATTGTGGACTCCGTTGCCGCCCTGGTTCCCAAGGCGGAGATCGACGGAGACATGGGAGATTCCCATGTAGGCCTGCAGGCCAGGCTCATGTCCCAGGCCCTCCGCAAGCTGACCGGCGTCATCAGCAAATCCAACTGTGTTGTCGTTTTCATCAACCAGCTGAGAGAAAAAGTCGGCGTAATGTTCGGCAATCCCGAGACCACCACCGGCGGCCGCGCCCTCAAGTTCTATTCCTCCATCCGTCTGGAAGTCAGACGCGGGGAAGCCATCAAGCAGGGCGGCGAGGTGATCGGAAGCCACACCAAGGTCAAGGTGGTCAAAAACAAAGTGGCTCCGCCCTTCAAGACGGCCGAGTTCGACATCATGTTCGGCACCGGCATCTCTATGGAAGGCGACGTGCTGGATCTGGCTGCCGAATGCGACATCATCAACAAGAGCGGCGCCTGGTACGCCTACAACGGTGAAAAGATCGGCCAGGGCCGTGAGAACGCCAAGCAGTATCTGAAAGACAATCCGGATGTCCTGGAGGAAGTCGACCGCCTGGTCAGAGAACGTTACAATATCATCTCCGCGGACGGACCTGAGATACCGGAGGAGGAAGACTGATGCTGCAGCCTTCAGACAAAAATGAAGCCCGGAAGAAAGCGCTTTCGCTTTTGGAGATCCGGGACCGCACGGAGAAGGAGCTGAGAGATCGGCTCCTTCGCTGTGGTTTTGACGAAGAGACCGTTCTGGACGCTGTCGAATATGTCCGGTCTTTTCATTATATCGACGACCGCCGGTTCGCGGAAAACTATATCCTGAACCATAAGGATTCCCAGAGCCGTCAGAAGATCCTGAATAGTCTGTTCACAAAAGGCGTGGATCCCGCGCTGTCGCGGGAAGTGTGGGAGGATTCTGTCGGACCGGAGCATTCCGAACTGTCACAGGTCGAAAAAGAGCTCCGGAAAAAATGGCCGGAAGGAACCGTCCTTCCGCCTGACAAGCTTCGAAATCTGTATGCGGCTCTCGCCCGGAAAGGCTATTCCTACGATGACATCCGGGATGCCATTCAAAAGCGGAGCGATTTTTTCGGGGATGGCGGGTGATTTTGGCTTATTTGCCGACATGCGGGAGGAATAATTTACTTGACATAACCGGAAAAAGCATTTAAACTTAATCTGTTGTATTTTTGCATCGTACAATGAAAACTGAATAAGGAGGTGCTCCTGTGACAACCACAATGTGTGTCATTATTGTAGCTGCCGCAGTTCTTGTCACCCTGCTTATTGCGGTTCCTCTTACCAGCCGGATTGCCGTTGACCGCAAGGTCAAAGCCGATGCCGAAGTGGTCGGAACAGCGGAAGATAAAGCGAGAGGCATTATAGACGAGGCGATCAAAAACGCCGAGGCTAAAAAGCGTGAAGCTTTATTGGAAGTGAAAGAAGAATCACTGAAGACCAAAAATGAACTGGAAAAAGAAACAAAGGAAAGAAGGAACGAGCTGCAGAAGTATGAAAAGCGGGTCCTTACCAAAGAGGAGACCGTGGACAAAAAGGCGGAAGCAGTAGAAAAACGCGAAGCAGAGGTCCAGACAAGGATTGCAGAACTGCAAAAAAAGGAAAAACGGGCGGAAGAAATGGAGCAGAAGGTCGTGCAAGAGCTGGAACGTGTTTCCGGGCTCACCGCAGACGAAGCCAAGCAGGAACTGCTCAAGTCGGTCGAAGATGATGTCAAGGTAGACGTGGCCAGACTCTACAAGGAACTGGAAAGCAGGGCCAAAGAGGATGCGTCCAAAAAAGCCAAGGAATATGTTGTCAACGCGATCCAGAAATGCGCTGTGGATCATGTGTCCGAAGCGACCATCTCGGTGGTGCAGCTTCCCAGCGACGAGATGAAGGGCCGTATCATCGGAAGAGAAGGCCGCAACATCCGTACCCTGGAGACCATGACCGGCGTGGACCTGATCATCGACGATACGCCGGAAGCCGTCGTGCTTTCATCCTTCGATCCGGTGCGCCGCGAGGTTGCCCGTGTGGCTCTTGAAAAGCTCATCGTGGACGGGCGGATCCATCCGGCCCGCATCGAAGAGATGGTGGAAAAAGCCCAGAAGGAAGTCGAAGCGCAGATCCGGGAAGAGGGCGAAGCAGCCGCTATGGATGTCGGTGTGCATGGCATTCATCCCGAACTCATCAAGCTTCTCGGCCGCATGAAATTCCGTTCCAGTTATGGTCAGAACGCTCTTAAACATTCCATCGAGGTTGCCCAGCTGTCCGGACTTCTTGCCGGAGAGATCGGCACGGATGTCCGCATGGCGAAGCGCGCAGGTCTTCTGCATGATATCGGCAAGTCCATCGACCATGAGGTGGAGGGCTCCCACATTCAGATCGGCGTGGATCTTTGTAAAAAGTACAAAGAGTCTCCCGTGGTCATCAATGCGGTCGCGGCTCATCATGGCGATGTGGAACCGGAATCTCTGGTGGCCTGCATCGTACAGGCGGCGGATGCCATTTCGGCAGCCAGACCCGGTGCGAGAAGAGAGACCCTGGAGACATACACCAACAGGCTTAAACAGCTGGAGGATATCGCCAATGAGTTCAAGGGCGTGGATAAATCCTTTGCTATTCAGGCCGGGCGCGAGATCCGCGTGATGGTGGTGCCGGAACATGTCAGCGATGCGGATATGGTGCTGCTGGCGAGGGATATTTCGAAGCAGATAGAGGCGGAACTCGAATATCCGGGCCAGATCAAGGTCAATGTGATACGCGAAAGCAGGGCAGTGGATTATGCAAAATAAAAGAATCGGGGGAGACCCCGGTTCTTTTTTTTTCATAATCCATTGCCCTGCTGAAAAGGGTTCCCCTTCCGGGGAGGAGGCCTGCGCGGCCGGCACCCTTGCGGGGAGGATCGCCTTTCGGCGGAAGTCTTTCGCAGACGGCAGGGTTTGGCTTTCGCCAGGAGTCTTTTGCAGACGGCAGGGTTTTTCCCGGGGAGGGAAAGCACTCGGAGTTGCGAAGCCCGTTTTTCCCTCCCCGGACCCCTCCTTTTCCGGGCACGCTTTTTTTATGGAGAATTGACGGAGTT
>CAMOQF010000003.1 GCA_946622645.1 uncultured Blautia sp.
AACCTCCCGGTGAAAGCAACAATCCTTAAAACTCAACGGGAGCGGAGACGGCATCGCGGGCAGCGATGGTAATGTTAAAGTCGGAGGCACGGTAAGGGTTGTCGGCAAGAGTGACCTCCTGGCAGACAGTCTCGAGCGCCAGCGCCGGAAAATTATTCTCCTTGGAAAGATGCCCCAGAAAAACATGCTTCATATCATCATGGAGGACGCGCGCAAGCAGCCGTCCCGCATTGTCGTTTGAAAGATGGCCTCTGTCGCCCAGGATACGCTGCTTCAAAGGATAAGGATATCCGCCAACCAACAACATATTCACATCATGGTTGGCCTCCAGCAGAAGTACATCCAGATTCTCCAGATTACGGATAATATAGTCCGTATACTTTCCCATATCCGTCGCGATCCCGACGGACCTCTCCCCGCAGCTGATCCGATACCCCACCGGCTGCGCCGCATCATGCGGAATTACAAACGGATGAACCGTCAGATCCCCGACAGAAAAATCCACGTCCTCCCGGATCTCGACGATCAGCCCCTCCGGAATCTTACCACAGGAAGCATGCTTCTCGATATAATCCGCCGTCCCGCCAGTCATAAAAAGCGGGACCCCGTACCGCCGCGCCATCACGCCAAGCCCCTGAATATGATCGATATGCTCATGCGTCACCAGGATCCCGTCCAGGTCATGGCCTGTGATATCCAGCAGCCGCAGCCCCTCCTCGATCCTTTTGCCGCTGATACCGGCATCCACCAGAAGGTGCGTATCGTCCGAACCCGCATAAATACAGTTCCCGCTGCTGCCGCTCGCTATACTGCAAAGTCTCATTCTGTTCCATCAAGCCTTTCTTGTATCTTTCTCAGAAGATCCTCCATGCTGCCGTTATTCTCCAGGACAAAATCCGTCCTGTCACGGTACCAGGAATCCTCCTTCTGGCTCCTGATTATATTCAGGCATTTAGAACGGCTGTAGCCCCGGCTCTCCATAAGACGCCCGATCCGCGTCTCCAGATCCGTACAGACATACCAGACCTCGCTGCAGAACTCCTGATAGTTGTCCTCCAGCAGAAGCGCCGCTTCCACCACAACCATTTTCCTTCCAAGAGCCTCCTGCTCCCGGATCATCTCCAGGATCCGCCTCTTGACAGCCGGATGAATGATCCCGTTCAACAGTTCTCTCTTTTCCGCCACCTGAAATACTACATCAGAAACCTTGCTCCGGTCAATCGAAAGATCATCCTTTATGATCTCTTTTCCAAAAAGCCCGATCACCGGCTCATAACAGGGGCCACCCGGTTCCATCACCTGGTGGCCGACCTTGTCTGCTTCTATCACAAACGCATCGTATTTTTCCCGGAGGATGGAAAGCACCGTGCTCTTGCCGGAACCGATCCCTCCGGTGATCCCTAAGATCTTCATATCATTTTGCCTCATACCAGTTTCTGCCGATGTGCATGTCCACCTCCAGCGATACCGAAAGGCTGGCAGCACCGGTCATTTCCTCCTGCAGGATCCGAAGCACCTGCTCCGTCTCCTCTTCCTTCGTTTCGATCAGAAGTTCATCGTGCACCTGCAGCACCAGCCGGGACTGCAGGCTCTCCTTTTTAAGGCGGAGCCGCACGCGGTTCATCGCGATCTTGATAATGTCCGCAGCCGTACCCTGGATGGGTGAATTCATCGCAACCCTTTCCCCGAAAGAACGCTGCATAAAGTTAGAAGAAGAAAGCTCCGGCACCGGCCTCCTGCGGCCGTAGAGCGTCTCTGCGTAGCCCTTCTCCTTTGCATCCCTCACCAGCCTGTCCAGGAATTCCTTGATCCTCGGATAGGTCTCAAAATACTTATCGATATATTCAGCCGCTTCTTTCCGGGTGATGGAGAGATCCTGGCTGAGGCCGAAAGAACTGATGCCGTAGACGATCCCGAAATTGACCGCCTTCGCATTTCTCCTCTGCAGACTGGTCACCTGGTCGAAAGGCACGTGAAACACCTGAGAGGCTGTCAGAGCGTGGATATCCTGGGCTTCCCGGTATGCCTGGATCAGGTTCTCATCCCCCGACATGCTCGCAAGCACCCGGAGTTCGATCTGCGAATAGTCCGCATCCGCAAACACAAAGCCTTCTTCCGGTACAAAAGCCTTGCGGATCAGCCTTCCCAGCTCCATGCGGGCCGGGATGTTCTGCAGATTAGGCTCCGTGCTGCTGATGCGCCCGGTGGCCGTGATCGTCTGATTAAATGTAGAATGAATACGCCCGTCCGGCATGACAACGCTCTGCAGCCCGTCCGCATAAGTGGATTTTAACTTGGCCAGCTGCCGGTATTCCAGAATATCCTTGATCATGGGAACTTCCGGAGCGAGTTTTTCCAGTATATCCGCAGAGGTGGAATAACCGGTCTTCGTCTTTTTCCCTCCGGGGATCTTCATCTTTTCGAACAGGATCACGCCCAGCTGCTTTGGAGAATTCAGATTGAAGGTTTCTCCCGCCTGTTCCCAGATGCTGTTTTCCAGCTCATGAATACGGACCTCCAGCTTCCGGCCGTACTCCTTCAGCTCATCTGCGCGGACCGCGATCCCGTATTTTTCCATGGAATCCAGCGTGAAGATGAGGGGGAGCTCGATCTCCGTGTATACCTGCAGCATTCCGGTCTCTCCCAATGCCTCCCGAAGCGGTTTACAGGCGATCAGACAGCCGACGGCGCTGCAGGCGGCATATTTCTCCACACTGTCTCTCAGAGCCAGCATAGAGGCCGTAAGGCCGGTCTTCCCCAGCAGGTCCTCTCTTGCCGGAAGCATGATGCCCTGGCAGTATTCCCTTGCTATATCATCATAGCTGTATGTACTTTTCAGCGGATTCAGAAGATAAGCCGCGACCGATACATCGAACACGCGCGCATCTTCTTCTACATTCACATATTTGAGGAGCGTTTTCAGATCCATCGTGGAAACCAGAGTCGTCCTCGACAGAGAAACGATCTCCTCCGCGATCACCTGCTGGGCATCCGGATCCTCCAGCGGCAGCACATAAGTTTCCTCCCTGCCGATGGACAGCGCGAAAAGGAGAGGTGTACCGTCCTCTTCCAGGAACGAAAGACCCGCCAGGTCCTTTTCACGCGCTTTTTCAAACACAAGCCGGATGCTCTCAGCATCCTCGCAAAGGTAGTATTCCAGTGAACCGGCTGTATCTTCCGCATGTTTGCGGTCAAATCTGGACAGCAGGTTTTTAAACTCCAGCTTTTTGCAAAGCTCATAGGCTTCTTTCGTATACAGATCCTGCAGAAGCGTATCCTGCAGGGAGAGCGTCAGGGGCGCGTCCGTCACGATGGTCGCAAGCTCTTTGCTCAGCACTGCTAGGTCAAAATGCTCCTGAAAAGCTGTTTTTGCCTTGTTGGGCCTGATCTCTTCTTCATGAGCCTTTGCTTCCTCGATGCTGCCGTATTCCAGCAGGATCTTTGTGGCGGTCTTCTCTCCCACACCCGGAAGCCCCGGAATATTGTCGGAAGAATCTCCCATAAGAGCTTTGAGATCCACGATCCGTTCCGGAGGAACCTGATATTTCGCCAGAACTTCCTCCGGGTCAAAGGTCTCGATGGTTGTCTGACCTTTGACCGTCCTGGGAAGGCGCAGCGTCACATCCTGAGTCACAAGCTGCAGAAGATCCCGGTCGCCGGAAAGGATGACAGCAGAAAGCCCTTCCTTTTCACCCCTTCTTGAAAGCGTCCCGATGATGTCATCCGCCTCAAACCCGGGCAGGGTGACGAGGCAGATCCCCATGGCGGTAAGCATCTCCTGCAAAAGGGGCACCTGCGCGACAAGTTCTTCCGGCATGGCATGACGTGTCCCTTTGTATTCGGGATACATTTCATGCCGGAAGGTCTTCTGATGTACGTCAAAGGCAACCGCAAGATACTTTGGTTTTTCCTCCTCGAGGATCTTAAACAGAATATTCAAAAATCCGTACACCGCACCGGTATGGACTCCTTCGGAATTGGTCAGGTCCGGCATGCCGTAAAAAGCCCGGTTGATGATGCTGTGTCCGTCGATCAAAAGGATCTTGTCCTTCATAAATGCAAGCCTCCGTAAGCAGTTATGTCAAAAGCAGGATCGTCCCGAACGCGATCAGCGCGATCGAAGCCAGGATCCCCAGAATCAGCAGGATCCTTCTGACCCGCCATAATATGATGCGATGACGTTGGTGCTTCAGATCCTGGTCCAGAAGCGTTTTAAAATTCATGGCCGTGTCCGTCTCTGTCTCGGCATCCAGATTCTCTATGGCTTTATACACGATAAAATAGGTCTCCAGCTCATCCCTGCAGGACTGACACTCTTCAATATGGTTCAAAAAGTCCTCCGTATCCTGCATGGAAAGTTCCCTGCGGACATAAGGGCTCACCATGGAAAGCGCTTCTGAACAATTCATCACAGAACCTCCGTATTCAACGTCTCCGGTTTCCGAACAGGCCGCGGAAGATCGCCTTGCCTGCTTCCCTTCCGAAGGTATTCATCATGGTATTCAGGCCCTTTTCTACCGAAGCATATTTTTTCTGACGTTCCCTTTCTTCTTTCTCAAGCTGTTTCTGACGTTCCTTTGCTTCCCTCTCCATCTCCTTGCGGAGCTTTTCTTCTTCGCGCCTGGCTTTTTCTTCGGCTTTCTGCCGTTCCGCTTCCTCCTTGGCGCGCTGTTTTTCTTCCTCCTCAAGACGGGCCTGCTCTGCTTCCTCGTCGAAGCGTCTCTGGAGGATCTCGTAAGCTGATTCGCGGTCTACCGGCGTGTCGTACTTACTGCCCATGCCGTCCGAAAGAAGACAGGCCTGTCTCTCCATATCGGTGATGGAGCCCATACGGCTCTGGGGCGGAAGCACCTTGCATTCTTCCACCATGGAAGGACGTCCTTCCTCGTCCAGGAACGAGATCAGCGCCTCGCCGACGCCCAGCTGTGTGATAACCTCCTCCGTGGAGAAAGCCGGATTGGAGCGGAAGGACTGGCAGGCAGCCCTGACCGCCTTCTGATCGGAAGGCGTATAGGCACGGAGCGCATGCTGCACACGGTTGCCCAGCTGCGAAAGCACCTCGTCCGGAAGATCCTTCGGGCTCTGGGTCACGAAATAGATGCCGACGCCTTTGGATCGGATCAGCTTGACCACCTGTTCTATCTTCTGCAGCAGCGGTTTTGACGCATTGTCAAACAGAAGATGCGCTTCATCGAAGAAGAAGACGATCTTCGGCTTATCGGGGTCTCCCAGCTCCGGAAGCTCCTCAAAAAGCTCCGACATCATCCAGAGCATGAAAGTCGCGTAAAGCTTGGGCGAATTGATGAGTCTCGCGCAATGAAGCACATTGATAAAGCCGCGGCCGATATTGTCGGTCCGCATCCAGTCCCGGATGTCGAGCGCCGGTTCGCCGAAGAATTTGTCCCCGCCCTGCTGCTCCAAGGCCACCAGGCTTCTGGAGATGGCGCCGAGGCTCTGTTTAGTGATATTCCCGTAGGTCAGGGTGTATTCCTGCAGATTGCGTCCGACAAACTCCAGCATGTGCCGCAGATCCTTCAGATCCAGAAGCAGCATCTGGTTGTCATCCGCAATGCGGAAGATGATGGACAGAATATCAGACTGCGTATCATTCAGCTCCAGCAGAGAGGCCAGAAGCATGGGCCCCATGTCGCTGATGGTAGTCCGCAGGGGATGGCCGCCCTCCTGAAGCACGTCCCAGATACAGGTAGGATAAGCCGTGTAGGTGAAGCCATCAAGACCGAATTTCACGATCCTCTTCTGCATATCTTCGCTGTCCGTTCCCGGGCAGCACATGCTGGCCAGATCCCCTTTTACGTCCGCCAGAAAGACCGGTACGCCAAGATCCGAAAAAGATTCAGCCAGCACCTTCAGGGTCACTGTCTTTCCTGTACCGGTAGCACCGGCGATCAGTCCATGCCGGTTCGCCATCCTGGGGATGATGCAGATGTGGTCTTTCGCTTCGTTTTTGGTCATTCCGATCCAGAGTCCGCCGTCTTTGTACATTTTTCTTCCTCCCTGTTCATATCTGTAGGTCGGTCTCGCTCTCCCGGACACAGACGATGTCCAGGACGATCTCAAACCGTTCGTTCTTTACGATCTCGGAGGTGATCTCTTCTCCCTCCGGGTCATCGTCTGTCTCCGGCAGCGCTTCTTCCGCGCGGTCCGGAATGATCCCGACGACCGTGATATTGTCTGTCTCTCCGGAAGAGAGGGCAGATGCCACCATCTCCTGCAGCCTGGACTGCAGATCCTCGTCTGATGTGATCTCATGCTTCCAGAGTTTCTCTGTCATTTCGGAACCGTCCTGCGTGTGCCAGAAACCATCGGAGCACAGCAGATAGACCGCCTTATCCTCCACAGGCTCTGCATAGAACTCCATCCGGATGGAATCCGTGATGCCTACGCACTCTGTAAGGACATTGCGTCTTTTGTCCACAGCGGCTTCCTCCGGGGTGATGGTCCCTCTTCTCAGCTCTCTGGCCGTCAGACTATGGTCCTCCGTGATCTGCCGCACCTTGTCGGTTATACAGTAGCACCGGCTGTCTCCCACATGGACTGTGAAGAGCATTCCGTGCCAGAACAGGCTTGCCGTCAGCGTGCTGCCGAGCCCGATCTGGTTTTCCCCGCCGTACAGATAGAGCCGGTGGTTCAGATCCCTCACAAGGTTCTTCCAGCCGGAGCGGAGCATCCCTCCTCCGGTCCCCTCGGCAAAGATCCTCGGAAAGACCTCCCGGAACCAGTCCGCGAAAGACTCTGCACAGATCCTGCTGGCCAGTTCCCCCCTGGAATGACCGCCCATGCCGTCGCAGACGACGGAGAGCAGGATTTCTCCCCGGTCCGTCTCAGCCTTTAAAATCGCCAGGCTGTCCTGGTTAACGCTCCTTACAGGGCCGATATCTGTACAAAACGCCTGTAAAAATCTCATCTGATTCTCCTGTCTTTAAAGAGGCCGTGTTGCTTCTGCAAGCCAGTGTTTCTCCTCTTCCGTGAGGTATGGCGCAAGTGTTTCCGCCACCGTCCGGTGATATCTGTTCAGGATCTCTTTCTCGCGTTCCGTAAGAAGAGATGCGTCGATCCCTTCCGGATCAAACGGTACCATTGTCAACGGTTCAAAACGCATAAACTGACCCGCTTCGGTTTTGTCTCCCTTCACACAGAGAAGGAGGCTTTCATGGCGGATCCCGAAACGCCCTTCTGCGTAATAACCCGGTTCGTCCGAAGTGATCATGCCCTCCTGGAAAACGCCTCTGTCATTCCGCTCCGGAACGGCTTTATACCGGAATCCGTTGGGTCCCTCGTGCACGTTCAGCAGATAACCGACCCCGTGACCGGTACCGTGATTGTAGTCTTTTCCGATCCTCCAGAGAGGCTCCCTGGCCAGATAGTCAAGGTTCTGCCCGGTACAGCCCTCCTTGAAGACCGCGTCCATCAAGGAAAGATGTCCTTTCAGGACCATCGTAAAGTAATACTTTTCCTCCTCCGTGACCGGACCGACAACGACAGTCCGCGTGATGTCCGTCGTTCCCTCCAGATACTGTCCTCCGGTATCGCAGAGGACCATGCCCTCAGCCCGGATGGGAACGTCCGTCGTCTCATCCGCCGAGTAATGGATAATGCTCCCGTGCTCACGGTACGCAATGATCGGATCAAAGCTGCTGCAGAGGAAGTTCTCCTGTTCCTCCCGGAAGGAGTACAGCTTTTCGGCAGCGCTCATCTCAGTCACCCCGGAATGCCCCGCGTTTTCCTTGAGCCACCGGATAAACCTCAGGACAGCTGCGCCGTCCTTGATGTGGGCCGTGCGCATATTGGCAGCCTCCACGGGGTTTTTGACCGCTCTGGCCAGATACGTCGGATTCTCCTCATCCACGATCTTTACGTTCTCCGGAATGCAGCTGTACAGCCGGCTGTTGACTGCGGCAGACCACAGCATGATCGAAGCGGCGGTGGCGCTCTCCAGAAACGGATAGATACGGTCATACGGTTCTATATCGATGCCGCCGTCCGCAAGGATCTCCTCAGGCAGGCATTTCTTATCCGTAAACAAAACCACCCTGTGCTGATCCATGAAGAGATAAGCAGGAAAAACCATGGACATCACATCCCCGCGGCTCCTGAGATTCAACAGCCAGGCGATGTCCTCAAGGCTGGAAAGCAGAAGTCCCTCCGCTCCCTTGCTGTCCATCTTCTCCCGCACATCAGAGAGCTTCTGCTCTCTCGAAATACCGCACCAGCGGATGTCCAGATCAAACACCGGACAGAACGCAATGCCCGGCCGTTCCTCCCAGATCTCTCCGATCAGATCCGTATCATTTCTCACCCCGGCGCCTGAACGCGAAAGGATCTCACGGAAATCCTTCATCTCCGACTGGCTCACGCACCGTCCGTCCATCCCCAGAACATCGCCTTTTTTCAGGGTTTTCTCCAGGAATCCGCGGACCGTCGGCACTCCGTCTTCGCCCATGCGGAAAAGCTCCACTCCCGTGCCGGAGAGTTCCGCCTCCGCCTGTTCAAAATACCTGCCGTCCGTCCACAGGACAGCCTTCTTCTCCAGGATCAGAGCCGTTCCTGCCGAGCCCGTAAATCCCGTGATAAACTCCCGGCATTTAAAGTGCGCTCCTACATACTCCGAACCATGAAAATCATCCGAAGGAACCAGATACGCCGTGATCCCCTCCATCCGCATTTTTTCTCTGAGTTTTTCGATCCTCTCACGTACTGTCATATTGTTTTCCACCTTTTATACTTTGTCTTCTGAAGGTTGTCCCGGAACGGTCATACACCCTTGGAGACAGCTTTTCATACTCCTTCAGTGTACCATAAAACCGCCCCTCTGTGAATACTCTGGAATCATTTAAAGATTTCTCATAAAAGATCACAATATGGTAAAAGTCAATGACATTTGCGGTAATCGTCTTCATATTTTTCCGAAAATAATGTATCTTTTAGTTAACGATACCCAGAAAGGAGGCTTTCACCATGGAATTTAAAGAACAGTTGAATACGTACATGACCGTCTTAGATTGCTCAGCAAAGACACTGGCAGAAGTCTCTAACCTTTCGCCTACCGTACTTAGCAGATACCGCAACGGCGAACGTATTCCCGCACCCGGCAGCGAACAGCTCCAGAAGCTCTGCTCCGGAATATCTCAGCTGGCACAAGAGGCCGGGCGCAGTGATATGGACGTCGATCAAATATATACTGTCTTTGTAGATATCCTGAATTCCAACAAGCCTGACCCCCACGTCCTTGGAGATAAACTGAATCTCCTCATCTCCGCTCTTGAAATCAACAAGGCTGAACTCTCCCGCTTCCTGAACTATGATCCTTCCTATCTTTCCAGAATCTGTTCAGGCCAGCGCACTCCCTCCAATTCAGACAAATTTATCCTGGAGGTATGCCGCTTTATAAGCAAACGCTGTGCAAGGACCTCTGACAAAGCCGCGGTCGCCGATCTGATCGGGTGCACCCCGGAAGCCCTTCAGGATGAAGAAAGCCATGTAAACATCCTTCTTTCCTGGTTCGACACCGTCTGACCAGAGCTTTTTCCAGAACCGTAAACATACTGCAACAGAATTCAGCAAAAAAAGGTGACACCGGAACTCCTCCGTTGTCACCTTTTGTCTTTTTTTGTTTATCTTTCCTCCGCCCAGGTGAGGCCGTACGCCAGCTCCATCACTTTGCGGATCTCATTTTTCATACCGGAGCAGGCGGAAGCCTCGTCATTGTAATGCATAACGCCCACTTTATCCTTCTTTTCGCTGAAAAACACATCCCAGCCGTTGTCTGTCTGTTCCATACAGATGCGATTGTTGTGCTTGCCGCCGATTTTATATAATTTTTCAGGAACCAGGTGATCCTTAAAAAAAGTAAGCAGATCTTCTCTTGTCATAACCAATACCCTCCTTCTGGGTAATCGAAATTACCAGATGTAGTTTTTATTACTACATCTAATATAGCACAGGAGATCTGCCAAATCAAGCTTTTTTTACAAAACCTGAAATCCTTTTCCTTTAAGGCACTCTTCGACTTCCAGCACGTCATCGGTGCTGATGACCATGATGGGCGAACCGGATTCTCTGTCAAAGGAAAGATACAGATAATTTACATTGATATTGCTGGAGTACAAAGCCATCAGGACCTTGTGCAGCGCACCCGGCGTATCCTCCGTCAGTATGCCGAGTACATTGGCGATACGGCAGAGATATCCCTCCTTTTCGAGGGCGGTTTTCGCCTTTTCGGCGTCTGATACCACCATCCGGATGATCCCGTATTCCGCGCTGTCGTTGGTGACGGAGCCAAGGATATTGACGTCCGAATGATACAGGATTCCTGTGATATCCTGCATAGTCCCTTTCTGGTTTTCAGCAAAAATAGATAGTTGCTTCAGCATATTCTGTCCTTTCCTTATGTCAGCCGGTGTGGGCACTCCTGATCAAAGCTTTCCCATAGGTGTGGAGCCATTTTTCACTTTCTTTGTAATCCGGCAGCACATGTCTTACCTGTTCCCAGAAGCGTTCTGAATGATTCATCTCTTTCCGGTGGCAAAGCTCATGCACGACCACATAATCCCGTACCGTATCCGGGACCTTCATCAGAAGGCAGTTAAAATTCAGATTTCCCTTTTCGCTGCAGCTTCCCCAGCGTGTTCTCTGCTTACGGATGGTGATCCTGCCGTAGGTCACCCCGACCTTCGGCGCAAAAAAGGCAACTCTCTCAGGAATGACCTTGAGCGCCTGTTGTTTAAGCTGTTCCAGCTCTTCTTCGGAAATATTCAAATCCTCATCCGGAACGGACGTATTGGCCAACTTATCCAGTTGCAGACGGATCCAGTCCTTTTTCTGGTTTACAAAACGGGCGATCTGGTCATCCGGTACCCAGTACGGCGCTCTGACAAGGACGTTTCCGTCCCGGTCGATCTGAAGTGCAAGGGTTTTACGTCTGCTCCTGATAATGGAAATCTGCACTTCCCGTTTCTTTTTCATTGAACTCTCCCTTTTATATTAAAAGGCAAAGGGCTGTCGCCTATACGCGACAGCCCCTGCAAAAAGCCCTTTTTACAAGGTGTCGTCCCTGCGGATATATCCTGGATTATCCGCCTCCGATACAACCTCTTTTGTATGTATGATCTTAGACCATTTGTCGATCACCTGATTCTCGGCGTACACACCCTCGCCAACTTCAGAGTATGCAAGCATGATGCAGTTTTTGACCACGGCGCCTTTTTTGATAATGCAGCCACGGCCTACGATGGAATTCTCCACCTTACCTTCCACGATACATCCGTTGGAGATGTAGGAGTTCCGCACTTCGCAGCCCTCGAAATACTGTGTCGGGCAGGAATCCGTCGTCCTGGTGTAGATGGGCCACGCCGGATTTACAAGATCCTCGGCCTGCTTCATATCCAGGAGGTCCAGGTTGGCGTCAAAGTAGCTCTTCAGATCGGTGATGGCCGCAAAGAAGCCGTTATGCTTGATGGCACGGACATCCAGATCGGCGATCCGGGCGTTGATGATCTGGGAGAGCGTATATACGGATGACAGTTTGCGCGCGCTCTTTACCAGATCGATGAACAGGTCTTTCTTCATGACATAGGTGTCCATGAAGATGTTCTTGTCCTTGGTGTTCCCGAGGTTGGGCTCGATGGAGAGTACGCCTTTCTGCTTGTTCAGGTTCAGGACCTGGCAGCCCAGATATTTGAATTTGGCGTTCTGGGTCTTGTGATAGAGAACGGTGATGTCGGCTTCTGATTCGATATGTTTGTTCAGAAGGTCTTCAAAGTTCTCGGTGAACACCATGTAGTCCGGCGTGATGACGACGTAGTCTTCATGGGTCCTTTCGATGATCTCCATGTTGGCCGCATAGCCGGCTACGTCCGTGTTGTAGATGGTGTTCATGGTATTCATGTCGGCAAAGAGCATCTGCAGTTTGCCTCTTTTGGAGTTGATGTTGTAGATGCGGCCGGATCCGAGGTGCTCTGTCAGAGATCTCGGTTTGGAGCCGTTGATATATACATGCAGTCTGTCAATCCCGCTGTTGCTCATATTGGAGATCGGGAAGTCGATGATCCTGTATCTGCCGAGAAATGAGAAAGCACTGATGGGGCGGAATTCCTGCATACCCTTCACCTGAAAATGGGTTCCGGAAGAAGAAACGATACCAAATGCTTTTGCCATGTTATTCGACCCCCTTTACTCGTTTTGCGACCAGCAGGATATTCTCGCTGTCTGCGCTGCCTACAACGGCACCCTTTCCGATGCGGACGCCGTCCGCCACCAGAGCGCGGGTCACGACGGCACCTTCCTCCACAACAGCACCGGGCATCAGAACACTGTCAATGACCTGGGCTTTCGGGGCTACTTCCGCGTTGGTGAAGAGGACCGAGTTTTTGACGGTTCCTTCCACCTTGCAGCCCTGTGTGATATAGGCGTTGCTGACGACTGCTTCCGGTCCGAAATACTGCGGAAGAGCAGGTACGTCTTCTGTATAGATGCGCCAGCGGGAATCGTTCAGGTTCAGCGGGTTCTTTCTGTCCAGGAGGTCCATGTTGGCTTCCCAGAGGGAATCGATGGTCCCTACATCCTTCCAGTAGCCTTTGAACTCGTAAGCCATCAGCGTCCTGCCCTCGTTGAGGAAGGCCGGAATGATGTCCTTACCGAAGTCATGATGAGAATCCGGAAGCTTCATGTCGGCAAGAAGGATCTTTCTGAGGACTTTCCAGGTAAAGATATAGATGCCCATGGAAGCAAGATTGCTCTTGGGTTTCGCCGGTTTTTCCTCGAATTCGACGATCTTTCCTTCCGCGTCTGTATTCATGATGCCGAAACGGCTGGCTTCCTTCATGGGAACGCCTATGACCGCGATGGTGGCGTCCGCGTTCTTTTCTTTGTGGAAGCTCAGCATCTCGGAATAATCCATCTTGTAGATATGATCGCCGGAAAGGATCAGCAGATATTCCGGATCAAAGGTGTCGATAAAGTCGATATTCTGGGTGATGGCGTCCGCGGTGCCGCGGTATACGTCCAGGTTGGCGTCGGCTTTTTCACGGGGCGGCAGAACGTAAACGCCGCTGTCCTTTGAGTCAAGGCCCCATCTTCCGCTTGCAGCGACATAGCTGTTCAGCAGAACAGACTCATACTGCGTAAGAACGCCGACTACGTCTATGCCGCTGTTGGCACAGTTGCTGAGAGGGAAATCGACGATACGGTATTTTCCCCCGTAGGAAACGGCAGGCTTGGCAACTTTGTTCGTCAGGTCATGCAGACGACTGCCTCTGCCGCCGGCCAGTATCATGGCAAGCATATTGTTTTGCATGTAGATACCTCCTGTAAGATATTATTACCATGTATGAAAGTATCTTTCATACACGTTATTGAAAATGCCCTGATTTTGACAGCATCCGGGCATTTTCATGTCACAGTATTTATGATTATAACTTACCATAATCCCTGTAAACTGGCAAGGATTTTTGTGGAAATATCCATATATTTCATGAAAAACAAAGGATTTTTCATCATTCTGGTGCAACAGGAACAATTATTCCGGTTTATTTTCACACTTTCTTCCAACATTTCATCTCAAAACCGCATGATTATCCAAGAAAACTCTTCAGGAAGATCTCCAGTCCGATGGCGATCAGGATGACGCCGCCCAGGACGGATGCTTTCCCGGAGAGCTTCATCCCCAGCTTCCGGCCGATCTTCAGTCCGGCCATACAGATCCCGAATGTGACGACGCCGATGATCACAGATTCCGTCAGCGCCATGTACCACGGGTCCTCTGCAATGGTAAATCCCACCGACAGGGCGTCAATGGATGTCGCGATCCCCTGCAGGATCAGCTGAGAGCCCCTGACAGCAGACGGCCCCTCCTCCGAAGGGTCCTGCCGCAGCCCTTCATAGAGCATCTTCCCGCCGATATACAGAAGCAGGATCAAAGCGATCCAGGGGATCATCTTTTCAAACGAGGAAAAAGTGTTTGCAATGGTATGCACGCAAAGCCAGCCGATCAGCGGCATTGCGATCTGAAATCCGGCGAAGGTCCCCGCGATCCGGATACTTTTTTTCACATGCATCTCCGGTTCTGCGAGACCGTTTGCAAGCGAGACTGAAAAAGCGTCCATGGCAAGCCCGACACCGAATAACACTGCGTTCACAAAGAAAATAAGATCCATACTCATTACGTTTCCTTTCAAATTCTTCCTGACGGATACCCTGTATCGCTGTCCGGTACAAGAATGGCACATAAAGCGCCGGATCACAGGATGGCTCCTGTCCCGCACTTCATGTGCCAGTTGATCTTAAATAAAAATATTGACAGCTCCGATGACAGCTCCGATCAGCGCTCCCAGATTGATGACAGCCTGGAGCTCCTGCTTCATGACAGACATGAGCAGCGCCTCCAGCTCCGGAACCGACATGGAATCGATCCGGTTGGTAACGATCCCTTCGATATCGATGTCCTTCATGACGGAAGGCACATGCTTTTCCATCGTATAGTCAAAAGCGTCTCCCACCATTTTCCTGATCATGTCGCTGGTGATATCTGCTCTTTCCATCACATGACGCAGCGGCTGGCGGCCGAACTCCTGCAGGCCCTGCTGCAGATAGTGTGAGGCTATCTCCTCTCCGTTGCTGTCGATATAGCCTTCCAGGAGGGAGGTGAGCTTCAGATAGATGACTTCTTTCACCTCATCCGTCAGGAAGAGGGCCGCCAGCGGATTGGAGGCGATGTCCGAAAGCCCCGCGTCCACGACTCCCTGCACCACCGGTCTCAGATCCGTATGCCTGATCTTCTCGACCAGGATGCCTGCGACCTTTGTGCCTGCATTATCCAGGGCGCTTTCTCCGCCGTCTATATGTGAAAGAAGTTCCTGGATCGTAGTATCGTTTTCGCATACAGCCGCAGCGGCTTTTTCCGCCAGGTTTTCCTTGATGTTGCTCTCCCGCAGATTATCGGCGAGCGCATCAGCGGTCAGCAGCTGTCCTGCGACTGCCTGACCCACAGCCCTGGCCATACGTCCTTTGTTCCGGGGGATGATCCCGGGCGAAAAGGGCATCCTTTTTCCAAAGATGTAGATCTCATTATACGGGTGAAACAGCATCTTGATCGCTATGTAGTTCGTAAAATATCCGATCACGGCACCGATCAGCACCGGAAAGATGGTGTGTATAAAAGCCGGCATGATTTACTGCCTTTCCTGGTTTTTCTGATAGATGATGAACAATCCTTTCAGAAGAAGATCTTCGTCCAGTATGATCTTCCGTTTGCAGAAGGGCACGATCTTTTTTGCGAGTCCGCCCGTCGCGACGACTGTGCATGTCTGGCCAAGCTCTTCTTCCAGCCTCTCGATACAGCCGTCGATGGATCCGGCGCTTGAATAAAGCACGCCGCTCTTCATGCATTCCACTGTGTTTTTGCCGATGATGCGTCTGGGCGGCTCGATTCCGATGCCGGAGAGCTGTGAAGCCCTGGAAGTCAATGCATCGAGGGATACGCCTACGCCCGGCAGGATCATGCCGCCGACGTAGTTTTTGTTTTCATCCACCACGCTGAGAGTGGTCGCGGTGCCCATGTCGATCACGATCATGGGAGGAGCATAGAAAGCTATGCCGGCAACCGCGTCTGCCACCAGGTCGGCTCCAAGGGTGGAGGGATTGTCGATCAGGATGTTGAGGCCCGTACGGATCCCGGGTCCCAGTACCATTACCGGTTTATTCAGGATCTTTTCGCCTGCAAGGCGTACGATATCCGTGATCTGCGGTACGACAGAGGAAAGAATACAGCCTTCTATGTCTTCTGTGCTGACGTCATGCAGGTCCAGGATGGTCTTAAGGTCCACGGCGTATTCCAGTTCCGTCTTGGTCCGTACGGTCGAGATCCGTTCTATGAACCAGGTCTTCTCTTCGTCGATGCAGCCTGCGACTATGTTGGTGTTTCCGATATCTATGGCTAATATCATTTCTTTTTATCTCCTAATGCAAAACCGGAAGTCTGTTCTTCTCCCTCCGTATACCGGACAGAGCTTTTTACTGTCTGTTTTTTATGGACAGCAGCGCTTTTCCGATCACGGCTACCAGAATGGCGGCGGCGATGGCTTCGGGCACGCCTGAGGCGGCCACGGTTCCCATGACAAGACCGAACACGGCGCTTACCGCTACTTCCTTTGCTTCAGCGTACTGCTGGGCAAGGAGTATGTAGATGCTGCCCATAACCAGGATCGTGTTGGTCATCGAACCGACGAAGCCTGTGACGGGCAGGGCGATCCATGCGTTCAGTTTAATTTTCATAAGAAGGATCCAGAGCCATCCGGCGCATACGCCGATCAGGATACGGCATCCGACCGAGATCCAGATCGCTTTTAAGACGCCCGGGAGATCTGCCGCCAGAAAGGGTGAGAAGGCAAAGGAAAGGAGGGTCGGTGCGACGGTATTGCTGATCATGGAGCAGATGCCGAAGACGCCGCCCAGGATCGCACCGGCAAGCGGTCCGAGCAGGATGGCGCCGATGATCACGGGGATGTGTACGGTGGTCGCTTTGATGATGGGCAGCTGGATCATGCCCAGCGGCGTGTTGGCCAGAACAATTACGATGGCCGCAAACAGAGCGGTCATGACGAGCCAGCGGGTGTCTTTTGTGTTCTTTTTCATTTCGTTTTCCTCCTTGTTGCCGCTCCTTGAAAGGATGCCGCACGGTGTAGAATCGGGTTGGCAGTTACCGGTCAGGATGTTCTGACCTGTATCTTAGGATTATATCCAGGAGCCGGGCGGCTGCATCCTCTTTGCTCATGAGCGGGAGTGATACTTCCTGATCCGTGGATATGATCGTAAGAACGTTGGTGTCGCCCTGGAAGCCGGCGCCTTCTACTTTTACGTTGTTGGCGGCGATCAGGTCCAGGTTCTTTCTGGAGAGTTTTTTCCGGGAATTTTCGATGAGATCGCGGGTCTCCATGGAGAAGCCGCACAGGATCTGGCCCGGTTTTTTGTGGTCTCCCAGATATTGGAGAATATCGTCCGTCCGTTCCAGGGGGATGGTCATTTCCCCATCTGCTTTTTTGATCTTGTCGTCTGCGACCGCTGCCGGACGATAGTCGGCTACGGCGGCTGCTTTTATGATAATGTCCATTTCGTCGCTTACTGCTGTGACTGCTTCGTACATATCACGGGCAGTGACGATGGGGATCACTTTGACAAAGGGCGGCGGCGAGATGGCTGTTCTTCCTGTGACCAGGGTAACTTCTGCCCCTCGGAGCATGGACATCCGCGCGATGGCATAGCCCATCTTGCCGGAGGAATGGTTGGTAATGTAGCGGACTGGATCGATGGCTTCCTGGGTAGGACCGGCAGTTACAAGTACTTTCAGGCCTTTCATGTCCTTTGGAAGCGCGGTCTCGCGTTCTATGTATGTGAGAAGATCAGCCGGTTCCGGCATCTTGCCTTTTCCGGTGTCGCCGCAGGCGAGATAGCCGCTGGCGGGATCGATGATCTCATAGCCGTAGCCGGACAGTTTTTTCAGATTGTCCTGGGTCACGGGATTCTCAAACATGGCGGTATTCATGGCCGGCGAGAGCAGCTTTTTGCATCGGCAGGCCATCACCGTGGTGGTCAGCATATCGTCCGCGATGCCGTTTGCAAGCTTTCCGATCACGTTGGCGCTGGCCGGAGCGATCATGACCACATCCGCTTTCTTGGCAAGCGAGACATGCTCCACAGCAAACTGGAAATTGCGGTCGAAGGTGTCGACCAGGCACTTGTTGCCTGTGAGGGTTTCAAAGGTGATGGGATTGATGAAATTGCAGGCGTTCTTTGTCATCAGGACGTGCACGTCCGCATGTTTTTTGACCAGCATGCTGGCAAGGCTAGCAGTCTTATAAGCCGCTATGCTGCCCGTCACTCCTAAAAGAACCGTCTTATCTTTCAGCATACAGTCCCCTCCTTTCACACTCGCGTTATCTGATCCTGTCCGGGAAGCCGACCTTTCTCTGTACCTTACGAAGCGTCTTAGCGGCATAATAGCCGGCCTTCTCTGCGTTTTCCTTGATGATGGAATCCAGATAGGCCTTGTCTTTGGACAGACGGCCGAATTCTTCCTGAAGCGGTTTCAGGACGCTGATCACGGCTTCGCCTACGGCAGGTTTGAATTCACCGTAGCCTTTTCCGTCAAATTCCGCGACGGTCTCCTGGGGAGTCTTTCCGGTGCAGGCGCTGTAGATATCGATCAGATTTTTCAGGCCGGGCTGCTCGTCCCGGTAGCAGAAGTTGGCTTCCGAGTCGGTGACGGCGCGTTTGCATTTGCGCATGATGGTATCCGGATCGTCCATGAGATAGATGGAACCATTTGGATTTTCGTCGGATTTGGACATCTTCTTTGAGGGATCCTGAAGGCTCATGATCTTGGCGCCGACTTTGCCGATGTAGGCTTCCGGCACTGTGAACACGTCTCCATAAAGGTTGTTGAAGCGTTCCGCGATATTGCGGGTCAGTTCCAGATGCTGCATCTGGTCGATGCCGACCGGAACTACGTCTGCCTGATACAGCAGTATGTCCGCAGCCATCAATACCGGGTATGTAAAGAGGCCGGCGTTGATATTGTCCGCGTGTTTGGCGGATTTGTCTTTAAACTGGGTCATGCGGTTCAGCTCACCCATGTAAGTGAAGCAGTTCAGGATCCAGGCGAGCTCTGCATGGGTAGACACGTGGGACTGATAATAGATGCAGTTCTTTGTGGGATCCAGGCCGGCCGCAATGTAAAGCGTGAGAAGATTCCTGGCTCTTCTGCGGAGTTCGGCGGGGTCCTGGCGTACGGTAATGGAATGCATGTCTACAACGCTGTAAAAGCATTCGTATTCATCGCTGAGTTTGATCCAGTTTTTAAGAGCCCCCAGATAATTCCCCAGCGTCAGATTGCCTGTTGCCTGCATTCCGCTGAAAAGAACTTTTTTTCCATCGATCATGTGTCTTTCCTCCACGTCTTCTATTCTACACGAAATCGTTTTCAGTCTGTAAAACAGACTGTCCGCATACTTCCAGTGCCATGAAAATGCTTGCTCGCAAGGGCATTTTCATAAACGGGTATGAAAGTCTCTTTCATACTAATTCAGAAGATAGTCTACCATCTAATATCTTTTTCGTCAAACCTCTATTTTGCAGGCGTCCGGCAAGGCGCCGTTCGACGGAAGGCTTTTGCGGACGTCTGCTGGATTTCGCGTCCTCTTTCTCACTGTGCATAGAGGTTCGGGGAGAAAACAGAGAGAAAAAAACCGCCGGGACAATTCCCGGCGGGGTGTGGGTTATTCGGCGCCGTAGGTGCAGAGGGAGCCGAAGTCAAAGGGAGCAATATTCATGACGGTGGTCTCTCCCTGGAGGTTTTCGTAAAGGAAGACGATGACCCAGGCATTTCCTGCGCCGTCCTCGTCGGTGGTGCAGAGGATCGCGTGGTTTGTTCCGGCGACGACCTGGCTTCCGAGGTAGGTTACGGGGATGCAGACGGCCGGGCCGGCTTCGTAGTCTTCAAGGGCAGTCGTGAGCATGGCTTCCATGTCTTCTGTGACGGTGGGATCTTCTGCGGCCTGCCATCCTCCGGCGAGGGGTACGGAAGGTCCGTCTTCCATGTCCGCAGCGCCCTCTTCCAGGCGTTCCATGACAAATTCGTTATCGCCGGCCTTATAGACAAACTGTTCTTTCTCCGCATCCCAATGAAGAATTTCTTCTATGCCTTCTGAACTGACAAGTCTTAAAGTCGTTCCGTCAAATGTCCATGTGCCTTCTATAATGTCCGCATCCGGATCTTCGCCTTCTTCTGTGCTGCGCGGGCTTGCACTGGTGATCATCGTGCCGTCTTCTTGCAGGTTGATGTATGCTCTTTCCACGTCCATGACCAGTTCCCATTCTCCGACGGGGTCGGGTCCTTCCTGCTCGGCGCGGACGCTTACAGCGCCGAATACCAGTGCAAACAACAGACACAGTGATAACAATCTACGCATAATACACCTTCCTTTCACAGCTGAATCCTTGTGTCATTTTTATCATATCATAAACAGTCTCCGGTTATCCAGTATTCTTTTCGGAAAGAACGGATAAAAAGGCCCTCCCTCCCGGAAAAGAAAAGATGGTGACAGATGGAATTATATGGTACAATAAATCAGCAATGATGAAACCCGCGGTGTTCTTCATACACCTGACAGTATCTGCCGTTCGAAAGGAGAACCAAAAATGGATCTGATTCCCAGCTTTTCCGTCGATCATACCAGGATCGTTCCTGGCATCTTTACCAGCAGAGTAGACACTCTCGGCGATCAGATAGTCACTACTTATGACATACGAGTCACAACGCCCAACATAGAGCCCGCCGTAGATGTCGCGGCGATGCACTCCCTGGAGCACCTCATCGCCACCTTTCTTCGGAATGACCCCGAATGGAAGGATGAGGTCATCTACTGGGGGCCCATGGGCTGCCTGACGGGTTTTTATCTGATCCTGAAGGGGAACCGGGAGCCGAAGGAGATCTACGATCTGCTTCTCAGGGCTTTTCAGTCCGTCGAGGACGCAGAAGAGGTTCCTGGAGCTGCAGCTGTGAACTGCGGCAATTACCTGATGCACAATCTCGGGTTTGCCAAGTGGTATGCCCGGAAATTCGCCGGTTATCTGGCTGAAAACGCCGAAAACCCTGCGATCTTCGAGTATCCGAGGGCCGAGAGGCTTGTCACCGACGACGGCCGCAGTTTCTTTGATTCATGAAGAAAGGTGTCTTCGCAGTTCCGATGAAATAAAAAACAGATCCGGCCAGCCCGGATCTGTTTTTTTATTCATCAGGATATGATTTCTTCTCCGCCGGCTTCTGCCGTCACTACGCCTGCATCGGGAGCTTTGTCAGTCTTTGTGAAGAAGTCTCCGCTTCCGAAGACCGTCATTCCGTCGAAGGAGATACGGATCCATCCGTTTTCACAGACGCCCGTGCCCTGTACGACCATTCCGGCCTCGACGCCGGCCATGACGTCTGCATCCTGAGATGCGTCAGCACGGAGGTTTACGCTCGCCGTTGCTTCATAATTGCCGGATTCAACGGTCACATTGAGTCCGCTGGGAGACTGCTCTATCACCGGTTCAGGAGTCGGCGTAGCCGGAACCGGAGTCGGTGTCGGTGTTGCTTCCGGCGTCGGTGTCGGAATCGGCGTGGGCGTTGCCTTCACAACAGTCACTACTGCATCCGTCCCTTCGGTAAACCCGCAGCCAGGGATGCAAAGCGCAGCCCCGAGAAGCATAACAAGCAGTCCTGCCTTCTTCATAGCTAAGAAACCTCCTTCATCACATTCCTCTGTTCTTATGATAATCCCGCAAACACAGGAAATTGTCAAAAAAATATCATCACCATATAATATACCGTATAATCAAACAATATGCAAGAAAAATGTGCAATGAGCCGTCCCCATTAATCATTTAACGCAGCTTGTGGATAAAAAGTCCGCTGCGGAGTTTGGGTTCGAACCAGGTGGATTTGGGCGGCATAAGCCTGCCTTCGTCGGCGATCTGCATCAGATCCTCCATGGAGGTCGGATACATAAGGAATGCACATCCGCCGGTCTTATCGGCAGCCCTGGCAAGATCCTCCGGTGTACGGCTGCCTCCCACAAAAAAGATCCTCTGATCTGTCCGCGGATCACCGATCCCCAGCACCGGTGAAAGGACTTTGTTCTGCAGAATGGAAACATCCAGCTGCGCGACAACATCGAGGCCCGCATAAACCTCCGGACGTACCTTGAGAAGATACCATTTATGTTCCACATACAGGCTGATGCAGTGCTTTTCAGGCGGAAGGACCGGTCCTTCCAGCGTATCGACTGTAAATGAATCCGCCAGGATCTGCAGCAGTTCCTCTGAGGAATGACCGTATAGATCCTTTACAACTCGGTTATACGCAAGAATTGTCAGCTCTTCGTAAGGAAACACCACAGTCAGAAAATAATTGAATTCTTCTTCACCTGTACAGGCGGGGAATGCTTCTCTCCTCTTCAGACCTACCTTGACGGCAGAAGCCGCTCTGTGATGACCGTCTGCGATATACATGTCGGGCATAGACAAAGTCTGCGCGCGCACAAACTCCACGTCGGAAGGAGAAGAAACCGTCCATACACGCTGACGCACGTTATCCTCGGTCAGAAAATCATAGCAGGCCGGATTTGCTTCTTTATAACCCCGGATCCAGCTTTTTAATTCTGCGGGAAAATCAGCCGCCAGATAGATGGGACCTGTGTTGGCGTCGCAGATATCCACGTGACGGATGCGGTCCTGCTCTTTATCCTCACGGGTGAGCTCGTGCTTTTTGATCACATTGTTCAGATAATCATCGATGGCAGAAACACCGACGATGCCTGTCTGGGTCCTGCCGAGCCTGGTGAGTTCATAAAGATAATAAGAAGCGGCGGCATCCTGCTTCAGAATGCCCTTCTCTTCCAGTTCATCCAGGTTTTTACGTGCCCGGGCGTACACAGCCGGGTCATAGAGATCGATCGCGGGATCGAGGTCCATCTCCGCACGGTCTACATGCAGAAACGAAAAGGGCTCCGCGTCTCCGATCGCTTTGGCTTCCTGCCGGTCTACCACGTCATACGGAAGCGCCGCCACCCGGGAAGCCAGATCTTCCGCCGGTCTAAGTGATTTAAAAGCTCTGAAATCTGCCATTTTTGTCTCCTCTTTGTTGGTAATAGTCACTGTTGGATTGCTGATTCACTGACTGTAAGCTCAGGATCCTGAGCCTTTTTGTTTTACACTGCGAAATTGTCGTTTCTTCCTCCGACGCGCCGGCTCTTTCCGTTCTGAAGGGTCTCTGAAACGATGTACCGCGGCCGCTGTTTGACCTCTGTATAGATCTTTTCCAGATAAAACCCGATGAGTCCCAGGCTGATCATCACAGCGCTCCCGATGAACAACAGCACAATGATGATCGTGGTATACCCCTCAACGGCGTGACCGGTAAAGTACTGGATCAGAGAATAGACCGTCAGGATAATGGAAAAGATAAAGCTTAAAAAGCCCAGGATAGTAATGATCTGCAGCGGTGCGGCTGAGAATGCCGCGATATTGTTGAGCGCATACCGGGTCAGTCCTCCGTAGGACCACTTTGTTTTTCCCGCCTGTCTCTCCTGCACATCGTACAGCACCTGCGTAGACTGAAATCCGACCCAGAAAGAAGTCGCACGGAAGAACATATTCCTCTCCGGCATGGACAGGATGCTGTCCACTGCCCTCCGGTCCAGGAGCTTAAAGTCCGAAGCGTCCTTCATATCCACATGGGTCTCCCGTGACATGATCCCGTAAAACAGCTTTGAGAAAATCCTGTGAGGCACGCTCTCCCGTCCTCTGCCGGACTTGACGCCTTCGACGACTTCATAGCCCTCTTCCCAGAGACGGAACATCTTGATGAGCGTCTGCGGCGGATGCTGCAGGTCACAGTCCATCACCGCCGCGCAGTCTCCCGCGGCTTCGGAAAGTCCGGCAAAAATGGCGGATTCCTTCCCGAAATTCCGGGAAAAACGGATACCGCAGACATGATTGTCCTTCTCGGAGGCTTTTGCGATCTGC
Source organism: uncultured Blautia sp. (assembly GCA_946622645.1). Lineage (GTDB taxonomy): Bacteria > Bacillota > Clostridia > Lachnospirales > Lachnospiraceae > Blautia_A. Next base: position 23,575 of record CAMOQF010000003.1, read on the forward strand.
TCCCAGGTACCGTCGCTGCTCCCGTCGTCCACCAGAATGATCTCATAGGCGATCCGCTCCTGCAGGAGTATCTCGCGCAGAGCTTTTGTACAAAGCGCGATATTCAGTTCTTCATTATAAGCCGGAATCACTACTGACAGAATACTCATTGCATCTGCTCCTGATCGTGCCGTTTTCTAAGGAACAGACTCTATTATACACTACTTTAACCAAAAAGGGAACCGTACGATTGTACGGTCCCCTTCTGGTTTATTCTACAGGTTTTCGGAAGGATCAATCCTTGCTGTAAAGGCCGGTCAGCTTCTGCAGATATGCATATCTTTCTTCTGCTTCTGCCTGGTTCTTTGCGAACAGTCTCTCGGCCTTGGCCGGATTCTGTCTGAGCAGAGAATTGTAACGGACCTCGCCGTTCAGGAAATCCTGATAGTTGGTCATATCCGGAGCCTTGGAATCCAGCGTGAACTTCTGCTCTGCAGCCGGATTGTAACGGAAGTTGTGCCAGTATCCGCACTTGACGGCCAGCTCTTCCTCGGTCTGAGCCTTGGACATGCCCTTCTTGATGCCGTGGTTGATGCAAGGAGCATAAGCGATGATGAGGGACGGTCCCGGATAAGCTTCTGCTTCCGCGATGGCCTTGACAGCCTGGTTGAAGTCAGCGCCCATGGAGATCTGTGCCACATAGACATAGCCGTAGCTCATGGCGATGGAGGCCATATCTTTCTTCTTGGTCTCTTTGCCGCCTGCAGCGAACTGTGCGATGGCGCCGGTCGGTGTGGACTTACTGGACTGTCCGCCTGTGTTGGAATACACCTCGGTATCGAATACCATGATGTTGATGTCTTTTCCGCTGGCCAGTACGTGGTCAACGCCGCCGAAGCCGATATCATAAGCCCAGCCGTCGCCGCCGAATACCCACTGGCTCTTCTTGGACAGGAAGTCCTTCTGTGCCAGGATCTCGTTGGCCTTGTCGCATCCGCATGCTTCGAGAGCTGCGATCAGTTTATCGGTAGCTGCACCGTTGAGTGCGCCTACCGAGAAGGTGTCGAGCCATTCCTGGGCGGCCGCTTTGACATCTTCGTTCTTGCCGTTGGCAACGATGTCTTCGATCTTCTCTTTCAGGCCGTCACGGATCGCGTTCTGGGCGAGAAGCATACCATAGCCGAACTCTGCGTTGTCTTCAAACAGAGAGTTGCACCATGCGGGGCCCTGGCCCTTGGCATTCATGGTGTACGGTGTGGACGGGCTGGAGTTGCCCCAGATGGAGGAGCAGCCTGTCGCGTTTGCGATGTACATTCTGTCGCCGAAGAGCTGGGTGATCAGCTTGGCGTACGGAGTCTCGCCGCAGCCTGCGCATGCGCCGGAGAACTCAAGGAGCGGCTGTTTGAACTGGCTGCCCTTGACGGAAGCTTCTTTGAACTTGGCAACGACGTCTTCCTTCACGGGAAGGGTCACGCCATAGTCGAAGTACTTCTGGAAGCCGAGGTTCTTCTCAAGGCCGTCCATAACAAGGGCTTTTTCACCCTTCTTGCCCGGGCAGACGTTCGCGCAGGAGCCGCATCCGGTACAGTCAAGTACGGAAACGGTCATTGTGAACTTGTAATCAGCCATGCCGGTCATGGGCAGGGTCACGATGCCTTCCGGAGCTGCGGCAGCTTCATCGGCGGTCAGAGCGACCGGACGGATGACAGCGTGCGGGCAGACATAGGAGCAGCGGTTGCACTGGATACAGTTCTCGGATTTCCAGACAGGTACGTTGACGGCGATGCCGCGTTTTTCGTAAGCTGCCGTGCCGGAGGGTGTGGAGCCGTCCACATAAGGTGTAAAGGCGGATACGGGCAGGCTGTAGCCTTCCTGTGCGTTGACTTTGGACTGGATGTTGTTGACAAAGTCGATGGCATCCTGTCTGCCGGTCTCTGCTTTGGCCATGAAGAGGCCTTCATCCGGGCAGTCTTTCCAGCTTTCGGGAACCTGTACTTCCACGACCTGCTGTGCGCCGGCGTCGATGGCGGCCCAGTTCTTCTGGACAATGTCGTCGCCCTTACGGCCGTAGGTAGCTTTTGCAGCTGCTTTCATAAGCTCGATGGCGCTGTCCTCGGGGATGATGCCGGTGAGCTTGAAGAATGCGGACTGCAGGATGGTGTTGATACGGGTCGGTCCCATGCCGGTCTCGATACCGATCTTCACACCGTCGATGGTGTAGAACTTAATGCCATGGTTGGCGATGAAGGATTTGACCTGGCCGGGAAGGTGGGTCTCGAGCTCTTCAGCGTTCCACGGGCAGTTCAGCAGGAATGTTCCGCCGTCTACCAGTTCCTGAACCATGTTATATTTGTTGACGTAAGCGGGGTTATGACATGCCACAAAGTCTGCCTTCTTGATGAGGTAGGTGGACTTGATGGGCTTTTTGCCGAAGCGGAGGTGGGACATGGTCACGCCGCCGGACTTCTTGGAGTCATAATCAAAGTATGCCTGTGCATACATATCGGTATTGTCGCCGATGATCTTGACAGAGTTCTTGTTGGCGCCGACGGTACCGTCAGCACCCAGGCCCCAGAACTTGCAGTTGGTGGTGCCTTCCGGTGTGGTCACGATGGGAGCGCCTACCGGCAGGGACAGATTGGTGACATCATCCACGATACCGATGGTGAAGTGCTCTTTTTCGGTGTTGTCATAGACTGCCACGATCTGAGCCGGTGTGGTATCCTTGGAGGACAGACCGTAACGGCCGGCCTGGATCTTGACGTTTTCAAACTTGCTGCCCTTGAGAGCTGCGACGACATCGAGATACAGCGGCTCGCCGAGAGCGCCGGGCTCTTTGGTCCTGTCGAGGACGGAGATGACCTTGACGGAATCCGGCAGAGCGTCGATGAGGGCTTCCTTGCAGAACGGTCTGTAGAGACGTACTTTGACGACACCGACTTTGCGGCCGGCTTTCATCAGATAATCGATGGTCTCTTCGATGGTGTCGTTTACGGAACCCATGGCGATGATGACATGGTCTGCATCCGGAGCTCCGTAGTAGTTGAACAGCTTATAGTCTGTTCCGATCTTTTCGTTGACTTTGTCCATGTACTCCTGAACGATGGCCGGAAGGGCTTCGTAGTAGGAGTTGCAGGCTTCTCTTGCCTGGAAGAAGATGTCGCCGTTCTGAGCGGATCCTCTCTGGCAGGGATGATTAGGATTAAGAGCATGGTTGCGGAATGCAGCGATGGCATCCATGTCGGCCATGTCTTTCAGATCTTCATAGTCCCAGGTTTCGATCTTCTGCACTTCGTGGGAGGTGCGGAAGCCGTCGAAGAAGTTGATAAAGGGAACCTTGCCCTTGATGGCGGCCAGATGAGCTACCGGAGTCAGGTCCATGACTTCCTGTACGGAGGATTCGCAGAGCATTGCGCAGCCGGTCTGACGGCAGGCAAGAACGTCCGAATGATCTCCGAAAATGGAAAGTGCATGCGATGCGATACAGCGGGCGGAAACGTTGATGACGCCCGGAAGCAGCTCGCCGGCGATTTTGTAGAGATTCGGGATCATCAGAAGAAGACCCTGAGAAGCGGTAAACGTAGTGGTAAGAGCACCGGCTGCAAGGGAGCCGTGGACAGCGCCGGCTGCACCGGCTTCAGACTGCATTTCTGTGATCTGAACTTCCTGCCCGAAAATGTTCTTTCTTCCTTGTGTCGCCCACTCGTCTGCGGCTTCGGCCATAACAGAGGATGGGGTGATGGGGTAGATCGCAGCGACATCAGAGTAAGCGTATGATGCATGCGCAGCTGCGTGGTTACCATCCATGGTTTTCATCTTTCTTGCCATAGTTTTGTTTCCTCCTTAAAGGGTTGATGGGTATTTAATGTGCTATCTTCCTAAAAACTCCAAATGATTATAGCATAATTCATATGATTTGTACATATGAATTATCATCTTCCTTCGAGAATCTGCTGCAGCGTCTTTCTGTGGAGCAAAGCTTTGAATTCGTCCTGGATATGGCCGAGTTCCCGATGCACCATGCAGGGTTTTCCGCCCTCGCCGTCCCGTTTGCAGGGATGCCGGGGATTCAGGCATTCGATGATGAAAAGATCCGGTTCAATGGCGGTGTAAACGTCCAGAAGCGTGATCTCATTCGGATCTGCAGCAAGCGAATACCCTCCGTGTACGCCGCGGTATCCTTTCACATAGCCTGCCTGCTCCAGTTTTTTCAGGATCTTGTAGGCAAAGGGCGCCGTGATGGATTCCATTTCACAGATATCGGTCACACTGAGCTTTTCTGCTCCGGCAAGGCAGCGGAACACTCTGACCGCATAATCGCATTCTCTTGTGATAAACATAACTCACCTCTTTTTACACCCGGCGCTGCAGATGATCTGTGATCTCACGAGCGATCTGAGCGGCCGTCCTGTCGTCTGTAGAAACGATGAGGTCTGCCGCATCTGTATAGAACGGTTTTCTCTCATCCATCATTTTTCTGATATAATCTATGTTCTTGTGTCCTTCCAGCAAAGGCCTGTTATGGCTTTTGCCGACCCTTTTTAAAATGGTCTCCGGACAGGCGGTCAGCCAGACGATCGCGCCCCGCTCCCGCATGGCCTGTACATTCGCAGGCCGCATGGGGACGCCTCCGCCGCAGGAAACGACAAGATTTTCGCCTGCCGGCAGGGAACAGAGAAATTCCGTCTCCTTCCGGCGGAAGTATTCTTCTCCTTTTTCGGCAAAGATCCGGGATATGGAGATCCCCTCCTGCTCTTCGATCGCCCGGTCCATCTCGATCCTCCTCATGCCGAGGATGCTTTTTAACGCGCGGGATACCGTGCTTTTTCCGGCTCCCATGAAGCCGATCAGGAAGATATTGGTGTTTGTCTTTTGTCTTTCCATAAGCGGTCTCCTTATCTCCTTACTATCAAGAGTACCTTGTTTTAAGGTAAAAGTAAAGAAAAAGGTTGCAAATTTTGTGGTTTGCTGTCAGAATGGGGGAAGAAAAGGACTATATATAGTCAAATACACTGGATGATAGAGGTGGTTTTATGATAGCAGCAAACAATATCACACTGCGTGTCGGCAAAAAAGCTTTGTTTGAAGATGTCAACATCAAATTTACCGAAGGCAACTGTTACGGTCTGATCGGCGCCAACGGCGCCGGCAAGTCCACATTCCTGCGGATCCTGTCGGGTCAGCTTGAACCTACCAAGGGCGATGTGGTCATCACGCCGGGGCAGAGACTCTCTTTTCTGCAGCAGGATCATTTTAAATACGATGCTTTTCCGGTCCTGGATACCGTCATCATGGGCAACCAGCGCCTCTATGATATAATGAAGGAAAAGGACGCCATCTATGCCAAGCCGGATTTCTCCGACGAGGACGGCATCCGCGCAAGCGAGCTGGAAGGCGAGTTTGCCGAAATGAACGGCTGGGAGGCGGAATCGGACGCCGCCACCCTCCTGAACGGCCTCGGCATCGAGACCGACCTGCATTACATGCAGATGTCGGAGCTTACCGGCAGCCAGAAGGTCAAGGTGCTCCTGGCCCAGGCGCTGTTCGGCAATCCGGATATTCTTCTGCTCGACGAGCCGACCAACCACCTGGACCTGCCCGCCATTGAATGGCTGGAGGAATTCCTGATCGACTTTAACAATACGGTCATCGTCGTCTCCCACGACCGATATTTCCTCAACAAGGTCTGTACACAGACTGCCGATATCGACTACGGTAAGATCCAGCTCTATGCCGGCAACTATGATTTCTGGTTTGAATCGAGCCAGCTGCTGATCAAGCAGATGCGCGAAGCCAACAAAAAGAAAGAAGAAAAGATCAAAGAGCTGCAGGAGTTCATCTCCCGTTTCAGCGCCAACGCTTCCAAATCGCGGCAGGCTACTTCCCGTAAAAGAGCTCTTGAAAAAATACAGCTGGACGAGATGAAGCCCTCCAGCCGCAAATACCCCTATATTGATTTTCGTCCCAACCGTGAGATCGGCAATGAAGTCCTGATGGTGGAAAATCTTTCCAAGACCATCGACGGCGTCAAGGTGCTGGACAACCTCTCCTTCACCCTCGGGCACGATGACAAGGTCGCTTTCGTCGGCGCCAATGAGCAGGCCATCACCACCTTCTTCCGTATCCTCATGGGCGAGATGGAACCGGACAGCGGCAACTACAAATGGGGCATTACGACCTCCCGTGCCTACTTCCCTAAGGACAGCGCTTCGGAATTCGACAATGACCTGACCATCACGGACTGGCTTACCCAGTATTCCGAGATCAAGGATGCCACCTATGTACGAGGCTTCCTCGGACGTATGCTGTTCCCCGGCGAGGACGGCATCAAGCGTGTCCGTGTCCTTTCCGGCGGCGAAAAGGTGCGCTGCCTTCTCTCCAAGATGATGATCAGCGGAGCCAACATCCTGATCCTGGATGAGCCGACCAACCATCTTGACATGGAATCCATCACCGCCCTGAACAACGGACTGATCAAGTTCCCGGGCGTGATCCTCTTTACGTCGCACGACCATCAGTTCGTGCAGACCACCGCCAACCGGATCATGGAGATCCTGCCGGACGGCACGCTGGTGGATAAGATCACCACCTACGACGAATATCTTGCCAGCGACGAAATGGCAAAGAAGCGTCATGTGTACACTGTAAGCGAAGAAGACGCCGAGGACAACTGATTGATCCTTCAACAATAAAGCCCTTTCACCTCATGTACCTGTACATGATCGGTGAAAGGGCTTTTTCGTATTCAGACAAATGAAAATCCGATATATCCGGCCGTCATCATGATGACGCCTGCAAGCAGGACGCCCAGCATCACGGCTGCCACTGTGGACTTGAAATCCATGTCCAGGATGCTGGCGGCCAGGGTGCCTGTCCAGGCTCCTGTACCCGGAAGCGGGATCCCCACAAATAAAAGGAGGGCGACAAAGGTGCCTCTTCCGGCTTTTTCGGTGAGCTTCCGGCCTCCCTTGTGTCCTTTTTCCAGACAGAAGCGGCAGAATCCGCCGATCACCGGCTTATCCTTTCCCCACTCCAGCACTTTTCTCGCAAACAGATAAATGAACGGCACCGGCAGCATGTTTCCGATAATACAGACAATGTAGGAAGGGATCACCGGCATCTTCAAAAACTGTGAAACAGGCATCGCGCCTCTCAGTTCGATCAGCGGTACCATCGAGATAAAAAAGATCTTCAGATAATTCAGCAGCACTGTTCTTCTCCTTTTGTTCTATTCTTCCGGCTCTTCTCCGGGATTCTCCTCATCAGAGAACTCCTCTTCTCCCTCCGGTTTGTTGATCGCGAACTGGATCATCATCCCCACGATGCAGATCGCGGCGCCGATCATGACGCCGTAAGGAATCTCCTGCAACGAAAGCATCTTGGCCAGGCAGAAACCGCCGAGACTTCCTCCCAGCAGGGAAGTGACCACAATGATCACCGCTCTTTCAAAACGGATAGCCAGGCTTCCGATCACCACGCCCAGCAGGATGCACAGAAAAAACATAGCCGATGTATTCGGGCGGATCAGATATACGCTTACCACCGCCGTCGTGACCGCAGCCACAAGAAAGATCCCGGCACGGTAAACCAGAAAAGCCACCAGCGCAAGCGCGATCCCCAGGATCAGCATCGACGCCAGACGCAGCAGATTCCGCGCCTCCGGGAACCATCTTTCAGAAAGAAAATATCCCGCGGCAGCGCCTGCCGCGAATCCGAACAGCATCACCCAGAAACGCAGCAGGCGGTAGCCCAGCACTGCGTTCAATAGAGCAAAAAGCAGGACCGCTCCAAAGATGATCATATCAGCCTTGGAATCCACCGGCATATTCCGGACTCTCTCCAGAATGACCAGGATACGGTCTAACATTTCCCGCATTCTGTCTCACCTCTTCCTAATATCTCCATTGTCGGAAATTTCTGTTCTCAGAAAATATAATAGATCGTGTAAAAACTGTCAAGTACCCCGCAGTGATACTCTACCCGCTTCATTCCGTGCACCCGCATATAGTACTGGGCTACGGCCTGCGGCGCTTCACCGTCCACCCAGTCGGTCCTGGCTGCCTCGTAAGCAGCCTGATCGGCAAGTTTGAAACGGACCACGGCCGCATTGTTGTCGATCCTCAGGCAGCAAAGGTCGTAGATCTCCTGATATGAACCGGTGGAGAGGCAGGAGCCGTTCATCACATAAAAGTTTTTGTCGCCTGCGGTACAGTCCGGTAAGGGAAACGAATCAGAAGGTTTATAGAGCGTCTCATATTCGTCGGGAAAAGGACAAAGATAGTCGTACAGTATGGTCTTATGCTCTTCCAGAAGAGCTGCGTCGCCCTGAAGAAAATCAGGCTGGTCCCCGTTGGTCACATCCACATAGTAGGGCTGCCCGTCCAGGGTGACGATGTTCCATGCATGACCTTCACCGTTGTCGATCGCTTCTCCCTCCACGTAGATGCAGGGAATGGAGAGTCTTTCCAGCAGATACATGAACGCTCCTGCGTAACCGGCGCAGACGGCTTCCTGTTTCCAGAATACTCCTGCTATGGACTGGTCGTCTTCCGAAGGACCGTACGACGCATGATCGATGAGATAGCCATAAACGACTTTAGCCTTCTCATAGTCGTCCATCGATTCCGTCAGGAGCATACAGACCTCCTGGAACGCCTGTTCCATGGCCTGTTCGATCTCGGCCCTCTCTGCCTCCGTGTAGGTATATCCGGGGGAAAAAAGGCAATAATCCCTGTCCTGGTAGACTGTCCGGTAGACCCTCTCGCGGTTATGGATCCAGTATAGCTCAGGATGGTCGAACAAAAGCGCTTTGTAGACCCGGTTGACCTCCTGATCAGAGGACAGCGTGATATAAAACTGATCTTTATTCTCCCGGATGCCGGAGAGCATCTGACGGTAGCAGCGCTGCTCCTCAGCGTTCAGCTGGTCGAAATAGTATTCCAGATGTCCGGGATCATCATTCTCCACTGCAGCCGTCCTGAGTGTGCGCACCTCGGAGGGCTCCGCGCCGAAAAACTCGGCAGCCCTGTCCAGAATGGAGATCTCACCCACGGGAGAAAGACCGGCGATCTCATCCAGGACGCCGATCCGCAGCAGAAAATAAACCCCTGCGCCGCAGAGGAAGGCTAAGAGAAACAGTCTTAACAGAAAAAAGCGCCATTTCTTCCCCATCTCAGAATCTCCCGTACCGGAACGGATGTAAATTGAAAAAAAGCTGCCGCAGAGTATGCTTTCTGCGACAGCTTTCATTTGCAAAATCTTAGAAGAGCTCTACTTCAGAGTTGTCGATCAGGATCACATCCGGCACATAACCGGAACCCAGATCTCCGGTGCCGCCGGAAATCAGGTCATCCAGATAGCCGGTGCCATAGAGAGCCACGCTCTCGCCGGCAGCTGTATCCTGAACACCGCCGTCCGTCAGTTCGTCCTTGATCATCGCTTCTACCTGTGCATCGCTCGGGAAGAAAGCCGGCTGACGGATATAACGGAAGCTGGCGCTGTACGCCTCTCCTACTGTGATGCCGTTTTTGCTGGCGGTACAGTGGACCGCGATCCAGTCACCGCTGTCCGTCTGGCCGCAGAGAATGCCCACATGGTTGTCTGAGCCGTTCTCCGGTCCCTTCTGGAACACCAGATCTCCCGGCTGCGCATCGGAAGCAGCGACCACATTGGCATGGAACCACTGGGAGCTGGTTCCATGGCCGATATAGGCCAGCATACCGGAGTTTTTATAGCCGTTGATCACAGACCAGGTGACAAAACCGCTGCAGTCCAGGCCAAAGGCACGGACTGTGCCTGTGGTGGTGCTGCCCTCCGCCCATACCATGGCAGGAGAACCCCAGCGGGAATCCAGGCCGACGATCTCGGACTTTCCGCCCCAGAAATAACCGACCTTTCCGATGAGGGAATAAGCGGCTGTAATGACATTTACACGTTCTTCGCTGACGGAATCGCCCACGCTCTGCCGAACAAAGCCTTTGGCGGCCGTACTGACCGCGCACAGAAGCTTACAGTCTGTCTCCACATAGCGGCGCAGGAATTCTCTGTCCTGGAGGCGCAGCTTGTTGTTGCGGATGTAGTAGTCGATATGACGGTTCGCGTAGGAGAATTTTTCGATATTGATCTTATTGCGGACCAGCGGGTTCATCTCTTCAAAGATCTCCGCCAGTTCCTTTTTAGCGGAAGCGTCCAGGAGAAATTCCTCCTCTCCCGCTTTATGGTGTCTGTATACATAGATGGCCAGGATATCCTGCCAGTTGCGGACAAGCAGCGTATCCCCGGAGGTGGTCAGGGCTTTTTCCTTCTCATCCTCCTTCATAAGGCCGTTCGCGATCTTGTATTCGTGCTCGATCTGGTCCATCACGGAGGCGAAATCCTGGGAGAAGCTGAGGTGGTATTTGCTCTTCAGGCTGTTGATATAGAACTCCCTGCCTGCCTTCAGGTTGGACACATAGTATACAACAGGCTTGACGTCTTTTTCATCGTCTACCAGCTCCTCTTCCTCTTTGATGAGGCGGTTCATCTCCTCTTCGATCTTCAGGAAGTCTTTGTAATTTTCGATCAGATCTTTTTCTTCGCCGGTGAGCTTGTCATACCTGTCACGGATCTTTTCGACGGTCTCTCTCTGATCCAGCGTGATCTCCTCGAGCTCTTTCAGCTTTTCGATCGCTTCGATGATCCATTTGACATGCTCGGGGATGGGCGTCGGCGTAGGTTCCTCTGTCGGAGTCGGTTCCGGAGTGGGCGTCTCTGTGGGAGAAACTTCCGCTTCCGGCGTCTCCGTGGGAGAAGTCTCCGGATCCGTCAGTTCGTTGAACGGTTCCACGGACGGCTCAACAGATGGCTCGACGGACGGTTCAACAGATGGCTCGACGGACGGCTCAACACTCGGTTCCACCGAAGGAGCCGGCGTATCGGTAAGTTCTTCGCTGCCCTGTGCTTCCGGAGAAGGCGTGGCAGAAGGATCCGAAGAAGGCGCCTCCTGCTGCGGCGCAGGTGTCTCCTGCTGTTCCTGCGCGGGGGTCTGCGGCTGCTCAGGTGCAGGTGTCTGCGGCACAGGCGTCACCGGGATCTCCGGCTGTGCCTGCGGAGCCGGGTCGACCGGCGCTGCGGGCGTCGGTGCCGGGGTTTCCGGCGCGACCGTTGCGATGGCTGTCTCGTCCGAAGTAAGCTCTTCTGCGCACACGGAAAAAGACCCTGCCGTGATGCAGAGGGATGCGAATATCATCCAAAAGCGTTTTTTCAGGTAACTGAACTTCATGTGATAAGGTACTCCCTTCTTCTTACCGGCCGGAACCTCCCTGATGATCCCGGCAGGCAGTAATACCTTCAAAACAACAGCTGCAATAATTTTATCACAATCTTGTAACAATTGCAAACATAAAAATCTGCTTACATAAAAAAATTTCAGGCGTGATCTTCGTCGTTTCGGCCTGCAATATGCGGCGTTCCGTAAAGATCGAACGGCGTAGTCTGGTATACATAATAATTCAGCCAGTTGGAATACAGGTTGTTAGCATGCGCCCGCCACATGAGCAGAGGCTTGTTCACCGGGTCATCGTCTTTGTAATAATTCACAGGAATATTGATAGGAAGGTTCCGGGACAGATCCCTCTTATATTCTCCGTCCAGCGTGACTCTGTCATATTCCGGATGGCCCATCACAAAGATCCGCCGCCCGTCCATCGCCTGAGCGAGAAACAGGCCTGCGATATCGGATTCGGCCAGCACGGTCAGATCCTTGCAGGCGTGGATCTCTTCGATAGGTACATCGGTATGCCTGGAATGCGGCGCGAGGAACATATCATCAAACCCTCTGACCAGCGGGATCTTCCGGTTCAGCACCTTATGCCAGAACAGCCCGAACATCTTGTGGTCAAGCGGTTTTTTCTGCAGTCCGTAAAAATGATAAAGCGCCGCCTGGGCCGCCCAGCAGAGAAAGATGGTGGAAGTGACATGGGTCTCAGTCCAGTCCATGATCAGCGAGATCTCTTTCCAGTAATCCACCTCTTCAAACTCCATCTGTTCCACCGGAGCGCCGGTAATGATCATGCCGTCGAACCTTTTGTCGTACAGATCCGAGAAAGTCTGATAGAACTTGTTCAGATGGCTCATGGAAGTATTCTTCGCTTCGTGGCTCTCAAGCGCCATGAAGGTCACGTCCACCTGCAGCGGCGTGTTGGAAAGGGACCGCAGAAGCTGAAGCTCCGTCTCCTCTTTCAACGGCATCAGATTCAGGATCAGGATCTGGATGGGACGGATATCCTGGTGCATGGCCCGGGTCTCATCCATCACAAATATGTTTTCCCTCTCCAGGATCTCCCGGACAGGCAGGTCGCTCTGTATTTTGATAGGCATTGCTTTTCAGTTCCTCCTGTTTATCAAGTCTATAAAATCTTCTTCGGAGAGCACGGGGATCTGAAGCTCCCGTGCCTTCTTGTTCTTGGAAGAATTGGATGCGGTGTCGTTGTTGATCAGATAATCCGTTCTGGCAGATACGGAGCCGGTCACCTTTCCGCCAAGCGCTTCGATCTGCTCCTTCAGAGCCGAACGGTTTTCATAGTGCACAAGAGATCCCGTCACCACAAAGATCTTTCCGGCCAGGATCTGTTCCTCCGTCCTCTCCTCCTTCCGGATGCGGAGATGCGGCAGAAGCGCATCCAGTTCCCGGGCTTTCTCCTCGGATCGGAAATGGTCGTACACACTCTTCCCGATCACCGGACCGATGGTATCGATGGAGGAGAGCTCCTCCAGATCCGCTTCCCGGATCTGTTGAAGATCATCGTCAAAATGACGGCAGATCACTTTTGCGTTGGCAACGCCGATGTTGGGAATCCCCAGTCCGTAAAGCAGACGGGGAAGGGTCGTGTCGGCAGACGTCCTGATACTCTCGAAAAGACGTTCGCAGGACTTTTCGCCGAAGCCTTCCATCTCTTTGATCTCTTCCTTGTGAGAAGAAAGATCGTAAAGGTCCGCGTAGGAATGGATCAGTCCGCGGCCGATCAGTTTTTCCAGCGTGGCCTCGGAAAGTCCGTCAATATTCATCGCGTCCCTGCTGCAGAATAGAGCGAAGGATTTGAGCTTTTTAGCCGGGCAGGACCGGTTGGGGCAGAAAAGGACTTCCGCCTCGTTGTCCTGACGGATCTCCGTCTTTCCAAGGCATGCGGGACACGTGTCCGGGATCGGGAGCGTTCCGCTCTTTGTCAGGTTCTCCGCGATCTGCGGAATGATCATATTAGCCTTGTAAACCAGAAGACTGTCGCCGATCCCCAGCTTTAGTTCCTTTACAATACTGACATTATGTACACTGGCTCTGCTGACGGTGGTTCCTTCCAGCTCCACCGGTTCAAAGACCGCCACCGGATTGATCAGTCCGGTGCGGGAAGGACTCCATTCCACCTCCAGAAGATGTGTCTCCCTCTGCTCGTCCGCCCATTTGAAAGCATAGGCGTTGCGGGGGAATTTGGCGGTCCTCCCGAGCGAGATCCCGTAGGAGATGCTGTCGTACAGCGCCACCAGCCCGTCCGACGGAAGATCGTTCTCCTGTACGGCTTCCGCAAAATACGCAATGGCAGAATCCAGGTTTTCATCTGTCACCACTTTGTATTCCACGGCTGCAAAGCCCTGGCTTTTGAGCCACAGGAGTTCGTTTTCGTGTGAATCCTCAAAATCCACTCCCGGAGCGCTCACAAGTCCGAAGGCAAAAAAGCGCACATTTCTTTCCGCCGTGACGGAATTGTCCAGCTGGCGGACCGAACCGCTGCAGAGGTTCCTTGGATTTTTGTATTTCGCGTCCGCATCCTCGATGGATGCGTTGATCTTTTCAAAGTCACGATAGGTGATGACGGCTTCCCCCCGCAGGACCAGTTCTCCCTGATACGGGATCTTAAGGGGAAGATTTTTAAAGACGCGGGCGTTGTTGGTCACCACTTCTCCTGTAATGCCGTTTCCGCGGGTCACCGCTTTAAAAAGCGACCCTTCCCGGTACGTCAGGACGACGGTCAGACCGTCCAGCTTCCAGGAAAGAAGGGTCTTCTGCCTGCCGACAAAGCTTTTCAGCTCCTCTGTATCCTTGGTCTTGTCGAGTGACAGCATGGGAGAAAGATGGTCCTCCTTGGGGAGAGCGTCCACAGCCTCGTACCCGACGTTCAGGGTAGGACTGCTGGAAAGCACAATGCCGGTCTCCTCCTCAAGAGCCTTCAGCTCGTCGTAGAGACGGTCGTACTCCAGATTGCTCATGATCTCCCGGTCTTCGGCATAATAAGCGCGGGAAGCCTCGTTCAACAGAGCTGTAAGCTCTTCTATCCTGTTTTTCTTGTCCGTAAACTCCAGATCATGCATTCAGATGTCCTTCTCCAGATTTTTCAGTAAATTTTTGTATTCTTGATCCGTGATCTCACGGTACTCTCCTTCCGGAAGATCCGAAAGAGTCAGGTTCAGGATCCGGATCCGCTGCAGAAACACTACATTGCAGCCCAACGCGCTGCACATCCGACGGATCTGCCGGTTGAGCCCCTGGGTCAGGATGATCCGGAAGCTCTTCTCTCCTGCCTGCACGACAGTACACGGCCGGGTCACAGTGTCCAGGATCGGCACTCCCGAAGCCATTTTTCGGAGGAACGACCTCGTGACAGGCTTGTCGATCCGGACCAGATACTCCTTCTCGTGATGATTTCTCCCGCGGAGGATCCGGTCCGAAAGCTCTCCCTGATTCGTCAGAAGCAAAAGACCGCAGGAATCCTTGTCAAGCCGTCCTACCGGAAAGATCCTGTAAGGACATGACAGGTATTCCGTCACGGTCGTTTCCGCCCTCTGTTTACGGGTACTGCAGACGATCCCGGGAGGTTTGTTGAACAGAAGGATCACCGGCCGGTCCGCCTCCTTTACGGGAACGCCGTCCAGAAGGACCGTATCCTGTTCCCCTACCATCCTGCCAGGAAGCGCAGTCTCCCCGTTTACGGAGACGCGGCCTTCCGCGATGAGTACGTCCGCCTGTCTTCTGGAGCACACGCCCCGCGAAGACAGGTATTTATTGATCCTGATTTCCTGCGGCATAACTGCCTCTGGTCTTTTTTCGCTCATTCTCCTATTATAGGACGTTTTTTGTGATTCAGCAATGGTCTTCTTTTTTCTGGCACTTGTTTTTCCTCTCGGGATATTGTATGATAGGACTACATAAGTACGTTATGTCTACTCGAACGAGGAGGAGTCTTATGGCAGAAAAGAAAAAAAGGACCAGCGGTCTTCTGGTTGCTGTATCCATGCTGGTATGTGTTGCATCCGGCGCGGTGGTGACGCAGTCCTCCGCAATTCCGTCCCCTCTGACCGACCATAACCGTCCGGACATGATCGTGGCCGAAGCCCTGGAGGACCAGCCCATCAGCAATGCGCTGGCCAACGAGCTCGAGACCCGCAATCCGGATGCCGCTCAGAAAGAAACGTCCGAAGAAAACCAGGATACATCTGAATCCTCTGCTCCCGCCGGGGAAGAGACAGCCGCCGCTCCGCCTGAAGAAGAGTCTTCTGAACAGACAGAATCTCCGGATCAGACGGAAAGCCCTGCAGAAACAGCTTCGGAGCCCGAAGACCAGACAGAAGAACCGTCTGAAGTGTCTTCCGCAGCCGATACCGATTATCAGCCTTCTGCGGAAGCCGGAAAAGGCACCTGGATCTACGCGGACAGCACCTGGTACTACCATATCGGCGAGGATAATTACCACGGCTGGCTTTATGACAGCGACCATCACATCTATTTCTTTGACAGAACGTCCGGAGGCATGCTGACCGGCTGGCAGGATATCGACGGCAGGCGATATTACTTCGATGCGGACGGAATCATGCAGACCGGCAGAGTCCGTGTGGACGGACAGGTCTATCAGCTTCTCCCCGACGGGTCGCTGAAAGGCTACAATGCTCCGGTAGAAGAACCCGCTTCGCAGGAAACGCCCTCCGAAACAACCGAATAATCCATCAGAAAACCCCCGCGGAATGAACCGCGGGGGTTTTCTGATGTCTTTATTTACTGAAGATAGTCACTGTAGATGTAACCGGTCTGGCCATTATAGTCGATCTGGATCCAGCCGTCTGTCTCGCCAAGCGGTACGACCTTTGAGCCTTCCGGATAGCTGCCAAGGATGTTGCCGTAGGTGGAAGCTTCCGAACGGACATTTACGGACGAAGCAGTTACCGTCATGGTATTTGCGGAATCCTCGCCTGTCTCTCCGCCTTCCGAACCGGTGTCCGTGCCAAGCTGATTCAGGAAAGCCGCGAGATCCGGATCGTCCTGCTGAGCCTGTTCATAGGCATCCCTTATCTTTTTGGTAAGAGCCTGGACATCATCATCGTTCTGGAGCTGTTTGACATAGTTGCTGATCGTCGAGTCCGAATTTGCGGAGGCATCGATCTTAAGATCGCCTTCTTCATCCGTAATAACGTACAGCTGGCTCAGCGCAGGCACCAGAGTGTCGATGTCCTTGCATTTGTACTCAAAGCTGGCATACACAACATAGCTCTCTTCCGAGAGACCGTTTTTGGTGTAGACATCCTTGACTCTGTATTCTTCGATATAGTCCGCTGAATTGATGATCTTTTCGCCGTCTGCCTCATTGAAATTGACTTCGATCGACTTCAGCTGATCTACGTCCTTGTCGCCCAGAGCGTCATAATATCTGTTGATCAGCTCTGTGACTTCACTGCTTGCCGTCTGCAGCGGATTGCTTTCGTTTTCCTCTGACGTCCCTTCGTCATCAGAAGATGAAGATCCTTCCGTTCCCTGCGTGGTCCCGCTGCCGCCGGAGCTCTTTTTGCCGCCGACACAGGCACGGATCCCAAAGAACAGTGCTGCCACGATCACCAGGATAATGCCGCCGAGCATGAAATAGCGGAGATTATCTGACAACCATTCTCTGAATTCATCCACGAAGCTCTCCCCCCTTATACGCCTGCTTCTGTCTGATGCTCTGAACGATGTTAAAAAACACACCTGAAGGGAATCGAACCCCCGCACATGGTACCGGAAACCACTGCTCTATCCACTGAGCTACAGGTGCGTGTATGAAAAAGGGGTCAAAATACGCCCTTTCCCAAACAATATAGCATATTATCAAAAAATTGTAAAGCTTTAGATCAAAAAAGATTTAACATAAATCGATTATGTCAATCGTCAGGACTGGAGGATCCTTTTCAGGAAATCCCGGGTCCGCTGGCTCTCCGGATTTGTGAAGATCCTGGCCGGGTCTCCTTCTTCCTCGATCAGGCCGTCCGCCATGTACACCACATGGGTGCTCACTTCCTTCGCGAACGACATCTCGTGCGTGACGACCAGCATGGTCATGTTATCCTTCTGTGCGAGGGATTTCATGACATCCAGCACCTCTCCTACCATCTCCGGGTCCAGGGCCGAGGTAGGCTCGTCGAACAGGAGCACCTCCGGCTCCATCGCAAGCGCCCGCGCGATGGCGACACGCTGCTTCTGTCCGCCGGAGATCTGATCCGGCCTCGCGTTGATGTAGGGAGCCATACCGACCTTGCTGAGATAGAACAAGGCGCGTTTGTGCGCTTCCTCCTTCGGGATCTTCAGGACTTTCTGCTGCCCGATCATGCAGTTTGAAAGCACCGTCAGGTTGTTGAACAGGTTAAAGCTCTGAAACACCATCCCGACCTTGGCCCGGTAGGAGGAGGCGTTGATCCTGCCTTTTGTGACATCCTGTCCGTGGAAGAGGATCTCCCCCGTTGTCAGGGTCTCCAGCAGGTTGATGCATCGAAGCAGAGTGGATTTGCCGCTTCCGCTCGCGCCGATGATGGTCGTCACGTCTCCCTTGTCCACCGTAAAATCGATATCCTTCAGGACCGCGTGGGTCCCGAAGGTCTTGGAGAGATGTCGGACCTCCAGAATATGCTCGCTCATGACTTCCCTCCTTTGTAATCCTTGTTGATCTCATCGAAGGGAGAGCCCTCCGCAGGATAACTGTAGGTGCCGGCGGTCATGACCAGCGAATCGTCTGTGACCAGTTCGTAATTGGATTTGCCCGCCAGCTTTTTCTCCAGCTTTCTAAGCAGGAAAGACGCCAGCAGCGTCAGGCACAGATAGCCGCCCATCTCCAGGAACGCAGACGGAAAATACTTGAACACAGCTCCCGAAACCATCTTGTGAACAGCAAAGAAATCCGAAAAGCCGATGATGAACATGACCGAGGTGTCCTTCACATTGATGATATAGTTGTTGCCGATCTGCGGCATGATGTTCCTGAGCGTCTGAGGCAGGATGACGTACAGCATGGTCTGCCAGTGATTCATGCCGATGGCCTTTGCGCCTTCAAACTGTCCCGGATCGATGCTCATGATGCCGCCGCGCACAGATTCGGCCATATATGCGCCGGTATTGATGGAAACCACGATAATGCTGACCGTCCAGATGTTTTTAAACGAAACATCGAAGAAATACGGCATACCGTAATAGATGAAGACTGCCTGCAGGATCATGGGGGTTCCGCGGAACACTTCCACATAGGCACGGATCAGGATGCGGAGAATCTTCAGGAAGATCCTTTTGAGAAGCTTCTCGTTGGGTCCGCAGGGAATGGTCTGCAGGATACCGCAGAAAAAGCCGATGATGCAGCCGATCAGCGTGGCTGTGGTCGCCAGGATCAGCGTGTTTGCGATACCTGTCAGATAGACCGTGCTGTATTTTTCCCAGAGACCTGCTATATCGGAAAAGAGCTGTGTGATCATAAGTCTGCTTTCCTCTTTTGTTCAGAGATTTTTATTCTTCCGTAAGGGGCTGTACCTTGATGGCTTCCTGCATAAGAGCGTTGAAGTCGTCCGCCGTCTTGTCGGCAAGATAGCTGTTGATCGCGTCTACCAGCGCGGTGTTGCCTTTTGCCACGGAGATACCGATGTTGATCTCTTCGTCGGATACTTCAAAATCATCTCCGCTGTCTGCAAAATCAAGGAGAACCAGATCCGGATAGGCGATCAGGGCGCCCTGAGCGGTAGGCATATCCGTGCAGACAAAGTCCACAGTGCCGGATTCCACTGCCATCAGCATGGCCGGAGCGGACTCGGCGGGCATTGCGATATCGGCATCCGGGATCTGCGGCAGGCAGGAATCATACCAGATGGTTCCGCTCTGGCTGGTGCAGGAACCGCCGGAAAGATCGGAGATCCCCTTCGCTTCCGCGAAATCGCTGCCGTCTTTGGTCAGGCAGACGATGGTGGCATACAGATACGGGCCGGCAAAGTCGACGGATTCCATACGCTCGGAGGTCATGCTCTGACCTGCGATCACGGCGTCACAGATACCGGACTGCACTGCAGGGATCAGAGAGTCCCAGTCAAGCTGCAGGATCTCCAGCTCCCAGCCGTTCGCTTCGCAGATGGCCTTGGCCATCATGACGTCGTAGCCGTTGGCATAGAGCATGGAATCTTTGATGGGAACGGCGCCGTTTGAATCATCCGGCTGCGCCCAGTTGTAAGGAGCGTAGGCACATTCCATAGCCACGGTCAGGACTCCGTCCTCCACGCCCGGGATGGCTTCCTCCGCGCAAACCGGAGCGGCAAGAACTGCTGCTGCAAGAAGCGTTAACAATGCTGACATTTTTTTCATTTTCAAGTCCTCCATTTATGATCTTGTTCTATTGTTACCTTTTTTATTCTGATCCCGGATTCTTGATCCTCGCAAGGATATGATAGTTTCCTGCCTCGCCCAGGATCCTCCATTTTCTGTAGCGGCAGATCTCTTCCATGCCTGATATGTGATAGCGGGCTGCCACGTAGTCGCAGCGGAGCTGCCGGGCTGTGCGAAGCATCTTGTCAAATCTCTCCGGGTCGTCCTGCGGTTCGCCCTGCAGCAGATCGTAGAGATTACGTTCTCTCTGCGTAGACGCTCCTTCCGCATGAAGCCCGTAGGGCATCCGGAACGACGCGTCATAGACACGCATATAGGATGAAACGTAAAAATCTCCTGCTATCAGCACGTCTGGTTTATCTGCATCCTCCTTGATCATCTCTCCCATCTGTACGATGTCGTCCGGAAGCTGCAGGCTGTTGTGCGTCCATTCATAGTTCTCTGTCAGAAGCTGGCTCTTTCCGCACCAGGCTATGAGCACGACGAACACGATCGTCCCGGGGATCCGAAGCCAGAGCGTTTTCCTGACCGTCACCAGTCTTGTAAACGCGTACGCGGTCATGATCCCGGACGGAAGCAGCCAGAGCATTCTCCAGTAGACATTCTCGCCCAGGAGCTTCGTGAGGATCCAGGCTGTCAGCGGACAGAAGACAATAAACAAAGTCCCGGCCGAATACAGCAGCAAACCTCTTGCGTCCTGTTCCCATACGGAAAAAACAAGAAGGATCAAAACGGCTCCCGCCAGGAGCCAGACCATATATCCGTCGCCCCAGTACAGCTTCCAGTTCTCTAAGGCGAGCTGAAAAGAATCCTTTAACATTTCCTCTTCTCCGTCACAGGATGATGTACAGTCCTCCCAGCGCTGCGGCCGGAAGCAGACACAATATACCGGTTCCTGTCCTCTTCAGGCTCCGGTTCCTTAACAGCCCCGTCACGAGCAGAAGCCCCGTCATCACCGGGACCAGCACGATCGCCATGCCGGACAGAAGGCAGCTTGCCGTGACAGCCGCCGCCAGGACCCAGTACGGATACTGTGGTTCCTTTTCCCAGAACAGCATGTATCCCAGATACAGGATGAGCGGCAGAAAACAGCCGGCCAGAAGAGCCTTTCCCTGCCAGATGCGGATCATCCTGAAATTGTCACTGTTGTAGATCGAATATCCCGAAAACGCCCCCATCACGGCCAGGAACAGAAGAAAGATCCCTCTTGCGTCCCGGTCTTTGGAAAACAGTTTTCTGCCAAACAGAGACAGTACAAGATAACACAGGGGGATCAGAACGGCCGGATAGAATACATGGGCCATCCTGGCCGGATGGACATTCCCGCAAAGCGTTGAAAGCACGGCCAGCAGCGCCGGAAACGGTGAAAAGATGTACCGTTTCGGAAGCCGCAGAAATTCTCTTCCTGTATACGGATGGATTCTGTACAGCGAATCCGCTGCGATGCTGGTCGTCGCGGTCCCCACGTAATTCGCGTCGTCCGCGTCCAGGTGCGTCATCAGAACGACCACGGCCGTCTGCAGGACGATCAAAGCCACGGCCAGAAGCATCCAGAATCCGGGCATAGAAAAAAACCGCGTCCGTATCTCTCTGCGGGCTTTCCGGTTTTTCGGCCTCATATACAGGCTGAACCCGAGAAAGGCGGTCAGAACGGATAATCCGCCGAACAGCAGGGCTGTCGTGTGCAGCCTCAGCTTCAGAAAGACCGCTGCCTCCAGCAGGATCTCCGCAAGGCAGAAAAAGCCGGCGTATCCGATCGATGCGATCTCGGCAAAGCATACGTCCCTTTTTCCCTGCAGGATCCCGGCTCCCACACCCATCGGGATCACGATCATCCAGAAACCTGTCAGTGCTATTTGCAGTATCATCACCGTCATGGGATCACTCCTGTACCGCGGTATATCGACAAAAGGGACTGCCACGTAAAGACAGCCCCTTCTGCGTATGAGACAAGCCTTGTTCTGCCGTTGTTATTCAGCCGCTTCTTCTTCCGGAGCAGCTTCCTCTTCATCAGCTTCTTCCGTTTCAGTGACTTCCGTGCCGGTTTCTTCCGTGACGGTTTCTTCTGCCGGGCTCATGTAGAATGTGAATTCCTGTTCGCCGATCTGGAATACCAGCTGCAGCTTTCCATCCTCGAGGAGCTGAAGGCTTACATAGCTGGTAACGCCTTCCTGCTCAGCGCTCTTGGAATAGACCCCGTCGGCATACTCAAGATCAAAGCTCTGTTCTGCAAGACCCATGCCCTCGGAATTAAGAGTGACATTGCCTGCGGATACGGTTGCGTTCAGATCCAGCCCCATGTCTGCGCTCTTCAGCATCATGTTCATGGCATAGACATATTCAGCTGTCCAGGTGCCGTCGAACTCTTCTTCCGCTGCATCCTGACGTGCTTCTGCCGGTGTATAGGTCTCGACCGGTTCACGGCCGAGAGTAATGTCCAGTCCGCTTGCGTCATCTTTTGCGGACATGGTGCCGTCTTCTTCATTGAATGTAAGCACGGATTCAGCCGTGCCAGGATCCATGACAACCTGATCTTCGCGGATCTCCCAGGTGCCCTCGGTTTCCTGTCCCATCACGGATGTGGTATAATTGCCGTCCTCGTTGAAGTCCATCTGAATCGGGATACCCATCATGTCGCCATACCAGGTTCCGGTAACATCGCCCTGTTCAAGTGCATTTACAGTCAATGCCATTGTTCCGATCAGCGCTGCAATGACCGCTGCTGCTGCCATTTTTTTCATTCTGTGTCCTCCTTGTTTGATACTTTAAAATGCTACAACGTTAAATTATACTAGATTCTTGCAGGAAATACAATCCCTTTATCATATTTCCGGTGCCGCGGAAATGCCTTTCAGACTCTGACTATCTTCCCATCACCTGAAACCGTACGAGGCCGAGGATCAGAAGGTGGAGCGGATAGAATGCATAAAAGAAATACTTTCCGAAGGCTCCTTTGATAAAGCCTCTCTGCCCGTTATAAAGATTAATAATGGGAAAGGCAAAGCATGCCTTCCATTCATAATGGAGCCAGCAGCTGCCGACTACCGCCTGCGGCACAGGCTCGTTCCGCAGAAAATACATGATCAGGATAAAAATATATCCCTTCCATCCATAATCCGCTCCCAGTTTCCAGGATACGGCGAAAACCGCCAGCAGGCACAGAAGCTGCGCCGTCCGGTTCTCCCAGAAATATTCGGCCGCCCACATTCCCAGAAAGCCAAGGAACAGTGTAAAGAACACATTCTGTTTTTCGTACTGCCATGTCCCGGTGTGGACATAGTTCCAGGGCAGCTCCGAGATCAGAGCGAACAGCAGAAGGTTTCTTCCATATTTCAGGCGGCTGCGGGTATGACGGAAGCCTTCCACCATCAGAAATACAAAGATGGGAAAGGCGATCCTCCCGACATCCCGGCAGACGGTATAGACCGAAAAGTTCTTCTCCGGAAAGATCCCGAAAGGATAATGCAGGGTGAACCAGAGCTGGTTTGCCTCCGGCACCACGCGCAGGACATCCGCTCCCAGATGATCGATGAACATCGCCAGTATGGCGATCAGCTTCAGGGCGCTTCCGCTTAACACCTGCATTTTCTGTGGAAAAAAGGAGGGGGGAAGCTTTCTCTCTTCTTGCATGGTTTTCCTTTATTCGTCCTGCGATTTGATCACGATCTCTTCGCGGTTTTTGTAGATGGAGTCTGCCGGGACACAGCCTCTCACCGGAGACAGCGGATAGATGTTCGTATTCCGTCCGATGACGGTGCCCGGATTCAGGACGGAACCGCAGCCCACTTCTACGAAATCGCCCAGCATTGCGCCGAACTTTTTCACGCCCGTCTCGCAGCGTTCATCTCCGTCCTTCACGACGACGAGCTTTTTGTCCGATTTGACGTTGGAGCAGATGGAGCCTGCCCCCATGTGGGAACGGTAGCCCAGTACAGAGTCGCCTACGTAGTTATAATGAGGCACCTGCACCTTGTTGAACAGCACGGCGTTTTTCAGCTCAGTGGAGTTGCCGACCACGGCGCCCTCTCCCACGATGACCTTTCCGCGGATGAAAGCGCACTGCCTTACTTCCGCGTCCTTGCCGATGATAGCAGGCCCGATGATCTGTGCGCTCGGCGCTACGGTCGCGCTCTTGGCGATCCATACGTTTTCGCCGATCTTGTCATATTCATCAGGAGAAAGCGTGTTGCCCAGCTTTTCCACAAAGCTGCCGATCTCCGGAAGGACTTCCCAGGGATAGGTCTTTCCGTCGAACAGGTCCTTTGCGATGGTCTCGTCCAGGTTCAAAAGGTTTGCAATGGTGTAGTCTTTGATCATTTTGTCCTGCCTCCTCTTTTAGCTGTGGTGACTGCGTTCCGGTAATACGGGGCCGCTGCGTCATAATACTTTCTGAGCGCCGTGATATTGCGGCTGGCGCGGACCTGGTTGGTCCGGTCAGCGACAAAACGCTCCAGTTTCTGCATGTATTCCTCCTGTGTGATGCTCCCCTCGGCCACATAATTGAGGCCTTTTTCCCAGCTGGCTGTCAGGTCCGGGTTTAAAAGGGAACGGATGGAACAGTTCACAACGTCGAAGATCATCTCCCCCAGAAGCGTGGGCGTGATGATCTGGGTCTTTTTGTTGAGTGAAAGATATTCGATTGTAAAAAGCTTTTTCAGGATCTCAGCGCGGGTAGCGCTGGTGCCGATGCCCGCGCCTCGGATCTGCGCGCGAAGCTCCTCATCCTCGATCAGCTGGCCTGCGTTCTCCATCGCCAGGATCATGGAACCGGAATTATATCGTTTCGGCGGAGAGGTCTCTCCTTCCTTCACTTCCAGTCCTTCCACCGGCAGCATATCATTCTTTTTAAGTATCTGAAGAGCTTCCATAAGAGAAGCGGACGCGGTCTTTTCATCCGCTCCCTCCTCAGACGGCTTTTCGCTCTCCTCTTCAGTCTTCTTCCGGGAGAAAGAATTGACCGAAGCCTTCAGATAGCCTTCCGAGACCAGCACCTTGAATGCGGAGAAGAAAGCTTCGTCCCCCATCTTTGTCTGCAGGCTGATCTTCTGATAGACGGCAGGCGGATAAAAAATACATAAGAAACGCCGTACGATGGTCTCATACACCCGCTGGGCCGTGAGCGAGACGGACGAAAGAGCCGAAAGGCCCTGCCCGGTGGGGATGATCGCGTAATGGTCGGTGATCTGCTTGTCGTTTACATAGCGTGTTTTCGCGATGGATTTCCATGAATCCATCTGCAGCACTTCTTCTGCTTCGGCCGCGGCTTTGTCATATTTACAGAGGCCGCGGATATTGCGGCTGATCTCCTTCGCGACAGCGCTCGACAGCACATGGGCGTCCGTACGCGGGTAAGTGATCAGCTTTTTTTCATACAGCTCCTGCGCAATCGAAAGAGTCGCGTCCGGGCTGATCTTGAACAATCTGGAACAGACGTTCTGCAGCTCCGCCAGATTGAAAAGAAGCGGCGGATTGCGCGTCTCTTTTTTCTTTTCGGCTTTTTCCACACGGCAGGCAAGGGGAGGTTCTTTGGACAGGTCAGCGATCAACGCTTCCGCATCCTCCCGTTTTTTGAATCCGTTTTCTTTGTAGAGCTTAGGAGACTCAAAATACCGGCTTCCTTCCACTGCTCTCCATTCTCCCTCCGCGCAGGAATCAGGACCTTCTCCGATCCGGATCCGGCTGATGACGCGGTAAAAGGGAGTTTTGACAAAAGAACGGATCTCCCGCTCGCGCCGTACCACCATGCCCAGAACACAGGTCATGACACGCCCTACGGCGATGGCCTGTCTTTTCTGGCCCAGATAGCCTGAGACGCTGCTGCCGTACTGAAGGGTCAGCGCCCGTGAGAAATTGATGCCCATCAGATAATCCTCTTTGGCACGCAGGTAAGCGGCCGCCGCCAGATTATCGTAGGCAGAAAGGTCTTTGGCTTCGCGGATGCCCCGCAGGATCTCCTCCTCCGTCTGGGAATCGATCCAGACTCTCTTCTGGGTCTTTCCTCTGACGCCTGCCATCTGCGCTACCAGACGGTATATGTACTCTCCCTCCCGTCCGGAGTCCGTACAGACGTAGATGGTATCGATGTCCGGCCGGGTGAGAAGTCCTTTTACGATGCCGAACTGTTTGCTCACGCCGGATATGACCTCATACTGAAACTCCTCCGGCAGAAAAGGGAGGGTCTCAAAGCTCCAGCGTCTGTATTTTTCATCATATTTTTCAGGATAGCTCATGGTGACCAGATGCCCTACGCACCAGGTCACCACACTGTCCTCCGCTTCCAGATATCCGTCGCGCCGCTGGAAATTCTGATGCAGTGCTTTTGCGAATTCCTGCGCCACGCTGGGTTTCTCTGCGATATATAAAGATTTTCCCATATATTTCCTTTTTCAGTGCCATGAAAATGCCGCTCAGCAGGCCATTTTCATTTTTTCGTGATAAAGCCTTTCGCTTTCAGTGTCTCGGCACACAGGACGGCTCCGCCGGCAGCGCCGCGGACAGTATTGTGGGAAAGACCGACGAACTTCCAGTCGTAGACTGTGTCTTCGCGAAGCCTGCCGACGGTGATGCCCATACCGTTTTCATAATCCACGTCCAGTCTCACCTGCGGACGATCGTCCTCCTGCATGTAGCGGATGAACTGACGGGGCGCGCTGGGAAGCTCCAGCTCCTGCGGAAGGCCTTTGTAGCTCTCCATCGCTTCGATCAGCTGTTCTTTGGAAGCTTTCTTCCTGAGCCTTACGAACACGGCGGCCGTATGACCGTTCGGGACCGGAACACGGATGCACTGGCAGGTGATGACCGGGGATGTGGCAGGAACGATCACGCCGTTCTCCACCTTGCCCCAGATCCGGAGGGGTTCTTTTTCGCTCTTCTCTTCTTCGCCGCCGATATAGGGGATGACGTTTTCGATCATCTCGGGCCAGTCCTTGAAGGTCTTTCCGGCGCCGGAGATAGCCTGATAGGTGGTCACTACCGCTTCATAGGGTTCAAATTCCTTCCACGCGCTGAAGACGGGCGTATAGCTCTGGATGGAGCAGTTGGGCTTGACTGCTATAAAGCCGTTCTTTGTTCCCAGACGGGCTCTCTGTGAGGCGATCACCTCGAAATGTTCCGCGTTGATCTCCGGGATCACCATGGGAACATCCGGCGTCCAGCGGTGGGCGCTGTTGTTCGAAACCACCGGCGTCTCCGTCTTTGCGTAGGCTTCCTCGATGGCGCGGATCTCGTCCTTGGTCATGTCGACCGCGGAAAAGACAAAATCCACGGTGGAAGCGACCTTTTCCACTTCGTTCACGTTCATGACGACGAGGTCTTTCACTTTTTCCGGCATGGGCGTCGTCATTTTCCATCTGGCGCCCACTGCCTCTTCATATGTTTTTCCGGCGCTCCTGGGGCTGGCGGCCACCGTGGCCACTTCAAACCAGGGGTGGTTTTCCAGAAGGGTTATGAACCTCTGTCCAACCATGCCCGTTGCGCCAAGAATACCGACTTTCAGTTTTTCACTCATCTTGTTTTCCTCCCTTGCAGAGTTCCAGGAATCTCTCGCATTCCCGGATCTCTTCCTCCATGACAGCAGGGCCGGGCGCGCCGGCCGTACAGCGTTTTTCCACACAGGTCGTAAGACTTATGGCCTGATAGATATCCTCCTCAAAAGCCTCGCTCTCCTTTCGGTATTCCTCCAGCGAGAGCTCGTCCAGCGAAATGCCCCTTTCGATGCAGGTAAGCACCAGATGCCCCACGATCCTGTGGGCATCCCGGAAGGGCACGTTTTTGCTGACCAGATAGTCCGCGGCATCCGTCGCGTTGGTAAAGCCTTTTTTTGCGCTCTCCTCCATGACTTCCTTGTTGAAGCGGATGGTGGAGAGCATTCCGGTGAACAGGCGGAGGCAGGCCTTGACGGTATCGATGGCGTCAAAGGTCAGCTCCTTGTCCTCCTGCATATCTTTGTTGTAGGCCAGCGGAATCCCTTTCATCGTGGTGAGGATCGACATCAGGGCGCCGTAAACGCGTCCGGTCTTGCCCCGTACCAGCTCGGCGATGTCCGGATTTTTCTTCTGCGGCATGATGCTGCTGCCGGTGGAATAGGCATCGTCGATCTCGACAAAACGGTATTCGTTGGAATTCCAGAGGATGATCTCCTCCGAAAACCGGGAGAGATGCATCATACAGGTCGAAAGAGCCGAAAGCAGCTCGATCACGTAATCGCGGTCTGAGACGGAATCCATGCTGTTGCGGGTAGGACCGTCAAAGCGAAGCGCTTCTGCCGTGAATTCCCGGTCAAGGGGATAGGTGGTGCCGGCCAGGGCTCCTGAGCCGAGCGGGCACAGATTCATACGACGGCGGATATCCGTCAGTCTTTCGGAATCCCGCCGGAACATTTCGAAATAAGCCCCCGCATGATGGGCAAGGGTCACCGGCTGTGCCTTCTGGAGATGCGTGAAGCCCGGCATGCAGGTCCTGGTATTCTCTTTCATGATCGTGAGGATGGTCCTGAGCAGCGCCTGTACAAGCTCCTGCAGCGCGTCGATCTCGTCCCGGACATACAGTTTCATGTCCAGAGCCACCTGATCGTTCCGGCTCCTTCCGGTGTGCAGTTTTTTCCCGGCTTCTCCGATCCGTTCGGTCAGGACGGCTTCGCAGAAGCTGTGAACGTCTTCGTATTCCTCGGTGATCAGAAGCGATCCGGAGCGGACGTCGCAGAGGATCCCTGTAAGGCCGTCATGGATCGCACGTGCCTCTTCCTCTGTCAGGATCCCGACGCGGCAGAGCATCTCTGCATGCGCAAGGCTCCCGGCGATATCCTGTTCGATCAGCCGTCTGTCAAAGTCAATGGACGCGTTGAAGCGATAGACATCCTGGTCCGTATCGCCTGTAAAGCGTCCTCCCCAAAGCTGTGCCATTTATGTCCTCCTTATTGTTTATCCTGGTTCCGTCTGTCTCTTTCTCTTTTCGAATAGATGCACCCGCAGTAATCCTGCCGGTAGAGATCATGGAGCCTTGAAAGCTCGACAGAGCGGCGGTATCCGTCCTTCTTTTTAAAATCAGACGGCAGGTGGGCCGTCTGATAGATCACGGACAGCTCCTGACCGATCTGATTGATCTTTTCCGCGTTCTTTAAAGGGCTGATGGAAAGGGTCGTGGTAAAATAATCAAACCCGCCCTCTTCTGCCATCCGGGCTGCCTCCTCCATCCGGAGGCGATAGCACTTAAAACATCTTTCGCCCCCCTCCGGAACGTCCTCAAGGCCTTTGGCCATGGCAAAAAACCGCTCCGGATCATAGGGCCCCACGATCAGGCTGACGGGATTCGCAAACGTCATCTCCCGGATCAGCCGGTCGATCTCGCGCACTCGTTTTTCATATTCCTCCTGAGGAGAAATGTTCGGATTGTAGTAGAAGACCGTGATCTCGAAATACCGAGAGAGATACTCCAGCACATAGCTGCTGCAGGGCGCGCAGCAGGCGTGAAGCAACAGACGAGGCGGATGATCGAGTTCTTTTACAGATTCCAGAAGACGGTCCAGCTCCAGCTGATAATTATGCTTCACCGATCCGCTCTCCCATCTTCAGAATGGTCTCGTATCCTTCTTCGGTATTGCGAAGCAGATCAGGATCGATCTTCACACGTCCCTTCTGTACCAGAAGGATCACGGTTGAACCGCCAAAAGCAAACATTCCTTTTTCATTGCCTCTCAGGACGGGCGTGGTTCCGGGATGCAGGTTGCAGATCCTGCCCACCATGAGGGCTCCGACCTCCATCTGCAGCAAAGTGCCGAAACGGCTGGTCTTGATCAGGCAGTATTCCCGGGCGTTTTCCGTGTAGATCGGAAATACGTCGTTGGCGGCCGGGTTGACTGTGTGCAGAACGCCGGAAAGCTTTTTCTGCGGAGACTTCAGTCCGCCGGCCGGATAGATGTAATGGTGATAATTGTCCACCGTCAGACGGATGATGAACGCATATCCGCCTTTATAACGCTCTGCAAGCTTCTTGTTCCGCAGAAGGCTTTCTACCGTGTACTCCGTGTTCTTGATCAGGAATCGGCTGTCTTCCTCGATCTTTGAGACCGTGAGTTTGCCGTCACAGGGGCTCACCAGGACGTCCCAGGAGGGATCTGCCGGCCGTCTGCCGGGACGGATCTTTCTGCAGAAAAAGTCATTGTAACTGTTATATTGCCGTTCCTCATACTCCGACAGGTCGATCCCGTTTTTTCTGACAAAGGGAGCGATCAGTCCTTTGGAAAGAGGACTTGACAAAAACCAGCCGCCAAGCTTTGAGACAAACGGGCGTACCAGCACCTTGAGGCACAGTCTGCCTCCCCGGTCGTTGTACAGATGCCGCAAAAATCTGTCCTGGCTGTTATCTTCGATTGTCACATTGCCGCTGCGGTCGATATATTTCATGATTTATTCCTCAGAAAAGGTGGAACATCTTGGCGAGCGCCAGCCCGATCACGGCCACAAGGATCATGACGGCGGGATTCTGCGGCTTTTTCACCTTGATGTTGCTGATAAACAGAACGCCTACGATCACCACCGCAATATGCAGGCTGAAGACAAAATGCGTGCCCCAGTAGCGTCTGATCAGATACATGAAGGGCAGGATGATGGCCATGGAGGTGATGGGAAGGCCTTGATAGTATTCACGGACTTCCGTCGTTTCCTGCTGCCGTCTTTCCTCCGTGACATTAAAGTAAGCCAGGCGGATGACGGAAGCGACCCCGTACACGGCCAGCACGCCGATGCCGACCGGCGTCTTCATGCCGATGCAGTAGCAGATCACGATGGGAAAAACGCCGAAACAGATCACGTCGCAGAGCGAATCGATCTGGATGCCGAACCTCTTTTCATCCTCCGTTCTGTCCTTTTTGGTCCGGGCGATCTTGCCGTCAAACATGTCGCAGAGCCCGGAGACAGCGAGACACAGGATGGCGATCCTGAAGTTTTCCTGGATGGCCTGGGTGATGCCGAAGATGGCTACTACCAGGCTTACATAGGTGAGGATTACCGTATAGCTGTAGAATCCAAGCAATTGCTGTTTTTTTTCTTTCATTCTGTCTTCCCCTTCTCTGTTTTTCTTCTGAGAGACTTTAAATGCAGTCCTGCGCCGTAGTCCTCATCGCCCCGGATCACCAGGTGCGCGACGCCCGACATCACCGCGCTGATCAGCATCTGTCCGTAATAAGAGATTCCTCTGCTGAGCAGCATGGAAGCAAGGAGCAGGTCGTTGAACACCGGGCCGAACATGGTCAGGTACAATGTTTCGCTGATGCCCATGCCTCCCGGAAGCGGGAGCATATCCACCGACACCGAGATCACGGACTGCAGAAGCGTTATCGTAAAAAAGCTGTATCCTGAAAGGCCGAGAGCCTTGTAGATCCACCATGTCACCGTAAAAAGGACCGCCCTCTGAATGAAGGTGATCACAAACACGTTGGCGATCACCTTTTTATGACCTGCCCAGAAAGCGGCCGTCTCATGGTACTGGTCCATGGAATCCTCAAGCTTTTTCAGCCTGCTCTCCTTTTTCTTGACCAGATGCAGCTTTTCCAGGATCGAGAGGCCTTTTACCATGATCTTTTTGGCAAGGCCCGGCGCAAACACGAGGACCAGCATCGAAGAAACCGCGAACACATTGAGCAGAAGCCCTATGTAGAAGACCCACAGAAGATTCCCCATATATGTATGCAGCAGATCTCTGCCGAAGATCATGACAAGGATGCCGATCAGCACCAGCACCGCTTTGTAGGTGATCGTCACGATCATTAACACCAGGGTCGTCACCGGAATGGGCAGCTTGTCCTTTTTCATGTAATAGATCTGCATCGGCTGCCCGCCGGAAGCCGAGGGCGTTATGCAGCTGTAAAAGAATCCGACAAAAGAATAAAGCGCGCAGTGCAAAGGATTCACCCTGGCTCCGAGCGTCCGGAACATGTAGAAAAGAATGCAGGATTCTCCCAGAATAAACGTCACCACGCATACGATGCCGATCACGATATATCTTTTCAGCGCGCCTGATGCCGTGGCGAGGATCGCTCCCAGGTCCTGGCCGCGAAACACCAATAACATGGTCAGGCCGAATACCACCAGCAGGAATACGGCGTTTCCGATCTTTTTCTTTTTGCTATCCATCACAAACGCTCCGCAAAATGGTCATATATAAAAATGAGTATAGCACAGTCAGGCATAAAATCATACCGTAAATATCATGAAGATTTCGCTCATTAAAGGGGCTTCATTCTGTAAGAAAGTACAATTTATGAACTTTTCATAGATTTTCTCTTTTTCTGCACAACCGGGTGTGCTATAATGACTGTGACTCTATATAAACCTTTTAAAAAGGAGGAAAAAAATGATAAAGAAAAAAATGATTTCAAGAGCAGCAGCCGTTCTTATGGCCGGGGCCCTTGCGGTTGCTTCCTTCCCCGCCACCGTTCTCGCTGACGAAGCCCTTGCGCAGACCTTCAGCGAAGAGATGGACAAAGGCAAGGAAAGCTTTATCGAAGGCTACAACATGGTCACGAGCGCATTCTCCAACATGGGAACGATTGATGTCTCAGCATTCGAGCTCCAGCAGGACGCGCTTGTGGAACTCACCATCGGCGATGGCGGCAAAGCCATGCTCGGTGCTTTCGGCATGGACATGAGCTGGTTCCAGAACATTGCGCTCAAAGGCACCTTCACTGTCAAAGAAGGCAATGTATACTTCCCGTTTGAGGCCGTGATCAACGACAATCATGTGGTCGGCGGCGAATTCCTTGTGAACGCGCAGAGCGGCGACGTGTATGTCAGCCTTCCGGACATTTCCGACGGAACCATTTACATCAACAAAGATTCCTTTATGCAGTTAATGCAGCAGAGCGGCGGCGTGAATGCAGGCGGCATGGATATGAACCAGCTTATGGAAATGATCCAGGCTCTGCCCAACTATCTGCCGGATGGAGAAAACGTCTTCAATCTGATCAAGACTTACTTCGCCATGGCTCTTAAAAATCTGCAGATCGCAGAAGGCGCAGGCGATACCCTGACTGCCGGCGGAGTTTCCCAGACATCCGCCTCTACCCTGACCTTCACCATGAATTCCATCGATATTGTCAACTTTGTTAAGGAAGCTCTTCCTGCTCTTCGTGACGATGCCGACCTGAAGGCCGTCGTCGAAAAGTTTGCTCCGCTGACCGGCCAGGCCGACGCGTACGCTCAGCTGCAGGCTCAGATCGACAATCTGATCAACACCATGGGCGATACTTCCCAGCTGACCGGTGAAGAGATGGTTGTCTCCACTACTGTTTTCTCAGGCGAAGACGGCGCGCCCTTCGGCTTTAATATGCAGATAAACCAGCAGGGACAGTCTATGACCATGGCGCTCTATGCTCCCACTGAAGGTGAAAAATCCGGCTTTGCATTCTATGTTGATGCACAGGGCCAGATGATCCAGGTCGAAGGATCCGGCACAAAGGATGCATCCGGCGCTCTGAGCGGTGACTATGTCCTCAGCATGAACGATGCTCCGATGTTAAACATCAATCTCGCCAACATGCTCTGCACAGCAGAAAGCACGACCGGCACCATCACCCTCTCTGTTGCCGAGCAGCCGGCTCCCGCAGAAGGCGAAACGGCAGCCTACAACCCGCTTGCTTCCCTGAAGGGCTTCTCTCTTGTCATCGAACTGAACTCCAATATGACCTCCGGCGACATCAAGATCTCCGTCGCCAGCAACGGTGCTGTTCTGGCTACCCTGCATATTGCGACAGCTGCCAGCGAAGCAGCCGCTGAGATCCCGTCTGTCGAGTCCTTCGGCAAGATCTATGACGTGACCAACCAGGAAGACATGCAGAACTTCTCCGCAAACATCAATCCCCAGGTGATCATGGAGAACATTGTAAAAGCAGGCGTTCCGCAGGAATTCATCACCCAGATCACATCCATGTTCGGCGGCTTCTCCGGAGCGACCGCTCCCGGAACCCCGGATGATGGCTCTGTTCCCACCAGCGACAATCTTGTAGATGATGCCGAAGCCGGCGAACAGCCCGCCGCCTGATCCTTATGCGTAGCAAAAACCCATTTATACAAATCCTGAAAGGGATCGCGCTTTTGCTGACGCTCGTGATCCTGCTTGGCATCGGAGTGATCGCCTGGCTTTCCATCACGGAATATAAGCCCGCAGATGTTGAGGAGGCCGAAGTGACCGGCAAGGTCGACGGCTTCCTCCGTCCGGGGGATGACATCAAGGTCGTCTCCTGGAATATCGGATACGGAGCGCTCGGCGACAACGCGGATTTCTTCATGGACGGGGGGAAAGGCGTAAAGACAGCCGACGGCGCCAGACTGGCCGAAAATCTGACCAGCATCACGGAATACCTGAAACAATCGAATGCGGATCTGATCCTCCTGCAGGAGACCGATCTCAACTCCGACCGTTCCGAGCATACCAATGAAGCTCAGATGCTTTACAACAATCTGGACCGCTATGAATATACCTTCGGCTGTAATTTCCGTGTCCCGTACATTCCTTATCCAATGCCGCCTATCGGAAAGGTGGACAGCGGTATCCAGACCTTGAGCCGCGCTCATATCGACAGCGCCGAGCGTATCTCGCTCCCCTGTCCCTTCAGCTGGCCCGTACGGATCGCCAACCTGAAACGATGCCTGGTCGTGAACCGTATTCCGCTTGATAAATCCGACAAAGAGCTTGTCATCATCAATCTTCATCTGGAGGCTTATGACGACGGTGAAGGCAAAGCCGCTCAGACCGAACAGCTGATCCGGCTTCTGGAGGAAGAATCCGGGACAGGTGATTACATCATTGCCGGCGGAGATTTCAACCAGGCCTTCTCCAATGTGGATACGTCAGACTATCCGCATTATGACGGCATGTGGGAATGTGGTCTCATCGACACCAGTCCTTACGAGGACGACTGGCAGTTTGTGATGGATAATTCTGTTCCCTCCTGCCGGTCCCTTGACAAACCGTACGCAGACGCGGACCACGACAGCTTCCAGTACTATCTGATCGATGGATTTATCGTTTCCAGGAACATCCGGATCGACTCTCTGGAGACTGACGATCTCGGATTCAAAGCTTCGGACCATAATCCCGTCGTTCTGGAAGCCACACTTTTAAAGTAACTGAAAAAAACCCTTGAAGGACCGCTCTAATAGTCCCTCAAGGGTTTTCTTTTTCTCCATATGTGAAAGAAAGATCTGCCGCCCGGGCTGCGCGGCGCCGTTCCCGTTGTCTTCTGAAGAAACATGAGCAAGTTTCGACGGCTTCCGAAATGCAATGTCATGCATACAGCTGTTAAAGGCTTTCTTCGGCCTTTATATAACGGGGCGGAAAATCACATGTTCTCAGTTACAACTTCTTTCACGCTCACCAGCTGCAGTACATCCTGGACATTCTCTACAGGGATGATCTGCAGTTTTTCTTTTACTTCGTCTGCCACTTCACGCAGATCATCCTGGTTCTCACTGGGGATCAGAACCGTGGAGATGCCGGCCCTGTGGGCGGCCATCAGCTTTTCCGGAAGTCCGCCGATGGGTTTTACCACGCCTCGCAGCGAGACCTCGCCTGTCATGGCAAAGCTTGGACTTACCGTCTTTTCATTTACCAGCGATGAAATAGCCGTGGTGAGGGCGATGCCTGCGGACGGTCCGTCCTTCGGCACGGCTCCGTCCGGCACATGGATGTGCAGGTCGTTCTTTTCGAACATCTCCGCCTTGTCCGGATACAGCGACTTGACCAGGCTTACGGCGATCTGCGCGGATTCCTTCATCACATCGCCGAGCTGGCCGGTGATGATGATCTTGCCGCTCCCTTTTGTAAACAGCGTTTCGATAAACAGGATCTCCCCGCCTGCCTGCGTCCAGGCCAGTCCTGTCACGACCCCCGGCTTATTGTCCGCCAGGATATGTTCGTGATGCATGGGATGCATGTCCAGCAGTTCCTGGATATCTTCCGGAGTGACCGTGATCGGTTCCTGACGGCCTTTTACCAGACGGACCGCCGCTGCTCTGCAGAGGGTCTCCATCCGCTTGTTAAGGCCTCTCACGCCTGCCTCCCTGGTGTAATCGTCGATGATGGTGCGGATCGCATCATCCGTGATGGTCAGCATGTCCTCTCCGATTCCGGTCTTCTCCATAGCCTTGGGAATCAGATGCCTCCGGGCGATCTGGAACTTGTCCAGCGCGGTATAGCCCGGGAACTGAATGACTTCCATACGGTTCAGAAGAGGCTCGGGTATCGTATCAGTCGTGTTTGCCGTGCAGATAAAAAGCACATCCGAAAGATCATACGGAACATTCATATAATGATCCGTGAAGGTGCTGTTCTGCTCCGGATCCAGCACCTCCAGAAGGGCGCTGGCCGGGTCTCCGTTGTAAGATGATGAAAGCTTGTCTACCTCGTCCAACACCATCACGGGATTGTTCGCGCCGCATTTCTGGATCCCGTCCATAATACGGCCCGGCATAGCCCCGATATAGGTCCTTCTGTGGCCTCTGATGTCCGCTTCATCCCGCACGCCGCCAAGGCTTACACGGCTGTATTTTCGGCCAAGCGCCCTGGCTATGCTCTGTCCGATGCTGGTCTTGCCAGTGCCGGGTGCACCGACAAACAGAAGGATCGAGCCTGATTGTCTGTGATTCAGTTCCATCACGGCCAGCTGCTGGATGATCCTCTCCTTTACTCTCTTCAGGCCAAAATGATCCTCATCCAGAATACGCTCAGCTTCTTCCAGCTCGATCTGCTGCGCTTCGGCTTTCTCCCACTTAAGGCTGGTCACAAAGTCAAGATAATCAAACAACATGCTGTATTCCGCATTGTTGCTCCCGCCCTGTTTCAGACGGTTCAGGACCTTCCGCGCTTCCGCCTCTGCCGTCTCGTTCATGTGGCTCTCTTCAATCTTGATCTCAAGGGCCCGAAGGTCGGTCACCTCCTCCGGATGCAGCTCATCCAGCTCTTTCTGCAGGTATTCCATCTGTTTTTTGATAGCCTGCTCTCTGTACGCTTTCTGATTGTCCTCTTCCTGCGCGCTTTTCGCTTCGGAACTGAGTCTTGTGATCTCCAAAGACTCCAGGATCGCGTTTTCGATCATCTGCATGCGGTTTTGACGGCTGTCCTCGTTCAGAATGCGGTAGCGGTCTTCGTGTGAGACGGTGAGCCACGGGGACATGGCGGCAAACGCCTGCTCCATGCTCTGCCAGCCTGCAATGATGCTCCTTGCAAAGGCTTCCCACTGGTGACCTTTTGCATCCTCAAGAACACGTGCTTTGACAGCGCGCAGATGTTCTTTTTCCACGGTTTCATCGAGATCCTCTATGTCCGGGCGTCTCGATACCGTAAGACCGATCGTGTGGTTTTCATTGATGTGGATCTCATCGATGTGGACGCGCCCGCCCATGTGGATCGACACAAAACCGGCAGCGTTCACTTCCTTGATGCTGCCCGAGACACCGGTCGGATAGAAACTTTTTTCAGTCACGTTTCTTTTGACGGTCTCGGAACGCAGGACGAGGAAGAAGACGCGCTCGCCTTCTTCAGGTGCTTTGCCGGCCATACGGGTGTAGTTGTCAGTCTGCAGATAGAGATCTGCGTTAGGGACGATGGATATATTGTATACAGGCACTATTGTCATACCTGTCACCTCCTTTTATTACCATTTTTGTTAGCACTCTTTTAAATCGAGTGCCAGAACTATTTCTATCATATCACATTTTTACCATTTGTCAAGTGTTCTATTCATCCTATAACATACATCCCCTTGCGCCGGGGTGGCTGTCCCTGCCGGGAGGGGTGCCTGACCGCGGGGGGCCCTGCCGGGAGGGATTGTCGTTTTCACGTGGAGTCTTTCGCAGACGGCAGGGGGATGTCGCTTTCGCGGGGAGTCCTTTGGCAGACGGCAGGGGGATGTCGCTTTCGCGGGGAGTCCTTTGGCAGACGGCAGGGGGATGTCGCTTTCGCGGGGAGTCCTTTGGCAGACGGCAGGGG
>CAMOQF010000004.1 GCA_946622645.1 uncultured Blautia sp.
AGTTAAGATGCAACAGCAATAATACAGTTAAGATGCAACGGCAATAATACAGTTAAGATGCAACGGCAATAATACAGTTATGACACAGCAGCAATAATACAGTTATGACACAACAGCAATAATACAGTTATGACACAACAGCAATAATACAGTTATGATACAACAGCAGGACTAGAATTACGGTTCAGCGGTAACCTGCAGCTATCGTGCAGCAGCAGAAAGGCGGTGAATGGAAATGATCATCAATACCGGGCAGAGGACCGACATCCCGGCTTTCTATGCAGAATGGTTTGCAAACAGGCTGAAAGAAGGCTTTGTCTGCGTCCGCAATCCTTATAATCCGAATCAGGTCAGCCGTTATCGTCTCGACCCGTCTGTCGTGGATGTGATCGGTTTTTGTACAAAGAATCCCTCGCCAATGTTTCCGTATATGGACCTGCTGAAGGATTATGGCCAATACTGGTACGTCACCATCACGCCTTACGGAAAGGATATTGAACCAAATGTTCCGGACAAGCACCGCCTCCTTGATGACTTCAGAAGACTCTCCGGGATCGTCGGCCTGAATTCCGTCGGCTGGCGTTATGACCCCATTTTTGTTTCAGAAAGATACACAATGGATTATCATATCCGCGCTTTCGGGCAGATCGCTTCTGCGCTGGATGGATATACACACACTGTCGTGATCAGCTTTATCGATCTCTACCCGAAAGTCAGAAGGAACTTTCCGGAAGCACGGGAAGTCACAAAAGAGCAGCGCCTGGCGCTTGGAAAAGAAATGATCAGGATCGCTTCTGCTCACGGTATGACGGTCAGGCCTTGTGCCGAAGGCGATGAGCTTGCCGCCTTCGGAGCTGACTGCGACGGATGCATGCGGATCAGTGACTACGAAAAAGCCATCGGCAAGAGCCTTGACGCACCGAAAGTAAAAGGCACAAGGGCGGAATGCGCCTGTTATCTTGCATGTGACATCGGTGCATACAATACCTGCAGGCATCTGTGCAGATATTGTTACGCGAATGCGGAGCCTTCAAAAGTGCTGGCGCAGAGCCGCCTCCACGATCCAGAGTCGCCGTTTTTAATCGGCCATTATATGGACGACGATAGAATCCACGACGTCCCGCAAAAGTCATGGATCGACACACAGATCCGTCTGCCTCTGTCTCTCTGACAGGCGCATGTGTTCTTCAGCTTTGTTCCGTCATCATGAAGATGATCTCCTGATCGGTCGCCAGGGCAGCTCCTCTTCATGATCCGTCGCCGGGCAGGTAATTTATTGATGATTAGAATATATATCCTATCCGCAAACCTCATTCTCTCTCTGGCAAAATCCGGATATGAACACATAAGCAGGTATTGTCATGATGATCTCCAGATTTGACCGTTTGTCGCCCTCATTTTCAGAGTAAAACAACCTGCCTTCCATTTATGGATGGCAGGTAAAACAAGCTGATTTTAAATACTTACCTCGAATTTTCAGACAATCTCTTGAATAATCGGAAAACCGCGTGCTGAAAAACGGGATACATCGAGATATCGTGGCAGGCAAAAAAAGTCATATTAAATCGATTACCTTCAGTTAGAAAGCGCAAACTTCCGGGAAACGGGATAATCCAAGAAAACAGAAACAGGTAAGAACAAATAATATCACAAATATACCTGCAGTTAGTTTATGTAAACTCAAAGCGAACAGAAACCAACATAAACCAACATAAAACAGACACAAACCAAAAACAAAACAAACACAATCCAACGCAATTCAACCTCAATCCAACACAATCCGTACGCAATCCAACACATTCCAAACACAAAATGAACTCCGTGCACATACCGGTCAGCGCTCGTCCTTGTCAGAAATTCCCCCCATCCGCGGACATTTTAGGATTATTTTACAATTGCCGGGTTATGATGGCTCCATCAACAGTCGCAGAGCGCTTCAAGCCGCTCGCATCATGCCCGGAAAGGGAGGAACGCCATGTTTTCCAGAATACTGAAAAAAGACCTGAAAAGAAAAAAGACCTGTCTGATCACTGCATCCTTCTCCTCCCTGAATCAGCTTGGAAAGTGCGGAAGACTGCACGAGGACGTCCCTCTGAAGAACAATGACGCATCATCCGCGTTTTCATTCCAGATCGACTTTGAAGATGATCCCTCCCGGGACGTGATCGATGAAAGAATAGAAAAAATGAAGGACATATTCGAAACCGATAAGATCTACGACGCCGCCGGGTTTGTCGATGTATCCACCAACTCCTCTTCCACCCTGACTGCGGCAAAGAATCTGGTCCTTCTGATCTCATTGATCATAGCGGCCCTCATCTCGGTCCTGATGGAAAGATCGTTTATCAGCAAAGAGGCCTCGGAAACAGCCCTTATGAAAGCGATCGGGTTTCGCAGCAGATCCATCATGGCGCAGCATACCCTGCGGTTCGTGGTCGTGATGATCATATCCGCCGCCGCGGCGATGGCACTGGATTATCCCGTCACCAGGATCGTCTGCGACAGGATATTCGCAGTGATGGGCGCGGTATCCGGGATCCGCTACAGCATTAATCCGATGGAGATATTCGTGCTGTACCCGCTGTTCATCACGGCGGCAGTTGTTGCGGCTGCTTTCCTCACATCCCTGTATACCCGGACGATCCATGCGGATTCGATGGGCAACATTGAATAAGAACGATACAAGCCTCGGGCAGTCTGATGATAAAGGAGAAAAAACATGCGTAAGATTATCGAAGTAAACGACCTGTTCAAAACCTATGTGGTCAACAAAAAGCAGAACAACGTCCTGAGAAACGTGAATTTTTCCATAGAAGAAGGCGAGATGGTCGGGATCATGGGGCCGTCCGGCTCAGGCAAGTCCACCCTCCTGTATACGGTCTCCGGTATGGACAAGATGACTGCCGGCGAGGTCGCCTTCAACGGGAGAAACCTGTCCGGCCTCAGCGAAAACGCGCTCAAGTACGGCGACGGCCGCCGCATCACCGTGGAATGCGGTTCGGAGGAGGATTCTGTCCTGGTCACCGTCTCCAACACCGGATGCACTCTGCCAGAGCACGAGCTGGAGCATATCTTCGAGAGCTTTTACAGAGGCTCCAACGTCGGGAACAAAAACGGCAGCGGCTTGGGGCTGTATATCTGTAAAAAACTGATGAATCTGATGAAAGGCGGGCTTTTCGCCGAAATTAACGGGGATGAGATGAAAGTGACCGCCGTATGCCGGTGCTGTTAACGCTCCTGTTCCGGCTCCTGCATCCTGCCCGCTTACCCGTACAGACAATAATCCTCCCGAAAAAACCTTGCGGCTGCCATCCGGTGTCTGTTACAATGAAGGACAAAGATGGTTGACCGTATGGAAATCATGCCGTATCAAAGGGAGGGGGGATCGTCGTGTACAGTGATGACGAACTTTATCATCAATATCTGTCCGGCGATCAGTCCGCCGGCGATTCGCTGATGCTGCGGCACGGCGATGCTCTGACTGCATACCTGAACGCATTTCTCCACAATGAGCAGGACGCCGAGGACCTCATGCTGGACTGCTTTGCCGTCGTTCTTGTACAGAAGCCAAAGATACAGGATGGGAAATTTCGTCCTTATCTGTTCAAAGTGGCACGGTACAAAGCAAACCATCTATGGAAGATCCGGATCCGCCGCAACGAGTTTATCATGGAAAACTCCATGGAAGACTCCTTTCCGGGGGAACTGGTCTCACCGGAAAACGAAGTGTTAAAGAACGAGCGGAACCGTATCCTGCAGCAGTGCCTCAACCGGATCGCTCCGCAGTACCGCGAGATCCTCTGGCTGGTCTACGGCATGGATATGAGCTACGCCCAGGCTGCGGAGGTCACCGGCTTCAACCATAAAAAAATCGACAATCTTCTGTACCACGGAAAAAACCAGCTGCGCAAGGAGCTGGAGAAGGAGGGGATCACCCATGCGGACATCTGAAGAACGTGTGGAAGAACTGCATCGGCGTATGAATACTGTCCGGGAGAAAGAACTTCGCCGTCGGGCTTATACAATGTATACCGCTGCAGGAGCGATCGGCCTTTCCGTTGTGATTCTTCTGGCTCTGATGCTTTCGCGTCTCCCCGTCGCTGTACAGACCATAGACCCGGGCGGGACAGCTGCCAGCATTTTTGCAGACAACGCTGCGCTCGGATACGTCGTGATCGCAATAGTCGCGTTCGCCCTGGGGATCTTTTTAACGATCCTGTGTTTCCGGCTGAAAAAGCGGATGGATAAGGAGAAGCACGATGATCGAAAGTCTTGAAAACGCTGCGCAGCTGACGGCGCTTTTCATCTGCCTCTGCGTCGCCGTTCCCAGGGCGTTTACAAACCGCAGCAGAGCCTGGGTGCTGCTGGCTTTTTTCTTCGGCAGCTTTATGCTGGGAGACCTCTACTGGCAGGCGTGCCTGATCTTTTATGAAGACACGCCGGCAGTTTCCGTGGTTTCCGATGTGAGCTGGTACGCGTCCTATGTTTTTCTGTACATGCTGCTGCGCGAAGTTTCCCCTCCCGAAAAGATCAGAAAGAAAAGCTTTTTTCCTTATGCGGGTCCGGTTTTCGCTGCAGGGATGGCCATATTCTTTATGCAGTGGGGGAAGTTTTTCAGCAACGCGGTCACGGGAGCCCTCATGGGGCTTCTTCTGTATGCATCGATCATCAGGCTGCTTCCCGGCAATGATACCGGAAGTTCCCGTTCTCTCTCCCTGTGCGTGCTGCTTTTTTGTCTGGCCGAACATGCGGTGTGGACGGCATCCTGTTTCTGGGAATACGATACGCTCCTGAATCCGTATTACTGGTTTGATATTTTTGTATCTCTCCTGTTTTTCTTTTTCCTGTCAGCGGTCAAAAAGGCGGTGAAGACATGAATTACATCGAAAATACATACATCTGCCTTGCTGCTCCGCTTTTGCTGGCGATCCTGCTGCTGCGGCGGGACGGGCGAAGAGCTCTTCTGTTTCTGACAGCCGGGATGACCGCCTGTCTGTTGTCCGCCTACGTCAGCTCTTTTACGGCCGGAGCCATCGGTATGGATCTGGCCATGGCTTCGCATGAGATATCTCCCGTCGTGGAAGAGCTCATGAAATCCTTTCCGCTTTTGTTTTATATCCTGATCTTCGAACCCCGAAAAGAGCATGCGATCAGCGCGACGCTTCTGACGGCGGTAGGCTTTGCGACATTTGAGAACGTCTGTTTTCTGACCGCTTACGGTACAAAAGACCTGCCCAGGCTTCTGATCAGAGGTTTCGGGACCGGAGCCATGCATGTGATGTGCGGCATGGCGGTCTCCGTGGGACTGTATTTTCTGTGGGAAAAGATCTGGCTGCGGGCCGTCGGCGGTTTTGCGCTTTTATGTTTTGTCATCACCTACCATGCCCTTTTCAATATACTTGTCAACCAGACCGGCGCCGCTTTCTGGATCGGCAGCGCCGTTCCGCTGACCATGATGCTGGG
The DNA here is from genome assembly GCA_946622645.1 of uncultured Blautia sp. GTDB lineage: Bacteria > Bacillota > Clostridia > Lachnospirales > Lachnospiraceae > Blautia_A. The sequence continues at coordinate 5,464 of CAMOQF010000004.1, forward strand.
ATATTTCCTGTTCCTTCGGAAACGGATCATACTTTCCTGAATCCATTCAAAAATCCTGCACGCAAAAGCCTCCCTGTCCGAAATTGAAACGGACAGGGAGGCTGTGTTTTTTATTCGTATTCGATCCCGAGAGAATCCAGCAGAGCATCCGTGATGTTGTTGGTCACAGGAAGATCATGGTCCTCCTGATAACGGTTCATGGAATCATAGGTTCTGGCTCCGGCCATCCCGTCAGGTGTTCCGCAGTCATATCCGGCTTCGTTCAGAGCGGACTGCACAGCGTATACATATTTCCAGTCGACAAAGACGCGGGCCTCTTTTTCCTCTTCCGGCTCTTTGGTCGGTTCCGGTGTGGGAGTCGGAGTTTCGGTCGGTTCCGCTTCCGGAGTCTCGGTCGGTTCCGGAGTCTCGGCGGGCTCAGGCTCAGGTTCTTCAGTCGGTTCCGCTTCCGGAGTCTCGGTCGGTTCCGGTGTGGGGGTCGGGGTTCCGGTCGGTTCCGGTGCGGTTTCAACTGTTTCCCCGGATGGCAGCGGCTCCCCTGCCACGACCCTTGTCCAGTCTTCCAGGATCTCGTTTTCCCAGATATTGCCTTCATCATCCGTATAAAGGGCGATCACGGCTTTGGCTGAAGCGACGCCGCAGCTTTCATCAAACGGAAACAGACGGTACATCTCCGTCCCGGCGTCGTTAAGCGTTGCTCCGGGCTCCAGCGCGGCATCTTCCAGATAGATGATGGGGAAATAGCCGGGCATATAGCTGCTGATGGAGGAACTCAGTACGACCGGCTGTCCATTCGCATCCCAGGCTGCAAAGCAGACCGCGATATCATGGATCGGCTTCCCGGAATCATTGACGATGGTGGGAATGATCAGTCCTGTCTCATAAGAAGTCTCAAAACGCGGATCCGTTCCGTTGGTCACTTCAACATTTGTTACTTTCACTTCCTGTCCGAGGATCTTTTCCTCCGCCAGGGCAGCCGCCCGGCTGTTTACCTGCGCGCGCAGTTCCATCAGTTCTGCTGCGGACATACCCGTGAGATCCACGGGTCCGGCCTGTGCCGTCATGGCAGCTGCAAGACACAGCATAACGCCGCACACTGCTGCCGTAATTGTCTTCTTTTTCATCTGGGAACCTCCTTACTGTAGATAACTGATATCAGTATACATTTTTTGACGATCAGGCGCAATGCTTTTTCTCATTTTCACAGATTGATACAGTCCGGCTGATGCTGTACAATAAGTACTATCAACACCATGATAAGGAGGGATTTCATGTATTCCTGCTCTGGCTGCGGAGGCAACCTCCGCTACGACATCAAATCAGGGAACCTTGTCTGTGATTTCTGCGGAAATTCCCAGGCTCCGCAAGACCATCCCGACACCTTGCTTACAGCCGCCGAAAACGAATATGACGTGACCGTCTACACCTGCCCGCAGTGCGGCGGCGAGCTCTATTCCACCGGACTCGAGGCCGCTTCCTTCTGCATGTACTGCGGTTCCTCGGTGGCTCTTTCCGGCCGCCTTTCCAGGGAGACCTCGCCTCAGAAGATCATTCCGTTCCGGAAGACCGCGGAATCCGTCAAAGAAGCGTATCAGAAAATGACCCGGAAGGTCTGGTTTCTGCCAAAGGAGCTCAAAAATACGGAGCATCTTGAAAAGTTCCAGCCCATCTATCTGCCATACTGGATCTACAGCGTGGATCAGAAGGGTCCCATCGCCCTCAAAGGAGTGCGTTCCAAAAGCAATTATACCGAATACTGTGATATCAACCTGGATCTGGACGCGGATTATTCATTTATCCCCTTTGACGCCTCCGCTGCGATGGATGACGATCTTTCGCAGAAATCAGCTCCTTTCCATGAAAAGGAACTCGTCGATTTCAGCCCTGCCTATCTTTGCGGTTTCTATGCAGACTACGCGGATGTTCCGGACAAGACCTACCTGGACGATGCCCGAAAGGAAGCCAACGACCGGACGATCCTTTCCATCGAACGTTCTTCCGGCAGCGGAGAGATGACGGGGATGAAGATCACCCGGCCGGAGAATGAAAACGAGGCGCTGCATTCGCACGTCAACAATACCAGAAGCGCGCTCTTCCCCTTCTGGTTCCTGACCTGGAGAAACAACGACCGTGTCGCCTACGCCGTCGCGAACGGAGAGACCGGGCGCGTGGTCGCCGATCTGCCGGTAGACAAGCGCGCCTACTATCTTTGTTCGCTGGGACTGTCCGCGGTCCTCGCCCTGATCTTATATCTGCTGCCGGTCATGCAGGCCGAGACGGTCCTGATGATCTCGACGTATGTGAGCGCGTTCATCCTCTGGATCTTTGTGTTTAACCAGAAGGAAATGACGGACAAGGACACACATGCGCTGGATAAAGGCTACCAGGCCAAACATACAGCCGCGGCCGGCGCGTCGGCCGCTCTCCTGCACGGGATCGGCGGAGCTGCCGCACAGAATCCGGACGCGGAAAAAGCCTCCCGGGAACCGAAAAAATTTCCGCTTACAAAATGTATTCCGCCTGTCGCCGTGCTTTTCCTCATTCCTTATGTGATCAAGATCATTCTGGGCACCTTCAATTTTGTCATGGCGACAGCCACTACGATGCGGATCATCGGCACGGCCGCATGGCCGATCGTATGCGTCTGTTTTGTCATTCTGCTGCATAAGGCCGTCAATCTGGAAAGACGTCTGCCGGGACGCCGCACACTCGCCGATACATTGATCGGAATGGCCGCCCTTACGGCCGCCGGTTTTGTGCTGGTGCTCCGGAATCCTTCGGATGTGTTCAACTACAGCGCGGTCATTCTGCTGCTCATCGTCATCTGCTACCTGATCACCCGGCTGATCAACGGATACAATCTGCTGTCGACCCGGCCCGTACCGGAATTCCACCAGAGGAAAGGAGGCGCTTCACGATGAAAAGACTTTTAAAGCTTCTCCTGCTGACTGCATTTTCCCTGCTCCTCCTGGCCGGAACGTTTTCCTCCGCTGTTTTTGCCTCCAGCTCCGGCAGCGCCTCGGACGCGCTTAACAAACTGTATGAAAGCGCTAAAGAAAACATGAACGTCACACCGATCGTGACCCCTTCTGCCGCCGATCTGCTCTCAGGAACGCTCAGCCGGGAAGACCCGGATCCGGAAACGCCCGGTGAACGCAGAGAATACAAAAACAGCGAGACCGGATACACGGCCGTGATCCGGGACGATGCCTCCCTGCTGACTGAAGAAGAAGCAGAAAAGCTGCTGAAAGACATGGAGCCCATCACCGCCTACGGAAACGTCGTGTTCCAGAGCACAGACCATAACAGCTCTTCTCCCCGCGGCTATGTGGACAAAAAATATGCCGGCTTCGATGGCAGCATCTTTTTGCTGGACATGCAAAACCGGCAGGTCGGACTGTATAATTCCGGAGACATTTATAAAGTGGTGACCACCTCGCACACAGCCTCCATCACGGACAACGTCTATCTGTATGCCTCTGACAAAGAGTATTATGAATGCGCGGCGGAAGCCTTCCGCGAGGAGCTCATCCTCCTGCAGGGCGGAAAGATCGCCCAGCCCATGAAGCTGATCTGCAGTATCCTGCTGGGACTGGTGCTCGGCTTTTCGATCAATTTTCTGATCCTTCGTATGCAGCGTTATCCCGCCGCTCCGCCCAAAGAGACTGTTCCCATCGCCGTCTCAACGGCAGCCATGGGCGCTTCTCTGGCCGTGCACGTCTATAAACGGGTGCGCAAGAGCTCCGGCTCTTCCGGCGGCGGCGGCGGAGGCGGCGGCTTCGGCGGAGGCGGGAGCAGCCACGGGTTTTAGGTTCTGTATCTGAGCTCCGGGAGCCTTCTTCTCAGATACTGTGTATCTGAACATCCCCGGAGGTCGTGTTGATGTCCACTGAGCCGCTGCCGTCTCCGCAGACATAGGTGGATCCGTCGGACGACATGGGAAGCGAATAATCGACATCCCCGCTGGTTGTCTCCAGTTCCGCGGTAAATCCCGGTTTCTCCGGAAGAGCGGCCGTCACATCGCCGGAGGTGGCATCCACTTTCAGGCTGTCAAATTGATCCAGCCTGATGGTGATGCCGCCGCTGGTGCTTTCAGCAGACATGCTGCCTGCTTCTTTGATCTCATAATAATGGCTGCCGGAGGTAGATCCGGTCACCAGCTCTTTCACCGTACCGCCGGTCACGCCGATCCCGCCGGAGGTGCTCCGGACTTTCACTCTGTCTGCGTCTTCCGCCTTCACGGAAATATCGCCGGAGGTCGATTCCACCACGATCTCTTCGGCTTCTCCCTCTGACTGCAGCACGGTATCTCCGGAAGTGGAATCTACGCGGATCCTGGCTGCCTTTGCGGAGGCGTTGATATCTCCGGAGGTCACCTCCAGATCCAGGTTTTCTGCCGTGAGGGAAGGGATCTCCAGATCGCCTGACGTGGCGCTTACGTGCACGTCGCTGAAAGAGAGATCTTCAGGCAGCGTGATCGTCAGTTCTTTTTCCTGCGGGTTCCAGGCGAACATGTGAAAGCCGGATTCCGCAAACTGCACGCGCAGGGTATCTCCGTCCAGCCACCAGCGAAGCTTCATGTCTTCATCGATCTCTTTCCCGGATCTTTCCCGCAGTTCGATGGTCCTGCCGCTGTGCCGGGCAAACGTGACCTTTCCGTTGATCCAGTTGATATCCAGATTCTTTACCGTCTCCGTGATATCCGTTTCCCCTGCTGTATACTTGTCCTCATTGTCATAGCTTTCTCCCATCACATTCACAAAGCCCCGGACTGCGAACAGTATCGATGCGATCACAATGCCTGCACAGATCACCATAACGATCGTCAGAATCCCTTTTCTGCTCATTTTATAATACCCCTCTTTCTTAAAATTTCAAAAACGATGATCCCGATGCCGGAAAGAATACCGGCTATATATAAAACGCTGTCCAGCGTCAGTCTGCCGCGGAAAGAGATCATGTTCATCATGTTGATGAACAGAGCCGCGTCCGCTGCCAGTACGATCAACACCCGGCTGCTGTTCCCGAGCGCCTTTCTCACCGGTCGGGCCTTTACGACAAACGGAAGAAAGATCACGGCCAGTCCGAAAAGCACCGCGCTGGATGCGACCCAGAACCAGCTCCCGCCGGAATACAGGCAGATCACGGCCAGCAGCATGATCAGGCTTGCCGTAAAGCTCACGAAGGTCCAGAGCAGCCTGTCGGAAGGCACCATCAGCGGAACGATGACGAGAGACGCCGCTACGCAGAGGGAAGCGAGCACTATGAAAAACCATCCCAGCGACCTGCCCGATGTCAGATTCACGATCAGGCAGACCAGGATCGGGATCATAAAGATCCCCGAGATCACGGTCCCCACCATGGCGGAGCGCCGTTTGAACTTCTTTTCTCCGTACCGGAGCACCGATTCTTTTTCCAGCGACAGATCGTTCTCGATCTCTGTCGTCCTCAATCTTTCAAGAAAACTGCTGCATGCAGGGCATTCCTGCAGATGTTCTTCGACCAGCCGCCTGCTTTCCGTACTGCAGGCGTCGTCTGTATAAAGCGGAAGAAGATCGCGCACCACTTCACAATTCATTTTCACGATTTTTCCATCCTTTCCTGTAGTCTGATCCTGGCCCGGTGATAAGTGACCCTGGCCCAGTTCTCGGTCTTTGCAAAAATCATCCCGATCTCCCGGAAACTCAGCTCTCCAAATACACGCAGCTCAAAGACCTCCCGGTATGGTTCTTCGAGACTGTGCAGCGCCAGATGGATCCTGAAGGAGGTATCCTTGTCTTCTGCGGCTTTTTCTATGCTCTTTTCCGGATCCGGCATCTCCTCCGTGATCTCCCCATGCCTGCTCTGCCGCCGTTTCTCATCGATAAAAAGATTCTTCGCGATCGCGCACAGCCAGGTCACCTCGTCCGATTCGCTGCGGAATTCGCTCTGTTTTGAAAAAGCCCTGAAAAAGGTTTCCTGCGTGAGTTCCTCTGCGCATCCCTGATCCCCTGAAAGCGTCATCACATAAGAGAAGACCCTCATATAACAGGTTTCATACATCCGCGCACATTGCTCTTTGGTCACTCCATCACCTCCTTTTTGTTCGGATTCATGGATTAGACGTGGAAAAACCGGATTCGTTACAAAAAAAATAAAAAAATTTAAAGAGGCAGAGAATTATCCCCTGCCTCCTGTCAGATCCCGGTTACTCCCAGTTTTTGATATACAAGCCGTCATTGTCTCTGTAGGTTCCGCAGGCGATCCGGATCACGTCTACAAACCATCCGATCCCGAACAGACCCCCGGTAAAAAGATACAGGATCCCCATGCCGATCTTGCCGGCATAAAAATGATGCGCTCCTATAACGCCCAGCATAATGCAGAGGAGAAGGGCCGCCAGCCTGCTTTTCGGCGACCAGCCTACATTGGCGTTCCTTCTTTCGACGCTTCTGTCCTCCGAACGCAGACACAGCCAGGCGATGACCGCGACCAGCACGGCTGCGGGAAAATGATTCCTGAAAACGTTATAGACCATATAAAGGAAGAAAAGGCCGGCGACCAGTATCAGCAGACGCGTATTCTTCTTTTTTCTGCGCATCTCCTCTTCCCGCAGCTCTTTTTCGCGTAAATATTCCAGTTCTTTTATGCGGACTTCCGCTTCTTTCAGCCTTGCTTCGTCCACGATACGGTTGGTTATCTGGACCCGCTCGTCCACCTGATCGATCACGATCTGCGAATTACAGTATGGACAGACCGCGAATCCTTTGTCCAGGTCCATGTCCAGCTGTGCTCCGCAATGCTCACATACAAGCCTGATCACTCTCATTTATCTATCTCCTTTTCGAGGCGGAAACCAGAGCCGCGTCCACGATCATGCCGCAGCGCATGACAAGCCCGGCTTCTGCCAGTCTTTCCCGGATCTCTGTATCGATCTGTTTATCGATCCCACGCTTTTCCAGCAGATGACGGAACCGCCTCAGTGTAGACTCATCCGGAACCTGTTCGGCAAAAAAGTCGATATGCATAAAGTTCCGCATGGCGTAACTGTCATAGACCGCATCCTCGATCCCCGCGTCCGACAGGCCGAACCATTTCTTCAGAAGATACATGCGAAGCATGGTATCGATGCTTTTGGGCTTCCGTCCGCGTCTTCCGGAGGGATACTGCTCCCGGATCAGGCTGATCCACTGTTCCCACGGGATCATGTCCTCCATGGCAGTCAGAAATTCTTCTTTACGGGTCTGCTGCTTACGGTTGGAATACTCGATATCGCTTAAGGTCTGCTGCTGCATCTTGCGCCTTCCTTCCCCTGATCCGTATCAGTCCTTCGGCTCCTGGTAAAAATGTCCGTAAACCTCCTGCGTTTTCAGGTAATTGATGAACGCAGAGGGATCCACCTCCCTGACAGCCTGCAGTACCTGGCGGGTCTGGGAGCTGGAGATGACCGAATAAACGATCTTTCTGCTGCAGTGGTCATAAGAGCCTTCCCCCTCGAGGATCGTAGCTCCATGATGGCTGACCTCATAGATTTTCCGGCACATTTCCTGCGGGTATTCCGTGACGACCAGAAGCGTGATCTGCTGGTACGCACGGTACATCGTATGCAGGACCACTGTCGAAGTATACTGAAAAATAATGGAATAAAGCGCTTTGTCCCAGCCGAACATCAGGCCGGACGCGCACAGGATCACAGCGTTGATCCCCAGGACCAGGTGGAATGAGTCCACTCCCTTCTTCTGGGAAAGAAAGATCCCGATAAAGTCCGTTCCTCCCGTCGTCGCGTCTGAAAGCAGACAGATGCTGATCACCAGTCCGTTGATCATTCCGCCGAACACGCTGATCAGCAGGATATCCTGGGTGATCGCGATCCCCGGGATCAGATCCGTAAACACGCTGGACAGGATGATCATCAGGCAGGAATATAACGTAAATTTTTTTCCGATATAGCGAAACCCGATATATACCGGAAACGCATTCAGCAGTACGTTGATCAGCGTATACGGCAGATCGATCCCGAAAAACCGGTCGGCTGCTCTCTGGATCAGGATGGTAAGGCCCGTCGCGCCTCCCGGATACAGCCCGCCCGTCCGGACAAAGGTCTTGATATTCAACGCCATCGCCATCGCGCAAAAGACAATGATAACGATCCTTCTGACATCTTTTTTATTCATAACGGCTTCCTGCTATTGTTGAATGTGAGAGTCGATAACGCTGACGCCCAGAATAATACGGTTCGGCTGCAGACGGGTGATCTTCATGGTGACATGTACAGGTGTTTTTCTGTATTCAATATAACCGATTTCAGGAAAAAATACAAGAAAAACCGCTTCCGGGCCGTCTGCCGGCCGGCAGGATGAACAAAAAAAGGTTCTCTTTCGAAAGGCAGAATTACAAAATGAAACAAAGCTGTGCTATAGTGACAGTATCAGAACACTGCTGATCTGCAGATCAGAGAAAGAGGTGAAAGTATGAAAAAGAAATCTGTTCTTCTGTGTGCCGTATCGATGGCCGCCGCCCTTCTGACCGGGAGCGTTTTTACAGGCGTCCCTGCAGAGACAGGCGATTCGGTCCCGCACATGAGCTATTCGGAATTTCCCCGGATCGACGGTTCGCTCGCCTGCGTGCCCATGATCGAAGCGCTGGCTCAGAAAGCGACCGGCTGCACCGAAGAAGAAGCCGAACAGACCCTGGCCGATTTTACCAACACCAACCCCTGTTATCTGGAACTGGCCAAGGGGAACCGGGATATCCTTCTGGTCTACGAAGCCGCAGATGAGACCAAAGAGCAGCTGCAGCAATACGATCCGCTGGATATCCGCGAGCTTGGAAAAGACGCCCTGGTCTTTCTTGTCAACGAAGACAATCCGGTCGAAAGCCTGACCGTTCAGCAGATCTATGACATCTATACCGGAAAGATCACCAACTGGAGCGAGGTCGGCGGGAACGACGCCGAGATCAAAGCTTTCCTTCGTCCCGAAACCAGCGGGAGCCAGACGCTGATCCGTAAGCTGATCCTGGGCGACGCCGAGCTGATCGAAGGCCAGTTTGAAGAGATCCCTACCATGGAAGGGATCATCAACCGCCTGAAGGACTATGAAAACGAGAGCAACGCCCTGGGCTTTTCGGTGTACTACTACGCCTCCTCGATGCACCAGGTTCCCGGCGTGCGCCTGATCCGGGTGGAAGGCGTCGAGCCCTCCAACGAGACCATCCAGAATGGAGAATATCCTCTTGTCAATCCGTTTTTCGTGGTCACCAACGAACAGTCCTCTCCGAACGCGCTGGCTCTCCGGGACTGGCTGCTGACGGACGACGGCCAGAGTTTTGTGGAGGAGTGCGGCTATGTCAAAGCTCATTAAAAAAGCGCTTGCTTTATTCATGGCTTCCTGCCTGGTTTATGTGCCCGCGGCAGCAGACCCTGCCCTGTCTGTTCCGGAGGATCAGCAGCTTCTCCTGGCTGTGCCGGGAAGCGAGATCATGCTTTATTATGCGTTTGACGACCAGGGGAACAACCTTGGACGCCTCCCTGTCACAGGCTGGGGAGATTATGCCAAGCTGGTCTCCAAAAACCGTCTGTTTCCTGCAGAAGCCAGAGGCACCTCGCTGATCCGCGCTTCCGATCTGCAGGTTGCCGTCGAATACCCGGAAGAAGAATATACCCTTCTCTGCATGGGCAGCTATTATGTGACAGTTGAAAAAGCCACCGGGACCGTGACCTTGTATAACGAAAGCACGGAAGCGGTGGGCACTATAACGCCGGAGCTGCCTTTTTCTCCTGACAAAGATCTTTACGGCGATCTGTTTGTGTTTCCGGACACACTGCTGCTCAACCTGAACGATTATCACAATAACCTCTGGCTTCGTTTCGACACAGGCAGTTCCGCGGTGCAGGAGATCAAAGATCCTCTTATGCTCCAGTACCTGAATCATGAAGAACTGGGGCTCTACTCCATCGGCAGTTTCCTGGTTGCCTGCCCGTACAAATATTCCGATGATGAAAATCTGCAGGGCGTCGTGATGACCCTTGACGGTCTCGTGATCATGGATGGGATCGAGGTCGTCATGCAGGAAGAGTTTTTGGGGGATGATACCATCGACCTCCATTTTGGATATCTGGATGTCCGTACGAAAGCGGACGCCGTGGTACGCAACAATGGCGGTACCTATGATGTCTACGACGCATCTCTGGAGAAGATCGGAAGTTTTTCCGAAAAGCCGGACTCCTACATGGCTTATGGAGGCGGTTACGTAAAAGGCCTGCCATACCCGGAGCTTAACGGCAATCCCTGCGAAGGGTTTGTTTTTGACGTGGATACCCAGTCTCTCGTTCCTTACGCACGGAACCAGCAGGTATATCAGATCCTGAAAGACGGCCGGCTGACAGAGGTCCCCGCCGAAGGAAAACCCGAGCGCATCTCTTCCGCCTACTGTGTCGTCTCAAAAGACGAAGGCACAAATGTCTACCGTACCAAAGACGCAAGCCTGTTCGCCTCCTTCGACCGGTTCTGGCAGGCCTGCCTCTCCCTGGGGAGCGAAGGCATCCGGCTTACGGACGACGTGAGCGGAGACGACTGGTGGGACAGCCCCGCAACGATCTACGACAACGAAGGAAATCCCACCTATCACAGTCAGAACAACCGTCTTTATGCATTTATAAACGGAACCTGGACCTGCCAGAGAGGCGTCTACCGGGGCCTCATCGACATGGAGGGAAACTGGGTGCTCAGAGACATTTTCAACTGGCAGATGTAAGATCAACGGACCGCAGACGCATCAGTACCGGACACGGGCGCGCTCTGCGGTCCCTTTTCTTTGTCCGTACCGTTTCTCAGGGCCATCGTCTCCATAAAAGCTTCCGGCAGGAGCGGTTTTGCGTAATAGTATCCCTGAAAGCTTTCCACATGAAAATGCCTCAGGATATCTCTCATCCCTGCTGTCTCGATCCCTTCCACGCAGACTTTCGCGCCGAAGATAGAGGCTAGAGAGGTAATACTCTTAACGACCTTCTTTGCTGTTTTGCTTTCCTCTATTCTCAGTACAAAGCTGCGTTCGATCTTGATGATGTCGATCGGGACTTCCTTGATGATGCCGACCGCCGAAAAGCCGGTCCCAAAATCATCCAGCGCGACCTGAACGCCTCTGGACCTGAGATTTGTGGTCACATTTTTCAGAAGCTCCAGATCCAGAAGCCTGCACCTCTCCGTCACTTCCAGGCATAGATGCTCCGGCGGGTACTCCAGTTCATCCAGCAGGCGAAGGACCATATCGGCAAAATCCGGCTTCTCCAGCTGTGTGTAAGACAGATTGACATTGATCACAAACTGCGGATTCTGTTTTAAGATCTCCTTTGCCGTCAGAACGGCTTCCCGGAGGATCCATGCGCCAAGCTCCGGGAACAGAGGATCTGATTCCAGGACCGGAATAAATTCATCCGGAGGGACGATGCCGTACAGGTCATTCTTCCAGCGAAGCAGCGCTTCCCCGCCGATCACCTGCTCTGTCTTTGCGTCCACCACCGGCTGATACAGCAGATAAAAACCTTTATACCCATGCATGATGGATGAGCGGATCGCATGCAGCTTTTCCAGCCGCTGATGTTTTCCTTCGTTCAGGTCGTTGTGGAACTCCACCAGATCTCCTTTTCGTAAGACCTTGGATTCTTCATAAGCAAAATTCAGGCAGGAGTACACTGTCTGCGCGTCGATGTCAAAATGATCCACCCGTATGGCTCCGCAGTGCAGGTTCAGCAGGATCTTCCTGCCGTCCACCTGGAAATCCTCATGTAGGAACGCCCGGAAACTGTTGTATGTCTCCTGCAGCTCCGCAACGGTAAGCGTATGGCTGACCACAGCGAACTTTGTTCCGTCGATCCTGTAGGTATGCCCCGTATTCCCGATCGCTTCAAAGATCCTTCTGCCATAAAGCTGCAGCGCGCGGTTGCCGAAATGATAGCCGTATATCTCGTTGATCTCGGAAAATCTGCTGATGCCGATCAGCAGCACACTGACCTCTGCGCACCGTCTGATGCAGCCGTCCAGGTCCTCAAAAAAACCATACTGGTTTCTGAGCCCGGTCAACGTATCAATATGGCCCTGGATGCCGTGATTCCGGATGGTGCCGGCAAAGTATTCCGGATCGCCGGAAAGGTCCCGGATCACAGTGCCGCGGCAGGTGCAGACATCGTACTCTCCCGTGACACGTTTCGCACGGTACTGCATATCATGTCCTGCAGCGTTTCCTGCAAAGATTTCATCGATCCCCTTGTGATAGGCCTCCCGGTCCTCCGGGTGGATCCGGTTCTCCCAGATGTCCCCTGCGCCATACATGTATTCGGACGGCAGTCCGAAGGTATCCACCGCGTTTTTGGACCAGCGGGAATAGTCATGCCTCATGTCGCACAGGAAAACATAGGTTCCTTCCGAGATCACTTCGTACGATTTGAACAACGCATCCAGTAGATTTCGTCTTTCCTCGGTGATGATCCGGATATTCGTCCTCTCCTTGAGAGAATGGCTCTCCTGTACGAGCTTCTGTTCCTTCAGGCGTGCTTTGTTGTCGTACATCATGCCGTCGGCACGGTTAAAGACGTCCGCGACGGACTGATCCTCCTGCGGTGTAAAGTCAGCCTCACCGACCGCCACGACGGGGCCATCGCCCATGCGGATATTCTCTTCCGACTGTCTTCTGATCCTGGACAGCAGGCTCTCCCTGTTCATAAAATCCTGCCCCTTCAGGATCACGACAAATTCATCCCCGCCGATCCGGAATACCGGGCTGTGGCTGTAGGTCCGGCAGATCAGCCTGCTCGCGCTTCTGATATAGTCGTCCCCCGCTTTATGTCCCTCCGTATCGTTGATGATCTTCAGACCGTTGATATCGCAGACCACGATCCCGAAAGGTTCACTTTCGGTTCTGGCCAGATCCTGCAGGTCCTTTTCCATCTCGTGGTAGGCTGTCAGGTTCTTCGTACCGGTCAGCTCGTCTCTTCTGGCCATCTCATTCGCTATGGAGAGCGCTTTCAGATGCTCTGCCTCTCTGCGGACGTCCTTATCCCGGTTCTCCACGCAGATGATAAAATGGCTCCTGTCCGAGGAGTACGTGACCGACATGCGGGTATACTGCTTTTTTCCGCCCTCGACAAGCATACGGTAATCCGTGATCACCTGCCTGCTTTTCTCCAGCTGCGAGATCAGATGATCGCGGTCCAGAAAAAGCATTACCCGTTCCCGGTCCTCGATATAGATCAGTCTTTCCGCGTTCTTTCTCGCGTTTCTGAAAAAATCCTGCTCTTCCTCCTGGATCTCCAGCCCGCCGGTTTTTTTCTTTGAAGAGAGTTCTATGTAGGTCGAATTCTTGCAGTCGATGTAATAGATCAGATCAAAATGGGACGCCAGTCTTTCCGCGATCTGCGTGAAGGTGACCGTCTTCTTCTGGTTTTCTTTCTGAGCAAGCTCAGCCTGCACTTCCTCGTCGATATTTTCAATACAGACGACTATATGCTTCCTGTCCCTGGCCATGATCTCCGTATGCCGGATATGCCTGACCTCACCGTCTACCACCAGGCGGTACGACACGGAAAAAGAGTGTCTCTTTTTCAGGTTCTTCAGCATAATGTCTTTATAGTGGATCTTAAGAGCCTTCTCCTGATCTTCCGGATGCACGTACTTGCGTATGCTTCTTCTGCTCTCTGCGAAAAAGTCGTTTCCGGTAGCCGGAACGTTCAGCTTTTTGTATTCATCTGTCGAGGAGATCTCCACATATGTGCTGGCAGCGACGTCAACATAGTACAGGGTATCATACTGTTCCGCCAGGCTGGACGTGATCTGGTCGTAGATCTCATTCCGGCGTATGGCTTCTTCCCCGATCTCTCTCTGCCTGTACTGCTCGTCGATATTCTCCACGCCGAGCACAAAATAATCCGACTTGTCATCCAGGCCGCGGATCAGCCTGAGCGAGTGCCAGACGGGCACGCCGTTGATCAGAAGACGATATTCAATGTTCTTCATTGTCCCCGTCTTCATTGCATCGAGAAGGTTGTCCTTCTGGATATCATGCAGAAAGATATGCTGGTCTTCTTCATAAATGACTTTTTTGCAGTCACGGATGATATCTTCGAAAAAATCATCCCCGCCCTGTTCAAGCTGCAGTGAATGAGACTCCGGATTCACTGAATACCAGAAATACTCATTTGTTTCTGCATTCACATAATAGATGCTGGAATAATCCGTCAGCAATGCTTCGGCGATCTTGCGAAAAATAGTCTCCTGTACAGTCATCTGAATACCTCTCCGAAAGCAGGTGTTTATTTACTTCCTGTTAACAATACCGACCCACTTCCGGAAAGCGGGCCGGTATTTCATGGTCAGGTTGTTTTATTCTTTTAGATTTGCTTTTGTGATCCGTTTCCGCGCCGGTCTGATGGCCTGCTGAGGACATACCAGAATGCACAGATGACATCCGACGCACTTTCTGCCATCCAGGACCGGCTGCCGTCCGGCGTTCAGGCGGATCGCCTGATGCCCTCCGTCCGCGCACGAGATCTCGCAGCGGCCGCATCCGATACAGCGTTCTCTGGAAAACAGCGGAAAGACGACCGTGTCTCTTTCCAGTACGTCCGTCGTTACGCTCAGCGTATCCAGTCCGGCTCCGACAGCTTCCCTGACATCGGAAAAGCCTTTCTCTGTAAGATAGAGGTTCAGACCCGCTTTCAGATCATCGATGATCCTGTAGCCGTACTGCATGACGGCCGTCGTGATCTGGATCGAGCTTCCGCCCATCAGGATAAACTCCAGCGCATCCTGCCAGGTCTCTATGCCTCCCATCGCGGAAATATGCATTCCTTTCAGAGCCGGATTCTGCCCAAGCTCGGAGACAAACCGCAGCGCGATGGGTCTGACCGCGTTTCCGCTGTATCCTCCCACGGCGCTTTTGCCGCGGACAGACGGAGAAGTGAGATAGGTATGCGGATTCACGCCAACGACAGATTTGATCGTGTTGATGGCGGCAAGGCCGTCGGCGCCGCCCCGTCTTGCAGCTTCCGCTGCAGGGCTCATGCTGGCAACGTTAGGCGTAAGCTTTGCCAGCACCGGGATATGGCACGATGATTTAGCGGCCCGTGTATAGCGCTCCACCAGTTCCGGCACCTGACCGATGTCGCTTCCCAGTCCCCCCTCCGCCATATTCGGGCAGGAGAAGTTCAGTTCTATGGCATCCGCTCCGTTTTCTTCGCACAGTCCGGCGAGTTCACCCCACTCTTCTTCATTCTGGCCCATGATGGAAGCCAGGATAAACTTTGTGGGATACTTTTTCTTCAGCCGGCGGAAGATCTCCATGTTCTCCGAAACGCTGTGGTCGGACAGCTGTTCGATGTTTTTGAAGCCGATAATACCTCCGTCGCTTCCGGTGATCGCGGAAAACCGCGGGGAAGCTTCGTGAATGTCCAGCGTGCAGATCGTCTTGAAGCACGCGCCGGCCCAGCCGGCTTCAAACGCACGGGCGCACATATCATACGTGCTGGCCACCACGGAGGACGACAGAAGAAAAGGATTTTCCAGCGGGATGCCGCACAGATCACATTTCAGCCTGTCTTCGTCCGACGGCAGAGGCGTTTCACAGTCAGGAAGCACCTCGGTATACAGGCGGCCGATCAGCTCCCGGATGGGGACTTCGCCCGCCCTGATGCAGGCCTGCTCACAGGGAGCCTGGCAATCCAGGCAAGGATTCGCTTCGGGCAGCGAAACGGCTGCCGTCTGTTCATTCTGAAACCAGATGCTGCGGAGCAGTCCGGCAGGATCCAGTTTTTCGCAGGACGCACTGCATGGCGCGTTTCCGCAGAGGGTACAGCGGATCATATCCGCACGGGAGAGTCTGGGGGGTGTCTGAATCATGTATTATTCCTCCTCCATGTAGACCGTTCATACGCCATTATATGCATTATTCTGCAGGTTTATCCCACATGTACTTCGTCAAAACAGTATTTCCAGACCGCGCCTTCATCATTCAATGTAAACCAGGCTTCAAAAGGCATGTCCGGTACATAGTCGTTCTCTCCTGGCCTGTTCAGCATAATATGGCCCGTCACCTTTACGCGGTCCCCGTCCATCCGGGAGGGTCCGTCCGCGGAAAAATAAAACCAACCCGCGTCTCCGAAATCACCGGTCGCGTTGACTTTGCAGATCCCGTTCTCCACAGATTCTACATATTCGTCATAGAAAGCATCGCGGTCTCCTTTTGTAGCTTTTCCGAACATTTCGGTCAGGATGCTTTTCAGGGACTTGTCGCTGATGGAGTTATACGTATAATCATCGCTCAGCTGCACGCGCGGGTCATTGTGATTATACTGATACCAGTACAGCATGAAGGCTTTTTCGCTGAAGGTCAGATCATCCACACGGATGGTATCCTCCTCAGGCTCTCTCAGGTCGTTATGTCTCCAGCGGTAGATCCAGCCGGCCATGGTGGCAAGCGAGCCCGCCGCCTCATCCGTTTCTGACATTTCAGGCTCCTGCCCCTGTTCCGGCACTTCTCCGGGCTCCGGGTATTCATAATACGTCACTTCCGCCCCGTCCAGAGGAACTTCTCCTGGCTCCAGGCCGTCCATCATGATCCCGGCTGTGATCACATCGTCGGTCTCCAGATGGATCTCGCTGATGCAGGTGTCCGTATATTTCCAGCCGGACCGTACATCCATGATGCGGACGCGAAGCGTGCCGTCGCAGGTGATGGGATTCTTCAGCACGAACTGAAGGCCTCCGTAGCCGGAAGAATAGGTCATCGCGCCGGCGGAAGTATCCACTTCTTCCATCTGGGACCCGGACTGCAGCTGGATCCTGGTCACGGCACTGTTCATGTCAAAAACATTCTGGTTCTTGTAATATCCCGGATAGATGGTCCCGCCCGTGATGACGGTCCCTGCAGGGAAGAACAGATCCACGTACTCGCCTATGCCGTTTCCGGAGGCGCCTTCCACCCAGGCAGTGGAAAGATCATAATCGTTGATGTTGTAACAGTTATAGTCTCCGATCCCGTCGTACAGTGTGGACGACGCCGCGATCCTCGTGGGCGAAAGCTGCGTCACCGCCGCCGTGACGCAGGTCCCCGCGGAAAGCATGCAGACGCAGGAAACGGCAGCCGTCAGCAGAAGCATTCCTTTTCTGTTCATGCCGGTCTCCCTTCTATCTGAACCTGATCTCGTCTTCCGACATTTCGTCGATGATGGCCAGAGATTCGACCCTGTAGCCCTGTGCCCTCAGCTTGTCTCCGCCGCCCTGGAATCCTTTTTCTATGGCGGCGCAGCATCCGACAAGCTCTGCTCCGGCTTCCTTGATGATCTCGATCAGTCCCGCGAAAGCACATCCGTGAGCCAGGAAGTCGTCGATGATCAGGATCCTGTCATTCTTGTCCAGGTATTTACTGCTTACAATGGCAATATTATCGATGTTGTGTGTAAATGAGTGGACCTTGGCCGTATATACGTCCCCGCTCATATTGGTCGTCCTCTGCTTTTTGGCAAAAAGAACCGGAAGTCCCATGGTCATTCCGGCCGCCACCGCGATCCCGATCCCGGATGCCTCGATGGTGAGAAGCTTTGTAGGCTTGTCATCTCTGAAAAGCCTGTCTACTTCTTTCCCGACCTCAGCCATAAAAGTCGTATCGATCAGCTGGTTCAGGAATCCTCCGACCTGCAGGATCCCTCCGGGAAGAACTATACCGTCAGAGAGTATCTTTTCCTTCATTTTTTCCATGATCTCATACCGTCCTTTATTTTATTATTGTAAAGTACACAACCATTGCAGCAGCCTGGATCAAAAGGATCGCCGGCAGGCCGTACTTAAAGTACCAGTGTTTCGTCTTGTGATGAAACAGAAGCATACCTGCTATGGCCCCGACAGACCCGCCGATCACGGCAATTCCGATCAGCGTTTTTTCCGTGATCCTCCATTTGCCTCGTCTGGCTTTCCGTTTGTCAAGCCCGTATAAAATAAACGCGGTCATATTGACGCACAGCAGATATATGATAAAGATTCTACCCATTTTTCTTCATCCTTTTTTGCTGGAAACCCGCCTGCCGGAAAAATAATATGTCCTGCTTTAAATATAAATGTTCACGAATAGTCTGTCAATATTTGTATCTGTCTCTCGGAGCCTTCGATCATAGTTGAGATTTCACTGAACTTCTCAGAAATCCTGTCTTATCATATTTTTAGGAGACGAACCGTATTCTTTCACAAATGCCCTATAAAAGACAGAATAATCCGAAAAGCCGGATTTCTCGCAGACTTCGGAAGGCTTTTTCCCATTCACAAGCGCGTCTTTGCACATAGCCAGTCTCTTCTTGATGATATACTGATGCAGCGAAATCCCCATCTGGTCCTTGAAAATGTGCGAAATATGATACTTACTGACATAAAACAACTCTGAGAGCGTATCCAGCCGAAGATCTTCGTTGATATGCTCTTCTATGTAGCGGATCAGGCTCTGCCGTAGGTTATCCCCGTTTTTGCCATACTTTTCCGGATGCAGACTTTCGTAGACTGTCCGGTTGAGGAACAGAAGCAGCTCATTGATCCCTAAAGCGACAGCTGTACGTCTTCCGAAACGGTCAGAGTAGATTTCTTCAATGACCTGAAAGACCTTACGCTGAACGGTGTTAAAAGACACTTCCTTGAAATGCCAGACAAACCCGCCGTTATCGGCTTTCCCGGTAAGGTACAGGAACTCATCAGAATGTACCTGCAGTTTGGCAAGAAAGCTTTTTGTTATCCAGAAAACGACCCGTCGGTAGGAAGCAGCGGGATTATGGACCTGAACATAGTGCTGCATACCGGGCGGGATGATCACCATATCCCCGTATTTCATCCGGTGAGAAGAATCAGCATAGAACATAGTCACATCCCCTTCCAGAAAAAAATAAAACTCGTAGTAGTTGTGGGAATGTTTTTCTACATTGCGAAAATTGTAGTCTTTATAATAATAGATCTCAAAATCCTTTGAGATCATATACTGACGGTTCAGAAATACGGTGGAAAGATTATCTTTCATGTGTACTCTCCTTTTAAGTCCATGTCTGCGCAGACAAATATTAACATATTATAGCATGTTTTGCAATATATGTCACAAGCCGGACAATATGCTGTTTTCAGGAATAATGGTAAGCTCTAGACACAAAGTAAAAAGACGAATCCTGGCCCATAAAAAGGAAAAGAAAGGAGGAAATAAATGCTGTATCCAATAATGACGGAGTCAAGGCTCGTAATGGATCTTTCCGGAACCTGGGATTTCCGTCTGGACAACGGAAATGGTTTTGCTGAAAAATGGTATGATAAACCGCTTGCGGAAGCAGAGCATATGCCGGTTCCGGCTTCCTACAACGATCTTAAGGAAGATGTGGATTTCAGGGACCATTGCGGGTATGCTTTCTATCAAAAAAGTTTTTCATTTCCGAAATCTCTTTTTGAACATCGTCACATCGTTCTGCGCTTCGAAGCGGTCACTCATTTTGCGAAGGTCTATCTGAACGGAAAAGAGATCGGAAGCCATCTGGGAGGATTTCTTCCCTTTGAATTTGAGATCGGAAAAGAACTGCAGAGCGAAAACCTGCTGACCATCGCCGTAGATAACCGGATTGACTATCACACGCTGCCTGTTGGAAATCTCGAGGATGTCTGGGGATCCAGGGGTAAGAACAAGGTTCAGAAAAAAGCAAATTATCCGAATTTTGATTTTTTCAATTACTGCGGAATCACAAGACCGGTCAGGCTCCTGGTGATGCCGGAAAACCATATTGAAGATATCACTGTGGTTCCCGAGGTTCAACTCACCGGCGACGGGAAAGGAAACGCGCTTCTTCGGTATTCCGTTCTCACCTGCGCCGCTGAAGGTTCTTCACAGCCGACTTGTAAGGTGGAGATCCTGGATCGTGAAAGACGCTGCGTTGGTGCTTCGGAGGGGGAAACAGGTGAGATTTATATTGAGAATGCTTCTCTCTGGCAGCCGCTCGATCCTTTCCTGTATTATGTGAAGGTAAAGTTCGGAGAGGATATATACGAACTGCCCTACGGGATCCGGACGGTAGAGGTCCGCGGTACGGATTTCCTGATCAATGGAAAAGCGTTTTATTTTAAAGGTTATGGGAAACATGAGGATACGTTCCCCCATGGACGGGGTGAGAATATCCCCATGTATGTAAAGGATCTGTCCCTGATGAAATGGCAGGGTGCCAACAGCTTCCGCTGCAGCCATTATCCATACAGCGAGGAGATGATGCGGCTTGCGGACCAGCAAGGTTTTGTGGTAATCGATGAGACGCCTGCCGTAGGGCTGAACCTGGCTTTTGGCGGGGGCGCGAATTTTGAAGGAAAAAAGAAGGGAACCTTTGACAAGGAGTCCGGTCTTCAGACCTTCCCGCATCATCAGGAGGTAATCCGGGACCTTATAGACAGAGATAAAAACTATGCCTGTGTGGTAATGTGGAATATCGCCAACGAACCGGACGGCTGCGGAGAAGGCGCTTTTGAATACTTTAAGCCTCTGTTTGAACAGGCTCATCGCCAGGATCCTCAGAAAAGGCCGGTGTGCATTGCAAGCGCACAGATGGCCGGCGGTCCGGATACAGATATATCCGCCAGATTATCCGATGTAATCTGTCTGAACCGGTATTATGGATGGTATGAAGGGGGGCCGGATCTTCAGGAACCTGCACAATGGCTCCGCAGAGAACTGGCAGAATGGGAAAAGCTCGGGAAACCGCTGATGATCACTGAATATGGGGCAGATACGGTTGCCGGTCTGCATGATACGGCACCGGTGATGTTTACAGAAGAATATCAGCTGGAGTATTACCGTATGAACAATCAGGTTCTGGATGAATTCCCCTTCGTAGTCGGAGAACACGCCTGGAATTTCGCGGACTTTGCCACCGGACAGGGAGTGAACAGGGTGCAGGGCAACAAAAAAGGCCTTTTTACAAGAGACCGCAGACCGAAACTTGCGGCACATTATTTCAAAGAACGTTGGCATGCGGTGCCGGACTATGATTATAAAAAAGATACACACAAGAAAGGAGAATGACGTAAAATGAAAAAACAGTTCACATGTGCTTTGGCGGCAATGATGGCAATATCAGCTCTGTCTCCTGCCATAACGGTGTCTGCAGAGGAAGAGAATTACAAAATGGTGATGGAGGTTGTCAACTATGGATTTGACGATCCGGATCTTCTCATGGTACAGGATGCAGTTAACAAGATCACTGTTCCGAAGATTGGCGTCGAGGTGGAATTTCTGACTGTTCCGATCATGGATCAGGCCACAAAACAGGGACTTCTTGTAGCCGGAGGCCAACAGATCGACCTGGTGGTAGCCGGGCTTCTGACAACGCCCTCCAATCTTGTATCCAGCGGACTTCTTCAGCCCATCACCGAATATGTGGAGGGCTCTGAAATTCTTTCCGGTCTGGCGGAAGGGATCCTCGAGGCATGCAGAGTAAACGGAGAGATCTATGCATATCCCGGATCGATCGCCAGCGGAAACAGGGTCTCTTTCTTCTATGATAAAGATCTTGCCGAGGAATACAATATCGAAATGCCGGAAATGATCACTACTGCAGAAGACTGGGAGAAACTGTTTGAAGCTGTAATAGAAAGCGGTATGCCGCAGTATGGGATCTCTCTTGGAGATGGTGTGGCGTGTGAGTACGAATGGACGCCTTTTGATTCTCTGGGCGATGACGCTCTTCTGTCCTACGGTGTGGTAATGGATGCGAAAAACGGTACCACTGTAGAAAACTATTATGCTACGGAAGAATACATGCAGAAATGCCTGATGCACAGAGACTGGTTCGAAAAAGGATATTGCGTGCCGGATTCCATCAGCAACGGATATACTACTACTGATTCTATGAGCCAGGGACTGATGCTCGGCTTTGTTTCCAATTCCAATCCAGGAAACAGCGCAGCCTACAAATCAAAGACCACCGGCAAAAATCTCGGAGAAGTTCCGATGACTGATATCATCACCAAATCAAGCAACGTACTGAATTTCTGCTGGGGTGTTTCTTCCTCCTGCGAAAGACCGGACAAAGTTGTAGAGTTCCTGGAACTGATGTTTTCCGATGCCGAGCTGGCAAATCTGCTTAACTATGGAATCGAAGGCGTTCATTACACGACCACAGAGGGCAGCAAGATCATCGGCTATCCGGATGGGGTGGACGCCAACAACTGTGGATATGGATCTTTTGTAGGCACGTACGGAAACGTGAAAGATCTTTACCAGAGACCTCCGTTTACCGATGAAGATATTGAAGGTTTTGCCGATTTTATCTATCCGAACGCCGACACATCGAAATTCCTGGGATATACATTTGATCCCACCAATGTGACGACTGCGCTGACTGCAGTTGCTGCAGTGATCGGGCAGTATGCACCGGCTCTGGAATGCGGAATCGTAGATCCGGAAGAGAAGATCCCGGAATTCCTCGATGCTCTGGAGGCTGCCGGAATCGATGAAGTGATCGCGGAAAACCAGGCGCAGCTGGATGCATGGCTTTCAGCAAAATAATCCCGTATCCTTGACGTTTCTCATGATCAGATGATATAGTTTCCTCATATTAAATCTGGAAGGGGCTGTGAAGCCTGAGGTTTTCAACCTCATTTTTCACAGCCCCCTTTATTATAAAATTATAATGTGATTTGTCACATCGACCCGCCGGCTGCTCAGATGCTTTCCTTGTAAAAACCGGAAATAAAGCCGCGCTGTCTGATATACAAAACCCGACTGATATGCTATAATGACTGACAAAGAAACCGGACGAAAATGCAGCATTGACCGGCCGGATGAAGCAGATTGGCCGTGCAGGCAGAGCTGTCCAGGAGAGGAAGGATCGGATATGGAAAAACAGTCGACAGTCGAAGGAAAAGCCAAAACCAAAAACGGCGTAAAAAGGATGGTATTTGCCCTCCTGTCCATTGTATTGGAGCTCTTTGTCATTTTTACATTGCTGACAAGGCTTTCGGAGCATGCGTTCTGGATCGAAGCCGTCGTGAGGATCCTCGCTCTCGGACTGGTACTCGGCATCTACGCGCAGAGCAGAACATCCGCCATGAAAATGCCCTGGATCATCCTGATCCTGACGGCGCCCTTCTTCGGCGTGACGCTCTATCTGCTTGTCGGCGTGAACGGCGGAACACACGCGATGCGCAAGCGCTTCGACAGGATCGACAAAGAACTGCTTCCCCTGTTGTCCAAAAGGAAAAAGGAAAACCTGACAGAGCTTCTGAGGGACATGGATCCCGCTGCGTCAGGCATCGCCTTGTATCTTGATCAGCAGTCCGGCTACCCCCTCTGGCAGAACACGGACGTCCTGTATTTTGATGACGCGGCAAAAGGGCTGGACGCTCAGCTCGAGGATATGCGGAAAGCCGAAAAGTTCATTTTTATGGAATATCACGCGATCGAAGATGGCACGTCCTGGCACCGGATCGAGGAGGTCCTGGAAAAAAAGGCTTCGGAGGGCGTGGAGGTCCGTGTATTCTATGACGATATGGGCAGCATCGGTTTTATCACCACCGACTTTGTCAAAAAGCTGAAAGGAAAAGGGATCGCCTGCCAGGTGTTCAACCCGTTCGGACCCGGCCTGAATCTCTTCCTCAACAACCGCGACCATCGCAAGATCACCGTGATCGACGGAAAAGTGGGATATACCGGGGGCTACAACCTTGCGAATGAATACTTCAACCTGACCCACCCGTACGGAGAATGGAAGGACACCGGGATCCGTCTGGAGGGCGACGCCGTTCCGTCCCTCACGATCATGTTCCTGGAAATGTGGAATGCCGGAAAGCGGACCGGCGATTTCCAGGACAAGGATTTTGGAAAATATCTGCCTGTATACAAGTATAAAGCAGTTCAGAAAGGCTTCATCCAGCCATACGGAGACTCTCCCATGGATCAGGAACAGGTCGGGGAAGAAGTCTACATCAGCATGGCCGAAAAAGCTGAAAAATACTGTTATTTTGTGACGCCTTATCTGATCCTCACCGATGAAATGACCCATGCGCTTGTCCTCGCTGCCAAGAGGGGCGTGGACGTCCGGATCATAACGCCCGGCATTCCGGACAAAAAGCTGGTCTACAACGTCACCCGTTCTTTCTATCCTGCTCTGGTCAAGAACGGCGTCAGGATCTATGAATGGACCCCCGGTTTCTGTCACTGTAAGATGAGCGTGGCTGATGACAAGATGGCCACCTGCGGCACGATCAATATGGATTACCGGAGCCTCTACCATCACTTTGAAAACGGCTGCTGGATCTATGAAAAGAATATCGCGTCAGAGATCCGCCGTGATTTCGAGGTCATGATCTCACAAAGCACAGAGGTGACGAAGCAGTATCAGGAGGGAAAGAGTTCTTTCCTCAGATTTTCACAGCTGATCCTGCGGCTGTTTGCGGAACTGCTGTAAAGCGGGCAGGGCGCACGGGATCTGAAAGGAGGTGTGCCGTCAGATGACCGTTTCGATGAAGACAGCCGCCGTCCCCGAGCTCAGGAAGACGATCTGTTCCTCCGCCATATTTCAGCAAGCGATGGCGCAGGAGCATCATTATGACACGACGCTCGGCAGGCATTCCGTCCTCGTGTACAGACAGGCGCTCAGGATCTGCAAAGCGCTCGAAAAAAAAGGGATCATGACAGACCGCAGATGCATCACTGTGGCATCTCTCTGTCATGATCTCGGTATGGTCGGCCGGAAAGACCGGTATAAAAATAATCTGGAGTGCTGTATAAAACATCCGCGGGCTACGCTTACAGAAGCCGGCAGGCTGATCGACGACATTGATCCGAAAACGGAAAAAGCCATCTTAAGCCATATGTGGCCGCTCGGCGTAAGGATCCCGACCTCCAGAGAAGGCTGGATCCTGGCAGCCGCGGACAAGATCGTTTCCACCGCAGGAACCGTACACATCATCCTGCACATGCTGCCGGCAAAGCAGAAGCATGCCGGCAGACACATCTCTCCTCTTCGTTGAATCCATTATTCTGCATAATAGATCTGGGCCAGTCCGCCGTGGGAAGTCTCCCTGTATTTTTCGTTCATGTCCCGGCCGGTCCGGTACATTGTCTCCACCACCTCGTCAAAAGAGATCTTCCGGGTGGAAAACAGGAACCGGGACAGATTGACGGAGCTGATCGCACGCATGGCCGCGACCGCGTTTCTCTCGATGCAGGGGATCTGCACCAGGCCCTTCACCGGATCGCAGGTCAGGCCCAGGTTATGTTCCATGGCGATCTCCGCCGCGTATTCGATCTGTTCAATATTCAGCCCGTAGAGCGAAGCGAGCGCCGCCGCCGTCATGGAACAGGCGCTTCCGATCTCCGCCTGGCATCCGCATTCCGCTCCGGATATGCTCGCGTTGGTCCTGATCACATTCCCGATCAGCCCTGCGACCGCGAGGGCGTCAAGTATCTCTTCTTCCGGGAACCCTTTTTCATTCTGCATATAGTACAGGACGGCCGGAAGCACGCCGCAGCTTCCGCAGGTCGGCGCGGTCACCACAATACTTTCATCCGCGTTCTCTTCGCTGACCGCATACGCATATGCGGCTATCACACGGTTCATCGTCACATCTGCACTTTCGTTGTAGCAGCGCTTCTCAAACAGGATCTTCGCTTTTCTCGCGACGCCCAGGCCTCCGGGCAGTATCCCCTCCGTATGAAGCCCGCGTTCAACGGACGCCTTCATGGCTTCCCAGATCTCCTGCAGGAACGCTTTTAAGGAAGGATCCTCGTAACGGTAGATAAACTGGGCGAGATTCAGGCTTCTCTCCTTGCAGAGCCACAGGATCTCCGTAAAATTCTTCTGCGGATAGACTTCGATATCGTCCTCCGAATTCTCGTTTTCTATGCGGATCGAGCCTCCGCCGATGCTGAAGATGCGTTTGCTTT
This sequence comes from uncultured Blautia sp., assembly GCA_946622645.1. Lineage (GTDB taxonomy): Bacteria > Bacillota > Clostridia > Lachnospirales > Lachnospiraceae > Blautia_A. Next base: position 31,381 of record CAMOQF010000004.1, read on the forward strand.
CGATCAGCGTCCCGTCCTTGAAGGCTTCGAACAGCATCGTGTTCGGATGGGGAAGATCATCCTCCGGGATCGTGCGGTCGTAGATCACCTCGATCCCCGGCAGGGCGGCTTCGATCGCCTTTCTTGTTCCATGGCCTTCACCCGTAAACGCCAACGAACCGAAAAGCGTCACGCGGAAGGCGTCCGCCTCCGGATGCCGTTTCCCAAAGACCCGCGCGGCGTGATAGGGACCTACCGTATGGGAGCTGGAAGGGCCGTTTCCGATCTTGTATACACTCTTAATGCTTTTCATTGTCTGTCCTCCATCTGCAGATTCGGATTCTTTCTGTCATCGGACACAGGGATCTTTTTTATCCATGTCTGATGAATTCTTTTTCCAGCCGGCGCCGATCTTTTTTTCGATCTCGTCGAAGGTGATCAGGCCGCTCAGGGCGTCGTATGCTTCTACACAGGATGCGCCCGCAGCCGCGGCATACTGCAGACATTTCTGCAGAGGAAACCCTTCCAGCAAAGCCGTCAGAAAGGCGGCGATGCAGGTGTCTCCTGCTCCGGTCGCTGAGAGTACTTTACGGGGAACATAGGCTGGCTCAAAACCTTCAAGCCCCGCCCAGGATCCGACGGACGGTTCCAGAAGCTGAGCAAGGGATCTCAGTTTCTCTTCGGAAGCGGTCCTGAAATACAGACCCGGGGCGCCGCATTTGATCAGCAGGATCCTGCAGCCCATCTCCATGCACGCGTCCGCAAGCGGACGGACGTCTTCATCTAGATTCAGGAGCATGCACATGTCCCCGTTCCCGGCTCTTTTCCGGAGAGATTCGAACCGGTCCCTGTCCAGCATAAACATCAGCTCTTCTATGCTGGGGACAAAGATGTCCACAAAGGGCAGCGTCTTTTGAAGGATCTTTCTCCAGTCCGCCCGGCCTGCTTCCGAATTCGGATCGACGGTGGCAAAATCCAGGGAGGTCGCCGTGCCGAAGGATCTCGCTTTTTTCATCACCTCGACCAGGCCTTCTCCCTCGTTTTCATACATCTTTTTCATCAGCGGCGCGTAGCCGAAGTGAAAAAGAGCCGTATCCCGCAGCAGATCTTCCGTCAGATCGTCTGCAGTAAAGGTATTGTTGGCGCCCGGATCATGCAGGAAGATCCGGTCGATGCCGGGAATCGCAAGCACGATGGTGTAGGCCGTATTCTCACCCGGCCTGCGGATCAGGTCTTTTTCTGCCTGCCGTTCCGCCAGGATGGCCTCGATCATGTTCCCGAAGGAATCGTCGCCGATCTTTCCGGCCAGGGAAACGTCCGCTCCGAAAAATTTCATCGCCAGGCCGGTGTTGGCCACCGAACCGCCGGTGTGGATGACTGCCGGACCGACATGCACCAATGTTCCGGGAGAAAGCAGCCCGCCTACATCCGGTGTTTTGCTTTCGTTAAACGTGGGGGTAATATCAATGCAGATATGGCCTGCTGCCACAGCTTTTTTCTTCATAGATCTGTCTCACCTCTCTTCCACTATACACTGCCGCATATGGTTTTGCAATTGTACGCAAGGGCATTTTTCCTATATTGCGCTTAAAAAAAGCACAGCAGGTTTACTGCTGTGCATGGTAGGTTTCGCGGAACATGTTTTTGCGGTTGGGATAGAGGATGCTCATCAGGATCAGACCCAGGATACCGGCCGAGATCACTTCTCCGGCGCCGACCGTAAGCATCATAAACGGGATCGGCTGATCCACGCCGTAGCCGTACCGAAGGACAAACGGAACGATCACAAGGTTGGCGGCGATCGGAGGGATCGGTGCCAGAAAACGGTTTTTGCTGCGGAGCATGTAGGTTCCCACCGCTCCGATCAGAGTGGCCAGGCTGCCGAAGATGATGTCCGGAAGAATGGCGCCGCCCAGGATGTTGGCGAGCAGGCATCCCACAAACAGGCCGGGGACCGCCGCGGGGGTAAAAAACGGAAGGATCGTCAGCATTTCCGCGAAACGGACCTGGATCTCGCCGAACGACAGCGGGGCGAAGACCAGGGTGAGGACCACATAGACAGCGCCGATCAGCGCTCCCTGTACCAGATACTGCGTGCTTTTGTTTTTCATTTTCTTTTCTCCTTTAGTTTTGTTTTACGTGAGGAAGGTCTCGAACTCACGAATAAAGCGCTGCGTCTCCCGGACACAGCGCTTCATAGTATAGCATGTTGAAAATACGGAATCAAGCAGATTTTAAAAAACTGTGGAAGGTTTTCCTATACTTCCGGCGTTCTCTCGGTTCCTTCCGGAGTGACGGGAATCTCTTTCAGCTGACTGTAGTAACGGTTGTAGCCTGATTCGAAAGCCTGCTTATAAGCCTGATCATCCGACTGATGCAGGTTCTGCAGATACTGATGCTCGTTGCCGCTGATGTTCTGGTCGTTACGGCCGAGCATATAGACGGCCAGATCCGAGCACTGATCCGAGATCCTTTCCAGATGCAGCAGAATGTTCTGGAATTCGATCCCGTTAAAGATATCGCACAGACCGTGGGTCATGCGGTAGACATGCCTCTGCTTCAGGTCCTCGATCAGCTCGTCGATCACTTCCTCAAGAGGTTCAACCGTCTGCGCGAGCCTGTTCCGGTTGGTCTTATAGGCCTGGGACGTATTCTCCAGGATCTCCTTTACGGCTCTTGTCAGAACGCGGAGCTCCTCCATGGCCGTAGGTGAAAACTCCTTCTGCGCACGCTTCAGATTTTCGATGTTTTCGGATATATGCAGGGCCAGGTCGCCGATCCGCTCGTAACAGGTCATGGCTCTCAGCTGGAAATTCTGGTTGATGTTGTCCCTGTCCGTGGTGATATTCGGCGAAATGGCAACGATATACTGGTTGGAAGCGTCCGTCATGCGGTCCAGCAGGTCTTCCCTCTGGTTGATCCGTTCAAAACGCCTCGGATCATATTCATAGAGCTGTTGGACGGACGCCTCGTAATTGTGAAGCGCCACATCGGCCATATGACCGATCAGATGCGCCGTCTCGTTCAGGGCGATGGCCGGGTTGGTGATCAGACGCATATCCAGCTCGCGGAGGTTCTTCTCGATGTCGGATTCTTCGGCGTCCTCCTGTTTTCCGGGGACCGCTTTTTCGGCCAGGTTGGCCAGAATTCCGCTGAAGGGCAGCAGCAGAATGGCCGGGATCAGGCGGAAAAGGCCGTGGATATTGGCGACGCCGCCGGAATTCAGCGGGCTGAACCAGATATCGTCATTGATCACGCCGGCCGCGCGGAGTATCCCGATCACGCTGAAGAGCATCACCGCGGCGATCACATTGTAAATGATATGTACCACACAGGTGCGGATCTGCTCTGTCTTGGCTCCGAGGCGGCATACCAGGTAGGTGGTGATGCAGTCTCCGATGTTGACGCCGATGATCACGGCAAAGACGCCGCAGAAGGTCACGCCGACCGAGCTGGCGATCGACTGCAGGATACCGATGACGGCGGAGGAGCTCTGGATGACGCCCGTCACGGCGACGCCCGATAAGAATCCGAGGAAATAGTTATCCTCAAAGGAAGTCAGAAGCGTACTGAGCGTATCGCCGAAAGTGCTGACGGCGCTGCTCATATTCATCAGGCCGACGAAAAGAATACCGAAGCCCATAAGGATAGTGCCTGCGTTGGCCGCGTTCCTTTTTCTTTTTCCGATGAACATGATCAGGATCATGCCCACCAGGAGAGCAAAAGGCGCCAGGTTGTCCGATTTGAAGAAATACAGAACGCTGGACTCCCCTGCGTCCACATCCATCAGACGGATGATCTGGGCGGTGATGGCGGTTCCTACATTGGCGCCGAGCACAATGCCGACCGACTGCCGGAAGGTGAGAAACCCGGCGCCGACCAGACCGACGGTCAGAACGATGGTGGCGGTGGAGCTCTGGATCATACAGGTGACCAGAACACCCAGGATAAAGCTCATGACCGGTTTATTGGTGACTTTTGCCAGGACCGCCTTCATGGCGCTGCCGGAGCTGCTCTTCAGCCCGTCGCCCATCACACGCATGCCATAAAGAAACAGAGCAAGTCCGCCGAGCAGGGAAACGATCCGATAAAATGTGTCCACAGTATCTCTCCTTTGTATGTTGTTAACCGCATCAGAACGGGATGATCGCCCCGTTCCGACATGGTATAGATCTTCTTCCAAAGGACTACTATACTACAAAAAAACAAAAAAGAACAGAGGAAAAATCCCCCTGTTCCTTTTTATGTCTGTGACAGGCCTTCCTGAAAGCCCCGTCCGGCCTCTGTCACGTCAGTTCTTTATGACCGGTTTACAGCCCGATCCGGACATCCTGGATATCCTCGAGATGTACATTGCCTTCCGTATCCACGGAAGCGTATACCAGTACATAACCGGGTACGGATTCCGGCATCCAGCCTTCGTCTTTGGCAAGGAAGCAGTAGATCGTCTCCTCTGCAGTCCGGGTCGCCAGCAGCATCTGCGGCACGTACGCCACGTCGAGGACCTCTCCCATCGCCTGGTTAAAGATCTCCATCGCCTCCGCCGTTACGGTATTGTCTTCCAGGATATACCATCCGCCGGGCAGAAGGTTCGGATCCTCCTGATCGGGCTCTGCGACAGAAGCACCGTCGGCCTGTTCGATCGTGAAAAGGCTTTCCACCGGTCTGACCGTAACAGTGTCGTCCGATGGATCGGATGTTCCGGCAGGCGCCGGTTCCGGTCCGCCGGCAGAGGCTTGCGTATCCTGGCCGACGATCACGATATTGCTGATCACCTCATCAACGCCGGCGTAAAGTCTGCTGTACTCTTCTTCCACTGCGGGATCATACGGATACGCCTGATAGTCCGTTGGAAGATCCGCATAATAGTTCATCGCGTCTTCTTCGTTAAACCCGATGTATTCAAAATGGGGAAGCTCGGTAAAGCTCTGGTTCACGGAAGCGCCGAGGGTGAACAGGCGGCCGCCCTTGTAACCCTCTTTCTGGTATCCTTCGTAGCTGTCCTTGTGGTAGAAGGCCGCGCCGCCTTCCTCCGGGATCACGATGGTGTTCTGATACCATTCTTCATCCATCGTGACGATGACGCCCGGCGCGAAGTAATAGGAATAGGTCCCGTCCTCGTTCTGGTAGTCGTTGAATTCGTCAAAATAGCCGGCGGCGGATACGGATGCGGCAGCTCCCAGAGTCAGCAGAGCAGACAGCGCTATGATCGTCGATCGTTTCATGTTGCATTCTCCTTTCTTCTTTTCGGATTACTGTCATCTGATGAACCGATTATACAACAATACCGCCCTCGCTCTGTAACGAACGGATGACGATCCGGCTTTACAGATCATACTCTCTGTACCCGCAGTTGGGAGTGGTGAAAGTGACAAATTCTTCATTGTCCATATCCGCAAAATAGCTGTGGATCACGCGTAAGATGCCGCCGTGCGTCAGCAGGAGCACGCTTTTTTCCTGCAGTGTTTTCAGCTCCTCCAGGAACGGATAGACACGGGCTGCGACGTCCAGGAAGGATTCTCCCTGCGGATACCTTGCAAAATATTCTCTTTTGGCTTTCTGGTAAGCCGGGTCGTCTCTGTCGACGCCTTCATAGATGCCATAATTCTGTTCAATGAGCCTGTCATCGGTCCGGCAGGGGATCTTAAGCCTGTCCGCAACGGTCTTTCCTGTGATATAAGCTCTTTGCAGCGGCGACGTGATGACAAGCTGTATATCGGTATTCTCAAGCCTGTCCGCCAGTTTTCGGGCGCCAAGCAGTCCGTTTTCGTTCAGTTCGGCGTCGGTCCTTCCCAGGACCTTGTTGAGAGCGTTCCATTCCGTCTCCCCGTGGCGGGCTGTATATAGTTTCATATGAAGCGGTTCCTTTCTTATTTCAGCTGATCCAGTTTTTCCTGCAGGGAGGTGCCGAAACGGACCTTGTTCTGAAGGATCCTTTCCCGGACCTCCGAACGGGTGCGGTCCACCTCTTCCTGGAAGCCGGACGCAGAAAGGCGCCGGGCTCCCTGTCCCATGATGATGATCTGTTCCACGCTGTCCGAGGTGGCGACCGTCACGTCGCTCCCGCGGGGAAGGCTGTGCACCGTGCGTTCGATGTACTGATCCGCCGTCTCCGCCGTTCTGGTATATACCACATAGATATTGTGATACTGAATGACCTCTTCCGGATGGTTTTCAAGCTTGTAGGCGTCAAACACCAGGATCAGGGTCCCGCCTGTGCTTCCCTGGTAATCGCTCATCATTTCCTTCAGCCGTTCCTGGGCCGCCGTTATGTTCGTCCTGGCCAGATCTTTCAGAGAGTCCCAGGCGAACATGATATTGTATCCGTCCACCAGAAGATATGCATCGCCTTTCCTGCGTGGTTTCGGCGGTTTATACGGTTTGTCCGGCGCTGAAAAAACGCGTTTTGTCTCCTGCGGAAGCTTGCTTTTCACCGGACCGTAGGTCCGCTCAAAGATAGCCATCAGCTCTGCGTCCGCCGCATATCCGTCCCTGGCAGTATCCCTGGACGGCGTCTGTCTTGCGATCTGTTCAGAATAGTCCTGCTGCTGCGCGGTCTCCGGCAGTTCCGGATGCAGATGCATCATGCCGTCCGCCTCATACCAGGGGACCAGAAACCCGGCTCCATGCGCGCAGAAGACCGAGCTCCCGGGGTTTTCCATATCTTTGTCGGGATCATACCCGGCTTCCCGCACGGCCTCCTCCTGCTCATCACAGGGTTCATAGCCCGAAAGCCCCAGAAAGATCCTGCCCCTTCCGCCCGTATCGCTGAGCAGCTGTACCGGATAATCCCGCAGCTTCGAGACCGGGCCTCTTCCCCGCAGGATGCAGGTATCCATGTCCTGTTCCGGAGGATCAAAGGTTCCTTTTCTTTTCTGGATCTCCGTCATGGCCTTTCCCAGACAGTCTGACGGTACCTCCAGCGTAAACTGATACCACGGCTCCAGGAGGATATTCCGGGCCTTGTACAGACCCTGGCGCACCGCCCGGTAAGTAGCCTGACGAAAATCGCCCCCCTCTGTATGCTTCAGATGCGCGCGTCCGGTGATCAGTGTGATCTGCAGGTCCGTCACCGGGGAGCCCGTCAGGACGCCGACATGCTGCTTTTCTTCCAGATGCGTCAGGATCAGCCTCTGCCAGTTGCGGGCCAGCACATCCTCGCTGCAGGCGGTAAAAAACTGACACCCGCTTCCCCGTTCGCCCGGTTCCAGAAGCAGATGGACTTCCGCGTAATGACGTAAGGGCTCGTAATGGCCCGCGCCGTACACCGGCTCCGCGATGGTCTCTCTGTAAACCACGCGGCCGGCTCCGAAATCCGCCGCCACATGGAAACGGTCCCAGATCACCTGCCGCAGGATCTCCGTCTGTACCTCGCCCATCAGCATGACCTGTATTTCTTTGGTCTGTTCCTTCCATACGATATGAAGCTGGGGATCTTCCTCCTCCAGGATACGCATGTTCCGCAGCATACGGACCGGATCGCAGTCAGAAGGCAGGATCAGCGAGAAATTGAGCACAGGCTCCAGCACCGGCACCGGCGCGTTTTCTTCTTCCCCCAGGCCCTGTCCCGGCCATGTGGCGGAAAGACCGGTGACCGCGCAGACCATACCCGGGAAGGCTTCCTGCACCGTCTCGTATTTTGCCCCGGAATACACGCGGATCTGGTCGGTCTTTTCGGAAAGGACCGCGTTTTCCTGCCCGGGGATCCTTCCTTCGTACTCCAGAAGGCTCCTCACTTTCAGGCTGCCTCCGGTGACCTTCAGGTACGTAAGGCGGGTCCCTTTGTCGTCCCTTGCGATCTTAAACACTCTGGCCGCAAAGGCGTCCTTGTCGTATTCCGGCTGCTCTGTCCATTCGATCAGGCCATGGAGAAATTCCTCGACGCCGGTCATACGGAGCGCGGATCCGAAATAACAGGGGAAAAGACGCCGCTTTGCGATCGCCTCCCGCAGCTTTTCAGGAGGCAGGCTTCCATCTTCCAGGAAAAGCTCCAGAAGCTCCTCGCTGCACATCGCGGCGTTTTCATAGAATGCGCCCTGATCCTGAGACGGATCAAAATCGACGCAGTTTTCGCTCAGCCGTTTTTTCAGCTCCGCAAGGAGAGCTTCCCTGTCGGTCCCTTCCTGATCCATCTTGTTGACAAAGAGAAAAACAGGAATATGATATCGTTCCAGCAGGTTCCAGAGAGTGACCGTGTGCGCCTGAACGCCGTCCGCTCCGCTGATCACCAGCACCGCGTAGTCCATCACCTGGAGCGATCTTTCCATCTCCACCGAAAAATCCACATGTCCCGGCGTGTCCAGCAGGGTGATGACCGCGTCGCCCGTCTCCAGCACCGCCTGCTTGGAAAAGATGGTGATCCCGCGTTCTTTTTCCAGCGCATAGGTGTCCAGAAAAGCATCTCCGTGATCCACGCGCCCCATCTTTCTGAGCGCGCCGCAGAGATATAAAAGCCCTTCGGAGAGCGTCGTCTTGCCAGCGTCCACATGGGCCAGGATTCCGATTACCAGTTGTTTTTTCATATTATTCCACCAATGTATATTGAACCCGTCTGTCGCGTATCTATAGAATAACACAGATCCGTTCAGATAAAAACAGCCAAATAACCCTGCGGCATGCTCTTGTCAAATCGTTTGTTTTAGGAGATAATTAAGGCACAGATCAGACGTATATACATCAGGAGGTTTTGCTATGGATTTTACAAAGCTTGGACAGTACCTGGATACGCTCCATGACGTTCATGTGCCGGGTTGTGATATTGTGGTCTATGCGGATCATGAGCCGGTCTACAGACATATGGCCGGATACCGGGATCCTGCAGAAAAGCAGCCCATCAACGGAAATGAGACTTACTGTCTGTATTCCTGCACAAAAGTGTTTACCACCTGTGCCGTGATGCAGCTTCTTGAAAAAGAAAAGCTGAGCCTGGACGATGCTGTCAGCGCCTATCTTCCGGCTTATAAAAATCTGACGGTCCTGAAGGACGGAGAGGTCGTGCCGGCTGAACGCACCATGACGATCCGGCATCTTCTGAGCATGCAGAGCGGACTGGATTATGAACTGGACACCCCCGCGATCCGCCGGGTCCTGGAGCAGACCGGAGGACAGGCTTCCACAAGGCAGATCGTCGACGTCCTGCCCGAAAGCCCCCTTCAGTTTGAACCCGGAACCAACTTCCTGTACAGCCTGAGCCACGATGTCCTCGCCGCAGTCATCGAAGTGGTCTCCGGACAGAAATTCTCGGATTATCTGAAGGAGAATATCTTTGATCCCCTCGGACTTTCCGTCATCGGCTTTACGCTGAAGGAGGAGGATCGCAGAAATCTCTGCGCACAGTATGAACATGACCCCGAAAGCGATACGCTGAAGCTCCTTACGGACGACGTGATCGGCTACCGGATCAGCCGGAACTATGAAAGCGGCGGAGCAGGCCTGATCAGCAACGTGCACGACTACGCTGTCTTCTCGGATACACTCGCCTGCGGCGGTAAAACGAAGGACGGCATGCAGATCCTTTCGCCCGAGATGATCCAGCTGTGGAGAGCAAACCAGCTGTCCGCAAAAGCCCGCAGGACCTTTGACGAATGGAACCGGCTGGGTTATTCCTATGCGCTCGGCGTCAGGACCCGCGTGGATCTCTCGAAAGGAGGCCTGGGTTCCATCGGAGAATTCGGCTGGGACGGCGCCGCCTGCGCCTGGACCATGATCGATCCCACCCTGCGTCTCAGCGCGTTTTTCGCCATGCATGTCAAGAATTTCGGCTACGGATATGATGTGATCCACCCGCAGATCCGAAACCTGATCTACGAAGGATTCACAAAATAAAGCGGCAGAAAAAGCCGGCAGAAACGGTCTCATCAAACCGTCTCTGCCGGCACTTTTTTCTGTCATTCATCTCTCCTGCAGCACCTGGAAGATATAAAATTTCAGGTAGTAGGATTCATCGGCCGCCCACAGGACCGGATGGTCCGGGGACTGGGTCCTTTTTTCCACCTGACGGAGCCTTCGGCGGGCGCCGGAGGCCGCCTGGAGGATCGTCTTTTCAAAGAGATCCTCGGTCATAAAGTGCGAGCAGGAGCAGGTCGCCAGAAAGCCGCCGTCCTTCACCAGCTTCATGGCGCGGTAATTGATCTCCCGATAGCCTTTCACAGCCTTCTTCACGGAATTTCTGGATTTGGTAAAAGCCGGAGGATCCAGGATCACGACGTCGAAAGTCTCTCCCTCTTCCTGCAGACGAGGAAGAAGCTCGAACACATCTTCGCATAAAAACGATACTCTGTCCGTCACGTCATTCAGCACAGCGTTCTTCTGTGCCTGCAGGATGGCTGTCTCCGAAGCATCCACTGCCAGAACCTGCGCAGCGCCTGCCGCCGCGGCGTTCAGCGCAAACGAACCGGTATGCGTAAAGCAGTCCAGCACCTTCTTCCCGGCGCACATCTTCCGGATCGCCAGACGGTTGTACTTCTGGTCCAGGAAGAAGCCCGTCTTCTGCCCGTCCTCCACGTCCACCTCATAGCGGACGCCGTTCTCCTCGATCAGGACCTTCGTGGGGAACGGATCCCCGATAAAGCCTTTGTAAAGCTCCATCCCTTCCTGCAGGCGGACCTTCGCGTCGCTTCGTTCATAGATCCCCCGGATCACGATGCCGTCTTCCGCCAGCACCTCCCGGAGAGCGTCCGTGATCACCTTTTTCCAACGATCGATCCCCAGAGCCAGAGACTGGACCACGATGATATCCGAAAACTTGTCCGCGACAAATCCGGGCAGAAAATCCGCCTCGCCGAAGATCAGCCTGCAGCAGCCCGTGTCCACGGTCAGCCTGCGGTAATTCCACGCATCCCTTACCCGGTCTTTAAAGAAAGCGTCGTCGATCGTCTTATGCTCGTCCCGGGTCAGCAGCCGGATCGTGATCTTCGAGGCTGTGTTGATAAAACCTTTGCCCAGAGGATAGCCGTCAAAGTCCCTGATCAGCACCACGTCGCCCTGGGCAAAACTTCCCATGACGGATTCGATCTCGTTGTCAAAGACCCACATCCCGCCTGCCTTTAACAGACGTCCTTCTCCTTTTTTCAGCGTTGCCACCGCATGTTCCATATAGCGGCCTCCTTTATCGAAATGCCCGATGCACAAACCCAGTTTCCGTTCTCTATCATCCTACCAACACAGGAATAAAAAATCAACAGGCAGACGTGCGGCTTTCATACAATCTGATTTACTTTTTTCCTTTTTCACTATATAATTCGTATATAAACCTGATAAAAGGAGGAATCGCTTCATGTTAGTAAAGTCTCTGGTTGAAACCAAAGCAAGGATCGGCGTTTTTTCGATCGCGCTCGGCGCGTACCTTCCACAGTTTCCTTCCCTTGTCCCCGAATTTGAAGCCCAGTATGAAGCCTTCAAAAAAATGCTCCCTGACACAGTCGATCTGATCGACGGCGGGATCGTCACGACCAAAGAGCTGGCCATGGCCGCCGGTGATAAATTCCGCGCTGCCGACGTCGACCTGGTGATCCTGCAGCTGCTGACATACGCGACATCCTACAACATGCTTCCCGCTGTCCGGGATCTGGACGTCCCCGTGGTCCTGGTCAATCTTCAGAAAAAAGCGGCGCCGGATTACGCGAAGACAGACACCGCCACATGGCTCGGCGAACTCTACGCCTGCGGCGCCGTCGGCGAGATGGTCGCCGATCTTGAAAGAGCCGGAAAACGTCACGCCGTGATCACCGGCGTGGTGGAAGGCGGAGATCCCGCAGCCATCGCCGAGATCGAAGACTGGTGCAAAGCCGCTCAGGTAAGACGCAGATTCCGCGATACCAACCTTGCCCAGATCGGAAGGCCTTATCCCGGCATGATGGATCTCTACATCGACGAGACCAACCTGTATCACAGGATGTGGCTCTATACCAAACAGTTCGACTGGGAGAAGATGTGGGCGATCGCCGACGACATCGATGACGAAGCCGCCATCCGCGAAAAAGCCCAGGACATCCTCGACACCTTTGAGATCGAAGGCGGCGGGACCATCGAAAAAGTATGGGACATGGCCCGTTATGTCGTAGCCTTTGAAAAATGGGTCCGCGACGAGCAGATCGGCTTCATCGCGTCGCACTACGACGGCTTTGCCCAGGGGAAAGCCGGCACGCTGGACAGCATGCTGATCCCCGCCTTCTCCATGCTGATCAGGCAGAGCGTCGCCTGCGCGGTCGAAGGCGACATCAAAGTGGCGATGGCCATGAGCATCCTCAAGACCATCTCCGGCATGGGACAGCTCTCCGAGATGTACTCCATCGACTTTAACGAAGACATCTGCATCATCGGCCACAGCGGATCGGGCGATGCGGACATCTCCGCAAAGAAACCCACCATGAAGATCGTCGAAGTGTTCCACGGAAAGACCGGCGGCGGATATCTGACCCAGTTCTATCCGCACCTCGGTCCGGTCACATACCTCGGCATCACCCAGGACAAGGACGGCCATTTCAAATTCGTCGTGGCGGAAGGCGTCAACGAAGACGGACCGATCTTCACGTTCGGGGACACCAACATGCGCACCCGCTTCACCTGCGGAGCCAGAGAGTTCTGCAACAGATGGAGCGAGGCAGGCCCCACGCACCACATGGCCGCGGCATCCGGCCGGCACATCGACACCATACTCAAAGTGGCAAAGATATTCAATGTACCGGTGGATGTGATCACGAGATAGAAACCAGCCTGCCGGCCCGTTCCGGTTCGTTGGTAATAATACCGTCAGGACAGGCGTTTATTGTCTTCCCCAGATCTGCTTCACTGTCAGGGGTCCAGGCATAAACGCCTGTCTGACGTTCATGCATCGCTTTCACAAGTTCCGCGGTGAGCGTATTATAATGGCAGATCAGATAATCAGGATGAAAACCGAGGCTGTCCACATAAGCGGTCAGGTCCGCCTGCGCCCGGATCTGTTCTTCCACATCAGACCAGACGGCGTCCGCCGCGGCAATCGCCGCGATCCCTTCCACGACGCTCATCAGGATCTCTTCCGGCGTATCCCCTTTTGCTCCAAACGTCTCCAGCAGGCGGATGACCGGCTCCGGAAAATTCTTAAGATCCTCCACGGTATACTCGATGATCGCTTTTTCGGCAGGGAATATGGTCGAAAAATCAAAAAGCGTCAGCACCGAAAGGTTCGGTATGGTGATGATCCCCACCGGGATCTCAGGCGCATACTCTTTCAGTTCTCGAAGGATCTCATGGTCGAACGAGCTCACCATCACGCGGCCGGTCATCCCGGAAGAGCGGACCGTATCCACCAGTGTACGGATCACCAGGTCGCCGGACTGTCTGGTCGGTTTGATCTCCAGATTGACGATCTGAAAATCCAGCTCTTCCGCCGCTGACAGACATTCTTCCAGCGTAAGGATCTGTTCTCCGGCATATTCCTCACCGAACCGCGACCCGAAATCATAGGTTTTCAGTTCCTCCAGCGTCATCTCCGAGATCCTGCCGCTGCCGTTGCTGGTAAGGTCGATCCTGTCATCATGTCTCAGGACCAGATATCCGTCCTTTGTCATCCACAGATCCGTCTCGAACCCGTCCGCACCGGCAGCCTTCGCGGCTTTCAGCGCGGAGAGCGTGTTCTCCGGCCCAAGGCCGGCTCCTCCCCCATGGGCCTGTATCACGATACCGGAGCCGTCCTCCGTGTCCGCGGAAGCCGTATCGGACAGCTCCGTCTCTGCCATTACATGGATCTGCAGCGCAAGGCAGATCATCATTATGAGACATACAATTCTATTTCGCTTTTCTGAATGAAACATGATTCGTCCCCTCCGCATTATTGTAAGCTTATGTGATATAAAATCCCGGAAATACGCCGGAAATTGTTTCAATTTACTTATGGATCATCCTGTTTTATAATGATATCACAACCTGACCCCGTAGAAAACTCCGATAACTTTTTCGGGAAAAACAAGAATCAAAGGATATTACAGTATGAACAAAAATAATACCAGTCAGAAAATTCTCGTGATCGACGCGCAGGGCGGAGGGCTTGGAAAACAGCTGATCCAGAATATCAGAAAAGACCTGCCGCAGGCTTATATCATGGCTGTCGGGACCAATTCCGCAGCCACCGCCGCAATGCTGAAAGCAGGCGCCCATGAAGCGGCCACCGGCGAGAATGCCGTCGTCGTCGCAAGCCGCAAAGCAGACGTCATTATCGGACCGATCGGTATCCTGATCGCGGACTCCATGCTGGGGGAGATCACGCAGGTCATGGCTGCCGCCGCCGCGCGCGCGGAAGCGCCCCGCATCCTGATCCCTTTCAGCAGCTGCGACAACTATATCGCCGGCGTATCGGATTTCAGCATCGGGCATCTGATCAGCGATGCCTTGGAACAGCTCAAAAACCTGATGACAGACAATACATGATGTGTTATAATGACCCAAACGGCATGAAGCCATTTTTATATGCGCCGAAGCGCATCTGATGCATCGTACATTCACGATGCGGTTCCTGTTGCAGGGCAGCCGGGTATTTGTCCTGCACACAATACTTTGGTAAGCCATGAAGGCATGCCCACTCTTCTCAGAAGAGGACGGGTATGCTTTTTTTGAGCAGAAAAGGAGGAAAAAATGGCTTGTTTTTTAGTATCGGCAGCTGAAGCTGTCGTCGTCACTGCGGTAGAGAAGGCAGAAGAAAAGAAAGAACAGAAAATCGCGGAGAACAGCTCTTCTGAGATCGTCGAGACAAAGATCCCGCTCAGCAGAAAACTGAAATGGCTCTCCTATATGCTGTGGGGAGGCGCCATCCTGCTGGCCTTCGAACATATCTGGCACGGAGAAGTGGTGGCATGGTTCCCGTTCTTATCCGCCATGTCAGATCCGGGGGATACAGCTGAGATGCTGCACGAAATGGCAACAACCGGCGTATGTATGGCCTTGCTGGTCACGCTCGTCTGGATCGGCATGTGCTTTGCGGCGGATGCCATCCTGAAACGCGGACAGAATGAACCTGCACGTAAAGCTTCCTGACAGAAAGGATATAAAAAATGACATTATTGCTCACAGTCTTTGCGGCTGTCTTTGTGACAGTCAAATGGTATAACCGGAAAGACGACAGCATGAAGCTTGGCATCCTCTGTTTTCTGTACTGGGGAGCCTCGATCATGTGGTTCGTAGATGCTGTTTTTGAATACGCGGAACTTGGTGCCGCTTACTTTACGCCGGCTCTGGAGGATATGATCAACGACTCCTTCCTGGGTCTGTCCGTGATCGCCCTGGGCCTGATCATCTGGCTCGTAAGGCTTCTGATCACGGATCCGAAAGGCTCTGTACGCGCAGCACTTCAAAAGCACTGAAAAAAAGAATCTGAGATGAGAAAAGAACAAAAAAACGTGTTACGTCTGGTTTATTCCGCCATCTGTCTCGCTTTGTGTATGGTACTTCCCTTTCTGACCGGTCAGATCCCGCAGATCGGGCAGATGCTCTCGCCGATGCATATCCCGGTTTTTCTGTGCGGCTTTATGTGCGGCTGGCCGTGGGGACTGGCGGTAGGTTTCATTGCACCGCTCTTAAGAGGCGCTGTGTTCGGCATTCCCGTGCTGGTTCCGGGGGGGATCTCCATGGCTTTCGAGCTGGCGACCTACGGCCTGATCGCAGGGATCCTCTACCGTGTCTTTCCCAAAAAGCTTCCGTATATCTATCTGACCCTTGTGATCGGGATGATATCCGGACGCATCGTCTGGGGAATCGTGCGTTTTATCGTTTCCGGCGTGACGCAATCGGAATTCACGTTTGAAATGTTTATGGCAGGAGCCCTGATAAACGCCATTCCCGGCATCATCCTGCATCTTGTGCTGATACCTGTCATCGTACAGGCGATGCAGAAAGCAAAACTGATCGTCAATGACTGAAGAGGAAAAACCGATGAAAAAGACGCTTTTTATTGACTGCAGCATGGGAATCGCAGGAGACATGTTTACAGCCGCTTTGCTGGAGCTGTTTCCGGACAAAGAAGACATGGTCCGGAAACTGAATCAGCTTCAGATCCCGGGCGTGGAATACAGACCGGACGTCAAAACCGTCAATAACATCACAGGCACGCATATGACCGTGCTGATCCATGGCGAGGTAGAGGGAGAACCCCATCCCGGTCATCATGAAGAAGACCATGCTCACCATGAGCACGATCATCACGACCATGATCACCACGACCATGACCATCATGACCACGATCACCACGACCACGATCATCACGGATACGAGCATGATCATCACGATCATCATGGTCACGATCATCATCATACCAGCATGCAGGAGATCCGCGATCTGATCGGCTCCCTGCAGATCTCCGACAAGACCCGGCAGGATGTCCTGTCGGTCTATGAGGTCATCGCCCAGGCAGAGAGCAAGGCGCACGGTGTTCCGGTCACGGATATCCATTTTCACGAAGTGGGAACGATGGACGCCGTCGCCGATATCACGGCAGTCTGTTTTCTCCTGGAGCAGCTTTCCCCGGATGAGATCATCTGCAGTCCGGTCCACTTAGGCTGCGGAGAAGTTCACTGCGCGCACGGAGTCCTTCCGGTGCCGGCTCCTGCCACCGCTTACATCCTTGCAGGCATCCCGACCTACAGCGACGGAACCAGGGGAGAACTTACCACGCCTACAGGAGCTGCCCTCCTCAGGCATTTTGTTTCCCGCTTTGAGACCCGGACGGTCCGGGATCAGTACGGCACGCCGGACGACCTTCAGATCAGCGCAGGAGCTGCCTGTCCCATGCCGCTGCCGCACGTCGAAGCCACTGCCTATGGAATGGGGACAAAGGAGTTTTCCAGGACCAACTGTGTCCGCCTGTTCTGGGGTTCTTCCGATCCCGCGTCCGGACGCGATACGATCGTGGAGCTTCGCTGCAATATCGACGACATGACGGCAGAAGAACTCGGATTTGCGATGGACCGTCTTCTGGAAGCCGGCGCCCTGGACGTTTTCATGATCCCGGTCATCATGAAAAAGAACCGCCCCGGGACCATGTTCTGCGTCCTCTGCAAAGAAGGACAGAAGGAAGAGCTCACACGCCTGATCTTCAAGCATACTTCCACCATCGGCATCCGCGAAAATGTATCTTCCCGAAGCGTCCTGAACCGTGAAGAAGAAATACGGCATACTCCTTACGGAGAATGCCGTCAGAAAAATGTTTCCGGTTATGGAACAGCTCGGAAAAAGCTTGAATACGATGACCTTGCCGGGATCGCCATCCGGCACGGTCTGAGCCTCGCCGAAGCCCGGGAGCTGTTATGACAGCTCCGGGCGGCAGGCTTCTGTGATCGCTTCGCAGAAGGTCGGATGCGGACGGATCACGCCGTACATCTGTTTGAGCGTTGCGCCCGCCGTCACGGCCTGGGCAAACTCTCCGATCAGATCCGACGCGCGCTCGCACATCATCTGGGCGCCTCGTATCCGGCCGGTCTCCTTCTCGTAAACCACCTTGATAAAGCCTCTCTCGCCTGCGGACAGGACTGTTTTTCCGTTCGCGGACATCACGATCTTTCTCGAAGCGCAGTCGAGTCCCTTTTCTTTTGCCCCGGCATCGTCAAGACCCACGGACGCGATCTCAGGCGAAGTATAAATGCAGGAAGGGATCACGGACAGGTCGCAGACGTTCGGTTTTCCGTTCATGTGCGCGAGCGCATTCTTCCCCATGGCGGAGGCGGCATGCGCAAGCATAAGCCCGCCCGTCACATCTCCGATCGCGTAGACCGAAGGGATACTGGTCTGCTGGCCCGCGTTTACCAGAACGCGGCCTTTTTCCATTTCAGGAATACAGCCGTCCGAAAACAGGCCTTCCGTGCAGGGGCGTCTCCCGGTACAGATCAGGACCTGATCCGCGCTTACGCTCTTTTCCTCTTCTTTTTCGGTGTAAACGCATACGATCCCCCGGCCTTCCTCCTGGCGGAGTTCTTTCACCATCGCTCCTGTGCAGATGGTCACGCCCCGCTTCTTCATCAGAAGCTTAAGGCTCTGTGAAAGCTCTTTGTCCAGGTTCGCGATGATGCGGGGAAGGGCTTCCAGCACTGTGACAGGAACGCCCAGGGAGCTGTACACCGAGGCAAATTCCATCCCGATGACTCCGCCGCCGATGATCAGCAGATGCTCCGGCACGGTCCTGCTCTCCAGCAGACCGTCGCTTGTCATGACTCCGGGCAGGTCCGCGCCCGGTATGGGGGGGAGCGAAGCTCTGGATCCCGTGGCGATCAGGACAAACTCTGTATCCAGAGTGATCTTACTTCCGTCAGGCCTGACCGCTTCCACGGTGTGTCCGTCCACGAGCCTGCCTGTGCCTTCGATCACGGTCACTTTCTTCTGCTTCATCTGCATCGCGATCCCGGACCGCAGGGTGTTCAGCACTTCTTCTTTCCGGTCCTGGATCTTTTCCATATCAAAGGAAACCTCTCCCACCGTCAGTCCGAAACGGGAGCACTCCCTGATCTCTCTGTAGAGATCCGCCGAATGAAGCAAAGTCTTTGTGGGAATGCAGCCGTGATTCAGGCAGGTGCCTCCCAGAGCCTCTTTTTCTATCAGAGCCGTTTTCATCCCGTAGGTTCCGGCCGCTTCCAGGGCTGTTTCGTACCCTCCCGGGCCGGCTCCGATCACCACGATATCATACTCTCTCATTTCCGGTCTCCTTTTCAAAGTTTTCATCTCTTTCCGGCGTCTTCACAGATACCAGCTTCTCCGATAAGAATGCACATATATCTTCCGTCATACGCCGTTCTTCTTCCGTTCCGTCGCCCATGGCTTCCAAAGACGCCAGTATCTCCTGCCTGTCATACCGAAGGCCCTTCAGCCTTCCGGCCAGGCTTTCGATATAGCCCTGGTCCATAGCGTCGGAATAACAGACACAGTCCCGGATGCTGCCTTCATTCACCTGCAGCTGAAGAAAAACGTCTCCCCAGGAAAAACGCTTTTGGATCTGATGCGTAAAAGGCAGATTCCTGCCCCAGATCCATCCGGAGGATGCAAAAAAAGCCCTGTCCCTTTCGATCTTGTCCGGATCAAGCCGTTCCCGCAGGAAATCCTCGGCCGGAAGGCCGTATACCCCGGAACAGGCCTCTTCCAGTTTCCTGCCCAGAAGAGGGATCGTAAGGGAAGGACAGTATTCTTTCAGATTGACGACGCGGGAACGGACCGAATCCACGCCTTTCGCCTTCAGCTTTTCGGGATCCGGGCTCAAATACCGGAACATCCGCTCCAGATCCACGTCCGCCATGATGGTGCCATGGTGAAAGCAATGGTCGCCGGACCGATAAAAAGCGTTCCCCGAAAATTTCTTTCCTTCACAGACCAGGTCGTTGCGCCCGGTCATGACCGCCGGGATCCCCAGGCTGTTGACCGCCTCAAGGATCACCGACAGCTGGCGGGAAAGATCGTAATTCTGCTTACGGACGCAGAAAGTAAAATTCAGGTTGCCCGTATCATGATAGACCGCGCCGCCGCCGGACAGGCGGCGGGCGATCCTGACGTCCTCTTCCATCAGATGGTCCACGGGACACTCCTTCCAGGGATTCTGGTTCTTTCCGATCACCACGGTGCGGTGGTTCTGCCAGAGATAGAGGATGCATTCCTCCGGCTCCGCACAGAAGGTCAGATATTTTTCCAGCGCAAGGTTCCTGTACGGGTCCCCGTATTCAGCCGGTTCCCGGAAGATACTAAGCTTCGAAATCATAGCGGATCACAGGGTTCCGGGCAGCCAGCACCTCATCCGGCCGGAGCACCGGCGTTTTCACAGGCTTTTCATGCATCTGTTCCGGATTCTCCGAAGCCTCGCGGAAGATCTCGCGGAAGATGGCGATCACTTCATCCAGCGTCTCCTTGGTCTCTGTCTCGGTGGGCTCCACCATCAGCGCTTCATGCACGATCAGCGGGAAATACATCGTAGGCGGATGAATGCCGAAATCCAGCATGGCTTTCGCCATATCCAGAGCGGAGACGCCTGTCTCATGTTTCAGCTTTTCCAGCGTGATCACGAATTCATGCATGCAGACTGTATCGTAAGCCATGGGGAAGATGTCCGAAAGCTTCACTTTCATATAGTTTGCGTTCAGCACCGCGTTGCAGGCCGCGGCCGGGATGCCCTCCCTGCCCAGGGACAGGATATAGGTCAGAGCCTTCACCGCCACCAGGAAGTTGCTGCCAAACGACCGTACGTCGCCGATGCTGCCTTCTTTGCCGGTTCCCGGAAGGTATCTGGCAAGGAACTGCTTGCATCCGCTCGGGCCGCTGCCCGGACCGCCGCCGCCGTGCGGCGTCGAGAAGGTCTTGTGCAGGTTGACATGGATCACGTCAAATCCCATGTCTCCCGGACGGGCGATGCCCATGACCGCGTTCAGGTTGGCTCCGTCATAATAGCAGAGGCCGCCCGCCTCATGGACGATGCGGGTGATCTCCAGAATATTCGGGTCGAACAGGCCTACTGTGTTCGGGTTGGTCAGCATAAGACCTGCGGTATCCTCGCCCACAGCTGCTTTCAGCGCTTCCAGATCCACGCATCCATGCTCGTCCGAAGCGATGCTGATCACTTCAAAGCCTGCCATCGCAGCGCTGGCGGGGTTGGTCCCGTGGGCGGAATCCGGCACGATGATCTTTGTTCTTTTTACGTCGCCCCGCTCCCTGTGATAGGCTTTGATCAGCAGAAGGCCGGTAAACTCACCGTGCGCACCGGCAGCCGGCTGCAGCGTCACTGCATCCATACCGGTGATCTCGCACAGATATTTTTCCAGCGTTTCGCAGACCTGCCGGCAGCCTTTGACCGTCTCTTCGGCCTGCAGCGGATGAATGTTGGTGAATCCGGGCAGGGCAGCCATCTCTTCGTTGATCTGCGGATTGTACTTCATGGTACAGGAGCCCAGCGGGTAAAAACCGCTGTTCACGCCGTACGTCTGTTTTGCCAGCTCTGTATAATGACGGTCCACTTCTGTCTCGGGAAGTTCCGGCAGGCGAAGCGGGGTCTTTCTTGCAAACTTTTCAGAAGGAAGGGCCGAAGGCAGGTCACATTTTTCCAGATAGGCGGTCCCTCTGTCGGATCTGCTTCTCTCAAATACAAGCTTCATGCTCCGGTCACCTCCTTACAGATCGCAGCCGTCTTTTCGATCTCTGCTTTTGTATTCATCTCGGTGGCGCACCAGAGGATCCGGTCCTCCGAAAGCGGAAGCCCGCCAAGGATCCCTTCCTTGTCAAGGGCGCTCAGCACCTTTTCGGCATCCTTGCAGACGGTCACGAATTCATGGAAGAACTCTGCTTCCGGATAAGCGGGCGCAAGGCCTGCCTCCGAGAGCTTCTGCTGAAGATAATGGGCTTTTGCGCTGCACTGGCACGCGGCGTCCCGAAGTCCTTCCGGCCCCATGGCCGCCATGTAGGCCGATGCCCGGAGAGCGCAGAGCGCCTCGTTGGAGCAGATGTTGGAGGAAGCTTTTTCCCGGCGGATATGCTGTTCCCTGGCCTGCAGGGTGAGCACGAAGGTCCGGTTTCCGGCTCGGTCCACGGTCTGGCCCACGATGCGGCCCGGAAGCTTTCTCATCATCTTCTGCGTTGCGGCCATAAAGCCAAGGTACGGGCCTCCGAAAGCGAGCGGAAGCCCCAGGGGCTGTCCTTCGCCCACCGCGATGTCCGCGCCGTATTCTCCCGGCGTTTTGAGAACGGCCAGGGAGATGGGATTGACGCTCATGATCAGCTTTGCTCCGGCGTCATGCACTTTCTGTACGGCCGTGTCCACATCCTCCAGATTGCCGTAGAAATTGGGATGCTGCAGAAGGAGACACGAAACATCGCTTCCCAGCAGCTCCTGCAGCGCGTCTGTGTCCGTCACGCCGTCTTTTTCCGGCACCGGCACCACCTCGACGTCACGGCCGAAGCTGTAGGTCCGGACCACGGAAAGGATCTTCGGGTCTGCCGCCTGGGAAACCAGGATGCGGCTTCTTTTTCTGTCACGGCACATCTCGCAGGCTTCCGCCGCCGCAACGGCGCCGTCATACACGCTGGCGTTGGAAGCATCCATGCCTGTCAGCTCGCAGATATCCGTCTGGTATTCAAAGATCGTCTGCAGTACGCCCTGGCTGATCTCCGCCTGGTATGGCGTATAGGCTGTGCGGAATTCTTCGCGGTTTGCGATCGTGTTTACGATGGCCGGTATATAATGGTTGTAGGCGCCGGCCCCGCGGAAAATATGCCGGTACACCTTATTCTGTGCGGCCATCTCCTCCACGGCGCGGTGTACGGCGATCTCCGGCATTCCGTCGGGAAGACGCAGCGCGTCCTGACCGAGGCGTACCTGCTCCGGAATATCCGCGTACAGGTCCTCAAATCCGGAAAAGCCGCATTCCTTCAGCATCTGCTGCTGCTCTTCCGGTGTGTTCGGTACATATCCTGTCATAGGTTCACCCTTCTTCCGTAAATGCACGGTACTCTTCCGCAGTCATCAGATCCTCGGATTCGCTCACGTCCCTGACGCGGATAAACCAGGCTTCGTAAGGCTCCTGATTCATTCTCTGGGGCTCGTCGGCCAGTTCCTCATTCACAGCATCCACAACGCCGCTCACCGGGCTCATCACATCCGATACGGCCTTGACGGATTCCACGTCCGCGAAGGTCTCTCCTGCGGTCACTTCGTCGCCTTCTTCCGGCAGATTGACAAATACAAGGTCTCCCAGCTGATCCTGCGCGTAGTCGGTAATGCCGATGACGGCCGTTGTCTCGTCTTCAAAGCGCACCCATTCATGTGTTTTGGAATACTTCAGTTCCTCCGGAAAATTCATTTTGTCTTCCTCCTTAAAATAATATAATTTGCTTTATCTGTGATAAAACGGAAGTTTGACAGTCTCTGCGGCCACACGTCTTCCGCGCACGTTTACTTCTACCTGAGCTCCTTCGGCAGCGATGTCGGAATCCAGAAGCGCCATGGCGACCGGATAACCCAGGAACGGGCAGTGCGTCCCGGAAGTGGTCACGCCCACCTGGCGATCCCCCGCGAAGACCTCCTGGTGTTCACGGAGAATGCCTTTGCCCGTCACCTTAAGACCCACGCGTCTTCTGGCAGGCTGTCCTTCTGATTCCAGCGCGTCCCGGCCGATAAATTCCGGCTTGTTCAGCTTGACGAAAGTGCCAAGCCCTGCCGTGACCGGTGAGATCTCTGCCGAAAGCTCATGCCCGTACAGCGGCATGGAAGCCTCCAGGCGAAGCGTGTCTCTGGCGCCCAGCCCGCAGGGGATCAGCCCCTCCTCGCGGCCGGCGTCCAGAAGCAGGTTCCAAAGATCCGCCGCCTTGTCCGCAGCCATGTAAAACTCAAATCCATCCTCTCCGGTATAGCCTGTCCGCGAGATGATGCAGGGGATGTCCCCCACCTTGCCGTCAAAGACAGCTGAATAATATCCGCGGGGAATGTCCTCTTCTTTGGCAAGCTTCTGCAGGATCTTCTCCGCATTCGGCCCCTGCAGGGCGATCTGGCCGTATTGTGCCGATACGTCCGTGACGGATGCGCCTTCGGTCTGGTGATCTTTCATCCAGGCGAAATCCTTATCTTTGTTGGCGGCGTTTACCACCACAAAATAGTCGTTATCACGGACCTTGTATACGATCAGGTCGTCCACGGTTCCGCCGTTGTCATAGCACATGGGGCTGTAGCGGGCCTTCCCGTCCTTCAGGGAAGTGTAATCGTTGGTCAGGATATGGTTCAGATACGCCAGCGCTCCGGGGCCCTGCACCAGGATCTCGCCCATATGGGAGACGTCAAACAGCCCGCAGGCCGTACGGACGGCCATGTGCTCCTTGATGACGCCGGTCTGATACTGGACCGGAAGAATATATCCGCCGAACTCCACCATCTTGCCGCCGCATTTTATGTGCTCCTCATAGAGAGGCGTTTTCTTTCCATCCATAATGAATTTTCTCCTTTCTGCAGCAGAATCAGGAGGCATATGCCCCCTATATATTCTCTATTATGCCATAGAATAATGAATGGGTCAATTCGTGAAAAAGCTATGGACTCTTCTTTTATAAAAAGTTATAATTTATAATATAGATGAATGGTTAGAAGAATCGGCTGTGAGGATATCTTATGTGGTATTATGATTATATTGTGCCAAGCTTTCTGGTGCTTTT
>CAMOQF010000005.1 GCA_946622645.1 uncultured Blautia sp.
TTCTGTCTCAGCGACAGCTTAATCAGATTATCACAATCAAACCGTCGTGTCAACACCTTTTTTCAATTTTTTTGAAAAAAGTTTTAAAAATCCGCCTCTCTTTTTCAGAGGCGGATTATACTATACCATTTTCAGTGTTTTTCGTCAAGCTTACACGTAAAAAATATTTGCGAAGAATTTCACAAAAACATTGTTGTCATAGAGAAAGTCGAGGAAGGTATCCTTATAGATATACTCCATGGCTGTCTTTCCTGCGGAAGTGTTCGCGAGCAGCGTAAGGATCATCATCAGGACCCACACAAAGATCACCGCTTCGATGATGCCCAATGCTGCTCCGGCGAGCTTGTTTACGCCGTGCAGTACAGGCAGCTTTGCAAACAGATTCAGCGCAAACGCGAGAACCCTGATCAGGATCATCGCCAGGAGGAAGGACGCCAGGAAGGAGATCACATTTGTCACGATTTCCGCCAGTGATTTCCCCAAATATTGTTTAAATGCTTCTTTGGCTCCCACCGCGGCTTTGTCGATGCCCAGTTTGGTGTAAGACGCGCTGTTGTTGTTCTCCTTCAGGATATCTTTGATCAGATCCGGGAGGGGCATCTGTTCGATCGCCTGATCAAGCGTCATACTGCCCGACGACTCTGTCGGCAGCATGTCGTCGATGGTCTCAGAGACCTTTTCCGATACGGTTTTGTGAATCGGCGTGTGATCCCGCAGAAACTGATTGACGTATGGATTGATCACCCAGACGATCACGATCGACAAAAAAAGCAGCAGCGTGGAAACAGCCTGTTTGATAAAACCTCTGTGAAAACCCCAGAAGGCCATCAGTACGATACAGGCAGCGACCACAATACCGGGCCATGTCCAGTTCATGCGTCACCTCCGGATAAGAATTTACGGTTTCTGACATTAGCTCAGTTTGATCAGGTTGACGCCCGAATCCAGTACCATCATGTAACGGTTCCATCCGACTTTGAAGAAGTCCTTGATGGTCCCGTCTATAGTACCGTTGAATTTTTCGATGCCGCGGGAATTGACCACGCAGACCTGAGAGCTGTTGTACATGATGATATAGTCATCGCTCATGCGAATGTTGGTGTACGGAATATTGAAATCCTTGGAGAACTTGAGAGCTCCGTCCGTGTTGTACACTTCCATGGTATAGAGCTTCTCCTTGTCATCGTTCCGGAAGACAAGGCCGATCCTGTCGTCATCATAGAAAGTGCTGATGATCTCTTTATCCACCGAGACGGTCTTGTACTCTTTCGGGATCTGACGGCCGTGGTAGACCGTAAAGCCGTCGTCACGGATCGCAACGCAGTCGCCGCCGCCCAGATACTGGATCTGGGGGATCAGGACGCCGTCGTAGGTATAGCCGCTGACGATACGGTCATCCTCGTTCTGCCCTACGTCGCCGAAGTTGTAGAAGGCGACGTAGCTGGTGGTCTCGCTTCCGTCTACGAACTGATAGGTCACCATCATGATGACGCCGTCGTCCGAGACCGCCACGTCCATAGGATATCCGGGGTCGTCGATCTTGGTCTGGTTTTCCGCGATCAGGCTGCCGTCCCCGGAGTAATAATCGATCCAGGTGTCATCCCCGCTGTCCAGAATGACGGCGGTCAGTCCATCGGCGGAAGTACGCGCTTTTACGATGGTATAGGGAGTCGTGGCCGTACCGGTCACCCCGTTTTTATCCGCAAAGACCAGGGTGGTCCCGTCCCGGTCCGCGATCACGCAATAATCGCCGTGTACATCCGCCACCGGATTGTTCATGTTGTAGGGTTCGCTCCAGATTGTCTCCATATCGTCTGTCTGGAGCGATATCTCATTGGGACTGTAGCGAAGGACATTGCCTGCCATCTCAATATAGCGGGTGGATACAACGTCCTCCTGCTCGCTGGTCTTGAGGATCGATATGTCGTGATATGTCCGTTTTTCAAGGTACAACAGTACGACGCCTGCTATCAGCAGAACCGCAGCCACAATGATCAGCACACGGGTGATCCGTTTTCTGCGTCTTTTCCGCAGCCGGGCCTGGTACGCTGTCTGGCTCTCCCGTTCCGGCACACGCCTCTGGGGCTTCGCCCTTTTAGCCGCGGCCTGATTCTTTTTTTGTCCTTGATTTTTCGGTTCCCTCGTTGTTTCAGCCATTGTCCCTCTGATTATTCTTAGATGAATTCTTTGATCTGGCGGTAGATGCCCGCTGCATCCAGTTCATATTTTTCCAGCAATGCTGCTGCCGGGCCGGATTCGCCAAAGACGTCGTTGATCCCGATCCTCTTGACCGGTACGGGAGCTGCTTCCGCAAGGCATTCGCAGACTGCTCCGCCCAGGCCGCCGATGATGGAATGTTCTTCCACTGTCACGACTTTTCCGGTCTCTTTTGCAGAAGCGATCACCAGCTCTGTATCCAGCGGTTTGATGGTATGTATGTTGATCACCTTGGCGTCAACGCCTTCTGCGGCCAGCTTTTCAGCCGCTTCCAGAGCGGGAGCGACGCAGAGGCCGTTGGCGATGATGGTGAGGTCCTTGCCTTCTCTTAAGACAATGCCTTTGCCAAGTTCAAAATGATAGTCCGGATTGTCGTTGATCACCGGAACCGCGAGACGTCCGAAACGCATGTAAACAGGTCCCTTGTGCTCATACGCGGCTTCTACCAGAGCTTTTGCTTCGATGTCATCGGAGGGGCAGGCTACGACCATGCCGGGGATGACTCTCATCAGCGCAAAGTCTTCCAGGCACTGATGGCTGGCGCCGTCCTCGCCGACGGAGATGCCGCCGTGGGTAGCGCCGATCTTCACGTTGATCTGCGGATAGCCGATGGAGTTGCGGACCTGCTCATAGGCACGTCCTGCAGCGAACATTGCGAAGGTGCTGGCAAAGGGAACTTTGCCGGTGGTGGCAAGGCCGGCTGCAATGCCGGTCATATTGCATTCCGCGATACCGCAGTCAATGTGCCTTTCCGGAAATTCTTTCTGGAAGATGCATGTCTGGGTGGCATTCGCCAGGTCGGCGTCAAGCACCACGACATCGTCATGCTTTTTTCCAAGTTCAACCAGGGCATTGCCGTAGCTGACACGGGTAGCGATCTTCTTTACTTCTGACATAATGCTTCACCTGCTTTCTCCAGATCGGCCATAGCCTGGGCATACTGTTCATCGTTGGGAGCTTTTCCATGCCAGCCTGCCTGGCCTTCCATAAAGGAAACGCCCTTGCCTTTGACCGTCTTCATGATGATGGCGGTCGGAGCGCCTTTTACGGTCTTCGCTTCATCGAACGCTGCCTTCAGCTGATCCATATCGTTGCCGTCCGCAACATTGATCACATGGAAATTGAAGGCTTCGAATTTTTTGTCGATGGGATAAGGAGAATTGACCTTATCGATGGGGCCGTCGATCTGCAGGCCGTTGTTGTCCACGATCACGACCAGATTGTCCAGTTTGCGGAAGCCTGCGAACATGGCTGCTTCCCAGACCTGGCCTTCCTGGATCTCACCGTCGCCGAGGAGGGTGTACACACGGTAGCTCTTGTTGTCAAGCTTGGCGGAAAGGGCCATGCCTACTGCCGCCGAAATGCCCTGGCCCAGGGAGCCGCTGGACATATCCACGCCGGGGATATGCTTCATGTCCGGATGTCCCTGCAGGTAGGAGCCGAGATGTCTGAGCGTCACAAGATCTTCCTTGGGGAAATAGCCTCTTTCAGCCAGCACGGAATAATATCCGGGCGCAGTGTGGCCTTTGGAGAGCACAAAGCGGTCCCTGTCGGGATCCTTGGGATTTTTGGGATCAATGTTCATCTCTTCAAAATAGAGATAGGTATAAAGATCTGCGGAAGAAAGAGATCCGCCCGGATGTCCGGCTTTGGCGGCATGCACCGCCGTCACGATGTCCTTGCGGACCTCGTTTGCGATTTTCTGAAGTTCTGTCTTATTCATAATAAAATGATCGCCTCCTGTATCCATTTATTCGCCGAATACAGCGATATAGTCTTTCTGGAATTTTTCAATGCCGGCGTCTGTCAGCGGATGATGCAGCATCTGCTCCAGTACCTTGAAGGGAACGGTCGCGATGTCAGCGCCCGCGAGAGCGCACTGCTCCACATGGATCGGATGGCGGACGCTTGCCGCGATGATCTCAGTGGGGATATCAGCAACCGCGAAGATCTCCGCGATGGTCTCGATCAGCTGTACGCCGTCTGTAGAAATATCATCCAGTCTTCCAAGGAAGGGAGATACGTAGGAAGCGCCTGCTCTGGCGGCCAGAAGAGCCTGGGCCGCGGTAAAGATCAGGGTCACGTTGGTCTTGATGCCTTCTGCGGAAAGAACCTTGACTGCTTTCAGGCCTTCGCCGGTCATGGGGATCTTGACGACCATGTTCGGATGGATCGCCGCGATCTCGCGTCCTTCTTTGATCATGCCTTCCGCATCGGTCGTGGTGGCTTTTACTTCGCCGCTGATCGGGCCGTCCACGATGGAGGTGATCTCTTTGATCACTTCGTTAAAATCTCTTCCCTCTTTCGCGATGAGAGACGGATTGGTAGTAACGCCGCAGATGATGCCCATATCATTTGCGATGCGGATGTCTTCCACCTTGGCTGTGTCTATAAAGAATTTCATGGCACTCCCTCCCGGATGATTAGAATGGTATACATAATGTCTGTTGTTTCAATGATACATCAAACCACCAAAAAGTCAATACGGGACTCCGGCGGTCACAGGTTACAGTTCCACACGCCCGTCCAGGGCTCTCAGCAAAGTTACTTCGTCAATGTATTCCAGATCGCCGCCCACCGGTACGCCGCTGGCGATGCGGGTAGTGCGTATGCCGGCCGGTTTGATCAGCTTGCTCAAATACATGGCGGTGGTCTCGCCTTCGAGACTTGAATTGGTTGCTATGATCACTTCTGAAACATCCGTTTCCTGAAGGCGATGCATGAGTTCTTTCAGGCGGATATCGTCCGGCCCGATCCCCAGCATGGGTGAGATCGCGCCGTGAAGCACGTGATAAACGCCGTTAAATTTGCCGGTCTTTTCATAAGCGGCCAGATCCCTCGTGTTCTCCACCACCATGATGGTGCTGTGGTCGCGCTTTTCATTGGCGCAGATCGGGCAGATCTCCCGGTCTGTCAGGGTACAGCAGCATTTGCAGTACCGGACATTCTCACGGGCGGAGAGGATGGAATCTGTCAGCTGCTGCACCTGTTCCCTGGGCATGTTCATGACATGGAACGCCAGACGCTGGGCTGATTTTGCCCCGATGCCGGGAAGCCGCGCAAACTGTTCGATCAGTCTGTTGATATGACTGCTGTAATAATCCATCAGAAGCCGAAGCCTCCTCCAAGACCGCCGAGGCCTCCGAGCCCGCCGGTCATTTTGGACATGACGGCCGCCGACTCCTCTTCCACTTTACGGAGCGCTTCGTTGACAGCTGCGACGATCAGATCCTCCAGCATTTCGATATCTTCCGGATCCACCACTTCTTCTGAAAGCTTGATGCCGGTGATCTCGCGTTTGCCGGTGACGGTCACCTCGACGGCGCCGCCGCCGGAGGAAGCGGTAAATTCCTTCTCCTCCAGAGCCTTCTGGTTTTCTTCCATCTGGCGCTGCATCTTCTGCGCCTGTTTCATCAGGTTGTTCATGTTGCCGGGCATTCCCATGCCCGGATAACCGCCTCTTTTAGCCATCAATAAACCTCCTCCGGACCGTCGTCCGTTTCTATTTCTGTATGAATGTTCTGAAAAGCCTGTTCTATGGTCACGGGTGAAAGCGTCTTTTCCCGCAGGTTTTCTTCCAGCACAAAGCGGATCTCGGGCGAGAGGCCCGTTTCACGCTGAATGATCTGTAAAAGAGATTCCTTCCACTCCGGATTTTCCACGTACATTTCCGCCGTGAGGTCCGGAAAGATCACGTACAGGATACCGTCTGCACTCTCCGGATCATAGCGGATGGAAGCGTTGCGGAGGACGACCAGAAAACCGCCTGTGGTATAGCCGATCAGCCTGTGCCAGTCGCCTGCGATCTGCTGCAGTTCCTGCGGAGCGGGACGTTTTGGGGCGGCAGGCGGCTCCTCTTTCGCTTCTGAGAGTTCTTCGGCGCGGCGCGTCCCGGATGACGGTACGGCAGCCGCGGGAGGCGCTTCATCCATCCTTTTTTCCAGCAGCCGGATCCGGTCCAGGACAGAGCCGAGATCTGTCTCCATGGAAGGCCGGCACAGCTTGATCAGCGCCACTTCCGTAAGGACTCTTTTCTGGGAGGACAGGCGCATCTGGCCGGAGAGCTCGGAGAGGACGCGGATATACCGCATCAGGGTTTCCGGAGATACACTGCGGCTTTCCTCCTCAAGAAGCCTGCGGTTTTCGGAGGACAGGTCGATCACGTCCCCTGCGTCATCGGACGACGCCAGCAGGAGGAGCGACCGCAGATACCAGATAAAATCCGAGACAAACTGGCCCAGTTCTCTTCCGCCGATGATCATCTCCTCCAGGATGGAGATGCTGCCGGATACATTCCCGGAAAGGATGCAGCGCAGCAGCCGGCTGTATACCGAGATGTCCGCCGCGCCGAGCACGTCCAGCACCTTGTCGTAGGTCAGGGTTTCTCCCAGATAAAAGGCTATGCACTGATCCAGAAGGCTCACCGCATCACGCATGGAACCGTCGCCGGCTCTTGCGATGTAGCGTACGGCCTTTTCCTCCGCCCGGACGCCCTCCTCTTCCAGAAGGTGCTGCAGACGGGCGGCGATGGTATCCACCGGGATCCGGCGGAAGTCATATCGCTGGCAGCGGGACAGGATGGTCACCGGGATCTTGTGCGCTTCCGTGGTGGCCAGGATAAAGATCACATATTCCGGCGGCTCCTCCAGCGTTTTCAGGAGCGCGTTGAAAGCGCCCGTGGAAAGCATGTGGACTTCGTCGATGATGTAGACCTTGTACCGCCCCTGGGTGGGCCGGTAAGCAACTTCCTCCCGGATCTCGCGGATATTGTCCACGCCGTTGTTGGAAGCCGCGTCGATCTCGATCACATTCAGGGAAGCGCCGGAGAGGATCTCCCGGCAGGTCCTGCACTGGTTGCACGGGCTTCCGTCCCGTGGGGATTCACAGTTGACCGCTCTGGCAAATATCTTGGCCACGGATGTTTTGCCGGTCCCGCGGGTCCCGCAGAACAGGTAGGCGTGGCCGATCCGGTCCGCTTTCAGCTGATTGGTGAGGGTGGTCACGATGTGATCCTGCCCTTTCACATCCTCAAACCGGTCCGGTCTGAATTTTCTGTACAGAGCAATGTAGCTCATTCTTTCTCCTTATATTCAAGAGTTCAGGCAGGAACCCGGACGCATGCGCGAGAGAGCCCCTGCCTTCTTTTACTCAATCGCCAAAGCTGATGCCGATCTGTTTGGCGGCTTTTACTGTCTGGTCCTTTGCGGAAACCATCTTGAGCTTGCCGGCGCATTCGGCCAGCGGGACACGTTTGATCTTTCCGTTTACGATACCGACCATGATGCCGTATTCCTCATCCATGATGGCTTCGGCAGCGCCTGCGCCCAGTCGGGTCGAAAGGACACGGTCATACGGACAGGGCTCGCCGCCGCGCTGGGTGTGGCCCGGAACGGTGATGCGGACTTCGCTGCCGGTCTCTTTCAGGATGCGGTCTGCGATCTCGTAAGATACGGACGGATACTTTTTGGCTCTGGCTTCCAGTTTTTCTTTTAATTTCTTCTTGGGAAGCTTGGCGTCTTCTTTGGAAATGGCGCCTTCCGCGACCGCAAGGATCGTAAATCTCTTTCCGGCCTTGGCGCGGGCCTGGATGGCGGCGCAGACCTTTTTGATGTCATAGGGGATCTCGGGGATCAGGATGATGTCGGCACCGCCTGCAAGACCTGCATGCAGTGTCAGGGAGCCGACCTTGTGTCCCATGACTTCCACGATAAAGACACGGCCGTGGGAAGCAGCGGTGGTGTGAATGCCGTCGATCGCTTTGGTGGCAATGTCCACGGCGCTCTGGAAACCGAAGGTCATGTCTGTCCCGAAGATATCGTTGTCGATGGTCTTGGGAAGATGGATGATGTTAAGACCTTCCTCGCGAAGAAGGTTGGCGGTCTTCTGGGTGCCGTTGCCGCCCAGGATCACCAGGCAGTCCAGACAGAGCTTGTAGTAGGTCTGTTTCATGGCTTCTACTTTGTCGAGGCCTTTTTCATCCGGAACACGCATCAGTTTGAACGGCTGACGGCTGGTGCCCAGGATGGTGCCGCCCTGTGTCAGGATACCTGAAAAGTCTCTTGAAGTGAGCATGCGGTATTTGCCATAGATCAGGCCTTTGTAGCCGTTGTCAAAGCCGTAAACTTCCAGCTCGTCAACCATGTTGGAAAGGCCTTTCACAACGCCTCGCATGGTCGCGTTGAGTGCCTGGCAGTCTCCGCCGCTTGTCAGCAATCCGATTCTTTTGATCATAATACCCTCCTTTGATCTCGTCCCTTTTTTACTGCAGTCAGCTGCAGTGACTTCTGTTTATCATTATAGCTTATTTCGCCTCTTTCTACAACCTTTTCTTTACACTGAATCGGCGGCTGTGATATAATAATTTCAGCTTGATCACCAACAGCAGAACGTGTATGTTTCTGATCATTTTACGAGCAGCAGGAGAGGGGGCGCCATGGACAATACTTTCTTATTTGCGTATATATGGGTCTGCGTTTTCCTTGCTCTTGTCGATTTTTATTTCGCACGCATGGGGTTTAAAAAAACAGCGGAGACAAAGGAGCCTGCCGGGCGTTTTCTGGGCCGTTCCGCCTTCTTCGCCGGCGTTGTCACGCTGTCCTACATCCTCAGCATCCAGGCCATCGGATACCGCGCCATGTCCGCTGCTTCCAGCCTGTACTTTATCTGCATCGACTGGATGCTCATCTCCCTGCTGCAGTTTGTCTATCTGATCACGGATTCCGTGAAATTCCGCAACGTCTTCCTTCGAAACGTCATCTTAGGCTACGCCTGCTTTGACACGGTCTGTCTCATCGTCAATGTTTTCTTTGAAGTGGAACTCAGCTATACGGACCGCGGCACCGCGCTCGCTTCCTACTCCTACCAGATGAAGCCTCTCTATTACATGCATCTGGGCTTCTCCTATCTTCTTATCATCCTGGTCCTTTTCCTCCTGATCCGCAAACTGATCAAGACTCCCATACAGTACCACAACCAGTATATCCTCATCGTCTTTGTGATCGTCTGCGTAGTGCTCATCAACGCCTTCTTCCTGTACCTGGACGGGAGCCGGCTCTTCAACAGAGTGGATATCTCCATCATCGGCTACAGCTTTGCCCTGTATCTGATGTACTGGGCTGCGTTCGACTACCGGCAGAACGAGATGATGAAGACGCTGTCCATGATGATCTTTCAGAACATCGATCAGGGGATCGTCCTTTTTGACTACGCCGGACAGCTGATCATGTATAACGACAAGGCGGGACTGCTGTTTTCAGACATCGACTTCCCCGTAAAAATGCCCTGCGATGAATTCCTTGTAAAATGTCACATTCCCCGCGAGCAGATCGAAAAAGGACAGCACACCTTCCTTTGCGACAAGCGCGGTTCTCTGGGAGAACCGCTCCGGTGCGACTACCGGCGTCTTCTGAATAAAAAGAACAAGCCTCTCGGAAATCTGTTTGTCTTTACGGATATCTCCAACGACACGGATCTGCTGACCGGCTTCCACAGATGGGAGGACTTTCAGCAGGCGGCCTCCAGCAGCTCCATCTGTTTCCCGGCGCCGGCTTCCGCGGCCGTCTTCGACATCGTCGGCCTCGGCGCCATCAACCGGGAACAGGGCCATGACGCCGGCGACGAGCGCATCCGGTCCCTCGTCAAGATCCTGCGGGAGATCCTTCCCAAGAACACCAGGTTTATCCGCGGCTATGAAGCCAATCTCATCGCCGTCTGCATGCGCACGTCCGAAAAAGAGCTGCGTCTCAAAGCAGAAGAAGTGGCAGACGTCTGTACGGACACGGTTCTCTACGGGCTTGCCCAGACAAAAGAAGATTCCGCTGATAACAGTTCCCGCGATGAGAGCGATATCCGCCTGGTCATGGATGCCGTGCAGGAAGCCCTCCGCTCTCTGCGCACCAAAAAGCTTCTGAACCATGATTCGATCCACTCGCAGACCCTCACCTCCCTGGTCACGGCCCTGCAGACGTCGGACTTCGAGACGGAAGCCCATGTGCAGCGCACGCAGAAAATGGGCACTCTTCTGGGAGAGCGTGTCGGACTTTCAGATGCGGATATCACAGACCTGCAGCTCTTATGTCTGCTGCATGATATCGGCAAGATCAGCATTCCGCTGGAGATCCTCAACAAGCCGGGGCGTCTGAACGCCGAGGAATGGGCCATGCTTCGTTCCCACCCCGAAAACGGTTATCAGATCGCCATGTCAAACGATGAGCTGAAGCCCATCGCCCGCATGATCCTCTGCCACCACGAACGATGGGACGGCGAAGGTTATCCAAACGGACTCTCGGGCGAAGAGATCCCTCTTCTCTCCCGTATCATCTCCATCGTGGACGCCTATGACGCCATGGTCAATGACCGCGCTTACCGGAAAGCCCTTTCGCCGGAAGCAGCTCAGGGCGAGATCCTGCGCTGCCGCGGGACACAGTTCGATCCGGTCCTTGCGGATGAATTCTTAAAAATGCTTTCGGAAGATCCGCTTCTTGCAGCAGGCGAACACACCGGCGCGGAAGAGATCCACACCGTGATCCACCGGCCAGACGACGTTCAGGGGATGGGAAATATCATGCCCGTCCTGTACAGCCGTTATCTGCTGGACGCCAACGAGACCATCATCGAGACGGACGATCAGTTTGAGAAGCTGACCGGTTATTCGAAAGCCGAAGCCGAAGGAAAAATGTCGCAGCTCGACCTGATCCCGCCGGAAGACAGGGCGCATTACATGAGCCAGCTGGGCCATCAGCTTTCGCAGGCCAATTTTGCCTACCTCGAGCACAATATCCTTCGGAAGGACGGAAGCCGTGTGCCGGTCCTCTGTTATGGCAAGAAATTCTATGACAGCGCCGTGCGCGTATTCCGCAGCGAGATCCTCGTGACGCCCAAGAGCATGGCCGCACTTGACAAAGGAGTCTGATGCCCCTATAATATAGCTTGCGCAGCCGGGGAGATAGCGGTGCCCTGTACCTGCAATCCGCTACAGCAGGGGTGATGCCAATCCGAGGGATGTATCTTGTGGAGCTGCCCTCCATAAGTGGCGTTGACGTTCGGGTCTTACGCAACAGAAATCTGTGAACCGTGTCAGGGCAGGAATGCAGCAGCACTAAGCAGAACCTTCCGTGTGCCGTGAGGGTGCCTGGGCCGAGTTAACTGTGGAGGTAACGTCCGGGGGAACTTTTCGACGTGCGGCGCGCAAAAAAAGCATATTGAAAAGGAGCGGCTTTCTGCCGCTCCTTTTTTATGCTGTCTGCCGGCCTGCGCGATGCTGCGAAGCAGTGCCGAGGGACTGTTCATATTCTTTCAGCTTTGCTTTCTGAACCGGCGTGAGATGCCGGGGCACCTGGATCTGCACGGTGACATAGGCGTCGCCGCAGGCGTTTCCTTTCCCGGCGGGGCGGATCCCCTTCCCCTTCAGCCGCAGTTTGCTGCCGGACTGGGTCCCCGCGGGAACATGGACCACCACATCCCCGTGCAATGTAGAAACATGAGCGTCGCCGCCGAACACGGCGGTCGTAAACGGGATCTGGCCGGTGTAGTACAGATCCAGCCCTTTACGGGTACATCCGGGTCTTTCGCCCACATGCACCGTAATCAGAAGATCGCCGCTGCGGTTTCCGGACGTATGTCCTTTGCCGCGCAGGCGGATGGTCCTTCCGTCGTCGATGCCGGCGGGGATGGTGATCTCCAGGGTCTGCGCCCGTCCGTCCTGTCCTGTCAGGCGGATGGTCTTTTTCCCGCCCAGAACGGCTTCTTCAAACGTGACCTGCATGTCAGCCGTCAGGTCAAGCGAAGCCTGCCCGTACATATCCTGCGAAGTGTGTCCCTGGCTCCTCCGGCCAAAGCCTCCCCCGAAGATATCGCCGAAAATATCGTGAAGATCCTGCTCCGAGAAATTGCCCTGATAGCTGTAGCCGCTGCCGTCGCCGCCGTGAAAGCTGTAGCTGCCGCCTCCCGGAAAGCCGTCAAAACCATGGAATCCCTGAAAGTTCCCGCTGTTCTGATACCGGCGGAACTGTTCGGGGTCAAAGCCCTGCTGAAGGGACGCTTCGCCGTAGGTATCGTAGAGTTTTCTTTTTTTCGGATCGCTCAGCACCTCGTAGGCTTCCCCGATCTCCCGGAATCTCTCGGCCGCTTCCTCGTTCCCCTGGTTGGTGTCGGGATGATATTTTTTGGCAAGCTTACGGTAGGCCCGTTTGATCTCTGCTTCTGTCGCTTCTTTTTGAACGCCCAGAACGGTATATAAATCTTTTTTCATAAGTTTCACCTTCTTTCAGCGGAAGCAGCCATAAAAGCTAAAAAACGCCCCGGACGAGAAGTCCGGGGCGTCGCTTGTTCGATTGGTATAACAAAAAGGCCGCTTCTCGTCTTTTGTTATACATATTCTAGCACAAACATTATATTGCGTCAATAGGTCTTTTTGTTTTTGTCAGCCGATCTTGCCGCCGCAGTATTCACAGCAGCCGTTTATATCCGGCGTGGTCGTGGCGCCGCAGTACGGGCAGACCTGCGGTCCGCGGACGGCCTGCTCTCTGACTTCCTGTCTGGCGTTCATCAGGGCCTTTTTGATCTCTTTGCCCATCTCGACGTACTGGTTGTATTCCGCGTTTCCGCTCTCATAGGCAGGGTCGGACAGGGCGGCATTGATGACGCTGCCCACGATGCCCGCAAAACCGCCGGCGTTGGTGTTTGTATGATTCTGGACCACTTCTCCTGCACGATGTTCGCCGGTGTTTACGGAGCTGTCATTCAGACGGAATTTGATCTCGTCAAAATACGGATGATTGACGCGGATGATCATGTCAAAGTAATAATAATACTCATATTTGGGCGGGCTGTAGCTTATGCTGTTGCCGTCCTTATCCTTGCGGAAGAGCTCTGTCCTGTTCTCATCGATGTCGAGGTCGCATCCGGTCACCTGAGAATAATCCAGGACGTCCGGGTTGGCTTCGACCAGGTCTCTTGCAGAGGTCACCATGAACTTGCGGGCGTCTTCATCCAGAAGGAGCTTCACATTGCGGCCGAAGGTACGCGTCGTATGGAAGTCCTTGACAGCTTCTTTGTTGTCTTCCCGGTAGGCCAGCTGCGCCTTGATCTCGTCGAGGGTGCTGTGCCGTCTCTCACTGAAGAAGGGAGACAGTTTGGAGGCGCAGTTCTTGCAGAGGTTGCCGTCCTCCAGTTTGCGGTTGCCCAGAAGCTTTATCTTTTCGCCGCAGATGTCGCAGTATTTCTTATCAAAAAGTCCCATTCTTTTTCTCCTCCGTTATCCTATCCGTTGTTCAGTACAGATAATCCCTGTTGACATAGCCGTATTTGCCAAGAGCAGGCGCATAGACATACCAGTACTGGCTGTCGCTCGTATCCTGCAGCTGAACGGTATATCCGCTGTAGAGCTTGCCGATCTCGTTGGAAGGATCATAGGCTTTGGCAGAGCGAAGCGCGAGATAGCCTTCCGACACATAAACCGTCCTTGTATTTCCGCCGGAAGTATTGCCGTTCGGTCCTACCAGATAGTCTTTGTTGACATAGCCGTATTTGCCGAGTGACGGAGCATAGACATACCAGTACTGAGAGCCGGTTCTTTCCTGCAGGCGGACGGTTTCGCCGCTGTAGAGCCTGCCGATCTCGTTGGAAGGATCATAAGCCATGGCGGAGCGAAGCGCAAGATAACCGGTAGCCACGCTCACCTGGTAGCTGGCTCCGTCCGCGGACTCGCCTCCGCTTACATAGATCAGATAGTCTTTGTTGACATAGCCGGATCTGCCCAGTGAAGGAGCATAGACATACCAGTACTGGGAGCCGGTCTTTTCCTGCAGCTCTACGGTATCTCCGCTGTAAAGCTTTCCGATCTCATTGGAGGGATCATAAGCCATGGCGGAACGAAGGGCAAGATAACCGGTAGCCACGCTCACCCGGTAGGTTGCTCTGCCTGATGAAGCAGCTGCTGCAGGAGCGGGGGAATTGTTTGCGCCGCTGATGTAATACAGATAATCTTTGTTGACATAGCCGTATTTGCCGAGTGAGGGAGCATAGACATACCAGTACTGGCTGTCAGCGGTATCCTGCACCTCTACTCTGTCGCCGTTATAGAGTTTTCCGATCTCGTTGCGGCTGTCATAGGCTTTGGCTGTGCGGAGAGCCAGATAGCCTCTGGCGACGGTCACTCCATAGATCAGGGAGCTGTCTGCTACCAGATAATCCTTATTGACATAGCCGTACATGCCAAGCTTGGGCGCATAGCCGTACCAGTACTGAGAATCGCCGGCATCCGTAACGTCAAACGCGTCGCCGGTATAGAGTTTGCCGATCTCATTGCGGCTGTCATAGGCCTTCGCTGTACGGAGGGCAAGATAACCGCTTTCGACCCGGACGTGATATCTGGTGGACGCTTCTGCCGTTCTGACGCCGAGATCCGTCACGATGGACAGGGAAAAGAACAGGGCAAAGACCGCCATCAGACAGATTAGTTTCTTTACCGTTTTTTTCATAGAGAATCCCTCCTTTAATAACTGTAAAAGAACAGGTGTTCTGTTTCTAGTTTAACCAGAAGCAGGATTCGATGTCAATAGAATCACCGAATATTTTGCTTTCTTTTCATCGATTATCTGTTATAATGGAATAGAAAAATCCAAACGCAGCAGTGTTTTTGTGGCACTTTTCCACAAGAATACACTCTTACAGGAGGAAAGTTATGGAAGATTATATCAAGCTTACATCTCAAAGACATCCGGAAGTGATCCTTCGCGTGATCCCGGGGCATTTTGCCACGCCCAACTCCCATATCAATTATTATATGGACATGGCCGCTCTGAAATCCCGTACCACAGAGTCCAGGGCTGCCGCAAAAGCTTTGTCAGAGTTTTACTACAGCTCCACCGTGGTGGACACCATCGTCTGCCTGGACGGCACGGAGGTGGTCGGAGCCTACCTGGCGGAAGAGCTTTCCCACGCAGGCGTCATTTCCATGAACCGTCATAAATCCATCTATGTTCTCTCTCCGGAATACAACATGACCGGACAGATGATGTTCCGCGACAACCTCCAGCTGTGGATCAACGGCAAGAACGTGCTGATCCTGCTCGCGAGCGCGACCACCGGCAAGTCTCTTGCCCAGGCAACCGAATCCCTGATCTATTACGGAGCCAAGGTGACCGGCATCGCTTCGCTGTTCTCGGTGGTATCCAAAGTGATGGGCGTCCCGGTGCAGTCTTTGTTTACGCCGGCAGACCTTCCTGCCTACCAGTCCTACTCTCATGAAGACTGTCCGCTCTGCAGAAGCGGCGTCCGGGTCGATGCTCTTTGCAACGGCTACGGCTACACTCCCATCGGATAAGGAGGCATTATTTTTGAAGTGTAAAAGAGTTTTTCTCTCTGTTCTCTCTGTCATGCTGATACTGGCGTCCGGATGCCATGCAGTATCGGCAGAATCACCCGAAAGTCCCGAACCGGCTCCGCAGTCCGAATTCGCTCTCAAAATCCTGATCGACCCCGGTCATCAGGGCTCCAACGTCGACATGAGCGCGCCGGAGCCGAACGGCCCGGGTTCCTCCGTGACTAAAGCAAAAGCTACGACCGGAGCCGCGGGCGACTACACCAGGGTCCCGGAATACCAGCTGAATCTGGATATCTCCCTCATGCTGCGCGATGAGCTGACCGCGCGGGGGTACGAAGTTTTTATGACCCGCACGGATAACGACACGGCCATCAGCAACAAGGAGCGCGCCGAGATGGCTTCCGCCGTCCAGGCCGACATTTTTGTACGGATCCACGCCAACAGTTCAACGGATCATTCTGTGTCAGGCGCCTGTACCATGGCTCCTTCGCCTTCCAATCCGTACGTCTCGCATCTGTCTCCGGAGTCCGAGCGTCTGTCCCGCAGCATTCTGGATGCGTACTGCGCCGCGACAGGCTTTGGCAGCCAGGGCGTCATCTTTGCGGACGACATGACCGGCATCAACTGGAGCTCCGTCCCCGTCACCATCCTGGAGATGGGCTACATGAGCAACGAGTCCGACGACAACCGCATGAATGATCCCGCGGTCCGCCTCCAGATGGTGCAGGGGATCGCCAACGGCATCGACGCTTATTTCGGGATCGAACGAAGCACCGGAGGAAGTGAAGAAGAAGTGGATATCGAATCAACCGCGAACGTTTTTGCGGAACAGAACTCGGTTCCCGCATCAGACGAAAGCCTGTCTGACCAAGGTATGCTTTCACCTCCTTCAGGGTCGGACGACAGCGCTTTTGCCGGCAATGCTTCGGATGAAAGGATCACGGAAGTGCTGCAGCAGGTGCAGTCTCATCTTCCCCAGGGGAACGGAAACTGGTCTGTGTACGTCTGCAATCTGACCAACGACACGGCCGATTCCATCAACAATGCTCCCATGCAGGCCGCGAGCCTGATCAAGCTGTTTATCATGGGCGCGGTGTACGAACGGTACGACGCCCTTGCCTCCGTGTACGGGGCAGCCGCACTGGACGCGAACCTTTCTCCCATGATCACCGTCAGCGACAATACAGCCGCCAACACTCTGGTTTCTTATCTGGGCGGAGGCGATGCCACCGCCGGGATGAACGTTGTCAATCAGTTCTGCAGAGACCACGGCTATGGCTCCACCTCGATGGGACGCCTTCTGCTGGCAAGCAACGCGAACGGCGACAACTACACCTCGGTGGAAGACTGCGGTCGTTTCCTGAAGGAGATCTACGACGCCTGCTCCGGTCTTACCGACCGGTCCAGCCTCTC
This sequence comes from uncultured Blautia sp., assembly GCA_946622645.1. Taxonomy (GTDB): domain Bacteria; phylum Bacillota; class Clostridia; order Lachnospirales; family Lachnospiraceae; genus Blautia_A. The sequence continues at coordinate 16,955 of CAMOQF010000005.1, forward strand.
GCATACTTCGGAAATGTTCGCTCTGCTGCAGCAGCAGACCCGCCGGCACAAGATCCCGGCCCAGATACCGGCCGGCGTCTCCGTCGCCAACAAGACCGGCGAACTCGACGATGTGGAAAACGACGCCGCGATCATCTTCAACACCGGCAACACCGATCTGGTGATCGTGTTCATGTCGGAAAACCTGAACAACGTCGGAGCCGCTCAGGCGTCCATTTCCGCTCTTGCTTACAGTATATACTATTTCTATAACGGCTGAGTAAAATGGAGTTTACGACAAAAAAGGAGATGTCTTTTCGGACATCTCCTTTTTATATGCAGCTGATCGCAACGATCGGCAGACCGCTGTCTTTTATGCAGCTTCTTCGATGGCTTCCTCTTCTCCGATATAGTCATGCACCGCTTCCGCGATGGAAAGGATCTCTTCTTCCTGAAGCGGATCCGGAATGCCGCACCACTCCAGGATCGCCAGGAAATAATACTGTCCTGTATAGGTGCTGGCTTCCAGGTAGGCCTGTATGGCGGCATCCCTGTCAGACTGCGCCATCTTCCAGATCTCCAGGGCCGCCAGAGCGGAAGTCGCGTACATGATATAATAGAACGGTGTTTCATACAGATGAGCGGTCTCCACCCAGGTGTACCGGTCAAGTTCTGAATCATATCTCCCATAGTCCGTCAGGATCTTCTTCATCAGTTCATTCATCTGATCGAGAGACAGATCCGGATTCCGGAAGACGGTCTGTTCAAATTCTTCCACGGCCATGCCATCCAGCACTGCCTCCAGAATGCGCGCCAGCGCATTAAGCTCCATCCAGACGCCTGAACCGTCCTCAAAGATTTCCCGCCAGTATGGCATGAACAAAAGCTCCAGCCCCTGGGAATGGACCTCTTCGATATCGCTGATGGGATAATCGAAGGGAGCTTTTACCGTGCTGTGGAACATATTATTGAAATGGCCGAATTCGTGTACGGCCGTGTAATAGTCTCTGTAATCCCCGGTCATCCTGTCCACGATCACGGCTGATCCGTAATAAGGCAGATCAGTGGTATATCCTTTATCCCTTCTGTTCGCAGACGTGTCACAGGAATAAGCCTTGCAGTCCACCAGATAGTCGAAGGCTTCGTTCAGGGCCGGACTGATCCTGCCGATAAATGGCCGGATGTCGGTGAGGATCTGTTCAAAGTCTCCGTTGCCCGCTTCATAAAGAACGTCCGTATTCAGATTCTCCATATAGAAGGTGAGCGAACGGTAGAGGGGAACGATCTCTTTTTTGATCACGTCCCCGAGCGAGAGGATCTCCTCGTCCGTGTAGTCGCGGTCATAGTACTCATAGGCATACTCCACGTAATTGTCATATCCGTTATAACGCGCTTCCTCCGTGTAGGCGCGGACCAGATCCAGATAAACGGAACCCAGGACCGCATTCTCCGCCTTCCAGAGCTCGAGCAGGATCTTCTGGTCCTCTTCCTCGGAAAGGTCGTACGCTTCCATATACTTGTCGAAGGTCCACTCTTCTCCGTCCACGATGACCGAAACGTCCTGTCCGGCTTTTTCAAAATACTCCAGCTCCAGAGAGAGCTCCTTCGCCTCTATGCTGTTTGCCTCTTCCGTGTCCGGCTCATAGTCCCGCACATGGGAGACCTGCTCTTCACCGGGAAGGGTCTTTCTGACTTCCGCGATATAACGGCCTTTGGCCGCGCACGAAAGCCCTTCCATCATGACGTCCCGGATCTGTTCCATCAGAGCATCCGCGTTCTCCAGCTCTTCAGCGAGGGCTTCGTCCGTCGTGTCGGCCGCGGCCTCGTTTTCCAGGATGGTGAGAAGCGTAGCCTGCCGGTCGTATTCTTTCAGCATCTGTTCGCACAGATCTCTGACCGCTTCCTCGTTTCCTTCTCCCTTGTTCAGCTCCTTCATCTGCCGGGTCATCTCCTCCATGGGAGCGGTCTCCAGGCCGGTGCAGGTCAGTTCCGGATAAACGATCGGTATATGCTCTTTTACAGGGTAGGCAAAGTCACTCGCATAGGCGGCCCCGCCTGCGGTCTGTAAAGTCAGCAGGAAAGAGAGGCCAAGACACAGGATCCGTTTTTTTACAATCATTTTCACAGCACTCCCGAAACCTACGCTTCTTCGTAGGATTTTTCCCAGATCTCCGAGAAGACCGCCATGGGGCAGTCCGTCAGCAGGCACATCAGAATAAAGCATTCGTAGGGATTTACAATGTAGATCTCACCCATTTTGCAGCGGCTTAAGATCCCCTGGATCTCGTTCAGGAAGGTCTTGTACCGCTCATAGGGATCCTCCTCGTCTCCCTGGGAGATGATAAAAAATTCCAGGGTGATCAGATCGAATCTCTCCACCGGAAATTTGTGGTTCAGGATGTTGGTGATCCGCTGGCGGCTGAAGCGCTTCTGGCTGAAATGCCTGGCGAGCGTCGAGGCCGACATCTTCTTCAGGTTGCCCATGTTGTTGATGGGAATGCCGCTGCAGATGACTTTCTCCACATCCGAGGGTGTGATCTGTTCCGCCGTCCAGATCCGGTCTCCCTTCCATTCGTCTTCATCCGCCTGATACAGCCCGGCGATGATCCCGCGGGTCTTCTGATACAGGGCGAGGAACTCCTGAAAGGCCTGGCTCTTTTCGGAAAGGGGATCCTCCGTAAAGACCTTCAGATGCATGAGCCAGTCCATCAGCTGCTCTTCGGTGTCCAGGGCCGGCTGCCCTGCGGGATGATCCTTCCGGATGCCTGTCTCATCGGGCGCAGCAGCGAGAAATCTTTCTTTGATCTCCTGTGCCTTTGTATAGCCCAGTCTGTTTGTATAGCAGAACCAGAAGATCGCTTCGTCCGGATTGTTAAAATCAAAATCCGGTTCTTTCAACACGCGGGTCAGAAAATCGCTCACATCTTCCACGGTCATCCGAAGGCCGAAGCCGAGCAGAAATACGGTCTCCCGCTTAACGGAAGCCTGGCTCAGCCAGTTGGAAGCGAGGGAGGAGAGCTTGGTGGAAGTCGGCGTCATGGATTTGGGGGTGCAGGTCTCCCGGAAGGAATCGATCATGATCTCACGGTAAAGCTCCTGCGGCACCTCGGGGAAGGGTTCGGTGAGGCCCGCCCGTTCGTAGATGTATCTTTTCAGATAGTCGCCGAAAGAGACAAGCTCCATCTCTTTGTAGAGATAGTTAAAGATGGTTTCGGCATCCTCATCCTCAAACTCTTCGAGGCTCACCACCTCGCGGAAGCGGCGGGCGGCTTTTCTGGTAAATTCATAATCCTGGATCGGTTCGATGTTTTCGGCCTGTTCAAAATCCAGGTCCTGCATACTGTTTCGCATACTCTCTCCTTACCGGGCCACACGCCCCAGCCAGATCGTCGTGTTATCGCGTCCGCCATGATCAAGCGCCATGGAAAGAAGCCTTTCCACGGCTTTCTCCGGTTCCGTCTCCTCGGAGAGCACCTTCTCGATGGACCGGTCGTCCACCATGTCGGTCAGACCGTCTGTGCACAGAAGGATCTGAAGGCCGTCCTGGACACGGACAGATTCTATTGTCGGGTCCGGCGTCATCCCTTCGGAGTCCTCCATGCCAAGATACTGGACAAGCGGCGCTTTTCCTATGGAAGAAAAGCGAAGCACATGATCCTTCGACACCTGCCGGAAGCCGGAAGGTTCCTTCAGATAGATGCGGCTGTCTCCCAGGTTAGCCAGATGGACTGCCTTCCTGGTAAAGAAAGCGCACACCATGGTGCTGCCCATGGATTCGATCCGGTTTTCCCTTCCATAGCCGGTCACCCTGTCGTTCATCGCAAGACAAAGCTCCCGGAGATAGCGTTCCCAGTCGAAAAAGAACCATCCCGGCGGATGTTCCCGCAGATATGCGCCAAAGGAGACAGCGCCGAGGTACGAAGCGGTCTCTCCGCAGCTTTCGCCGCCCATTCCGTCCAGAACGGCCGCGCCGCAGGAACCTTTCCCGCGCAGTTTTCCGGTCACGATCCCTTCTGAGCCGTTGTTCTGTTCCGGAAGGAAATGCCCGTCGCACCAGAAATTGTCTTCATTGTTCTTTCGCACCTTCCCGATGTGGGATGTGTATGCGTAATCGATGTTATATGTCATCTCAAGCCTCACAGTATGGTTTGTCAGGTCTCCATCTGGACGATGGATCTGCGCCAGTATTTGTCACCCCGTTCTTCATATTCCGGATCGTCGTATTCTTCATCGTGAACGCTGCCCTCTTTGTCGATCCAGCGGATCAGCATACCGTCGCGGTAGTAATACAGCTCTTCCTCTTCGCCCTTCCAGATATAGGCAAAGAAAAGGCTGCCGTTCCAGTAATAGTATTCTTCGTTGACGCCTTCCTCAGAGAGGGCCGGATAGACCATCACTTTGCGGAGCTGACCGTCTTTGTCATAGTATTTGACGCGTTCCCCTTCGGTCCCGATCGTATCGTAGCCGGGCAGCTCCTCCACGATGGTGGTGACGCGCTCGCTGATCAGATCCATCGAGGTGGCAAAGTCCAGGCTGGCCGTTTCTTCCGAGACTTCGCTGCGGTCCTGGATCGAAGAGATCATGCGCTCCGTCTGTTCACGCACGGTATCCTCCACCATCCTTTTCAGGAAATATCCGACGCCGGCGCCGACAAGCACGATCACCGCCAGGAATGCAGCCGCCCAGGGCACCGCCTGGCGGAAGCGTGAAGAGGTTTCATTTTTTTTGTGATCTTTGTCCTGATTTCCGTCTGAAACGCCGTCCGACCCGGAGTCTGTTCCGGATGTCTCTTCTTGCACGCCGGACGGTTCGGGAATGATCTCAGCCGGCTTTCCGGTCAGGATCCTCTGCTGCACCTTTTCCAGATCCGCAAGCATTTCGCCGGGAGTCCGGTAGCGTTCGGCCGGGGAATAGGCGCAGGCTTTGAGGATCACATAGGAAAGATCCTCCCCCGCGTCCGCGCTCGGCGGCAGGGCTTCGCCCGACATTCTGCGCACCAGAGCGTTTTCTTTGTCCTTGTAGGTGATCAGCTGCTTGTCCAGACTGATGAACGGGAGCCGGTTCTGGTTGGTCAGGCGGTACATGACAAGGCCCAGGGCATAGATGTCCACCTGGTTCGTGCAGGGCTCTCCGTGGTACATTTCCGGCGCCATGTAGGAGCTTGTCCCCTTTTTGGAAAGGCCGCCGATGGTTTTTTCGATCTCGCGGGCGATGCCGAAATCTCCCAGTTTAAAGTCACCGAAACGGGAGACGAAGATGTTCTCCGGTTTGATGTCCCTGTGTATGATGTGGAGCCTGCTGCAGTAAATGAGGGCGCGGCACAGATCGCAGCCGAGCTTGACGGTCTTTTCTTCATCAAAGCTGTTTTCGGTCAGGTATTCCTGAAAGCTTTCCAGGAATTCCATGCGGATGTAGATTTCCCATCCGATCTCATCCAGGTACTCGGTGACCTTGTAGTCTTCGACGGCGACCACGTAGGAATTTCCGCGGAAATTTTCCATGGTGCTGATCTCGCGCAGGCACTCTTCCATCACGTTTTCAAAATACCTGCGGGCGTCCTCTTCGCTGCCTGTCTCGGCAAGGACACTGCTGAGTTCTTCGCGGCTCTCCGGAATAGTGATGATCTTGATGGCCGAATAGAAGGAATGGCCTTTTACGGTCCGTTCCGCTTTATAGACGCGGCCATAGGCGCCTTCGCCGGCTTTGCTGATGATGTTCCATTCCGGCCAAGGGCTCATGGGAAGCTCCCGATCCATGTACACACCCCCTTTCTATACTTTTTTTGTATTATAACACAAACCGGGCGGGGGTGAAATACCCCCGCCCGATCAATGTGTTCGCTTTATTCTTCTTCGGAGGGTTCGTCGTCAGAAAAATCTTCCTCTTCCTCGAGGATCTCATCCTCTTCCAGAGTATCGTCTTCCTCCAGAAGATCGTCCGGCTCCTCATCTTCGGGAAGATCTTCCGTAATGACTTCTTCCTCTTCAAAGTATTCATCGTCGCTGCCGGTATCCAGTTGGATCTGGCTGTACCGTTTGAGGCCTGTGCCGGCCGGGATCAGCTTACCGATGATCACGTTTTCCTTCAGACCGACCAGATGGTCGACCTTGCCTTTGATGGCGGCCTCGGTCAGGACCTTGGTCGTCTCCTGGAAGGAAGCTGCCGACAGGAAGGAATCCGTCGCCAGAGAGGCTTTGGTGATGCCGAGAAGGACCTGTTTGCCTTCAGCCGGCGTCTTGCCTTCTGCGATCATCGCTTCGTTGATGTCTTCGAACTCCAGGACATCCACATGGGTGCCGGGAAGGAACTCGGTATCGCCGTTCTCTTCCACGCGGATCTTCTTCAGCATCTGGCGCACGATGACCTCGATGTGTTTGTCGTTGATCTCCACGCCCTGCAGGCGGTACACTCTCTGTACTTCACGGAGCATGTAGTCCTGCACGGAGCGGACGCCCTTGATGCGAAGGATGTCGTGCGGATTGACGGAACCTTCGGTGATCTCGTCGCCGGCTTCCAGGAACTGGCCGTCGGACACCTTGATGCGGGAGCTGTACGGGATCAGGTAGGTCTTGGAATCGCCCGTCTCCTGATCCGTCACGATCACTTCCCGTTTCTTCTTGGTGTCGTTGATGGTCGCAACGCCCTTGATCTCCGTGATGATGGCAAGGCCCTTGGGCTTTCTTGCCTCAAACAGCTCCTCGACACGGGGAAGACCCTGTGTGATGTCGCCGCCGGCAACGCCGCCGGAGTGGAAGGTACGCATGGTCAGCTGTGTGCCGGGTTCGCCGATGGACTGGGCCGCGATGATGCCGACCGCCTCACCGACCTGAACCGGCTCGCCGGTAGCCATGTTGGCGCCGTAGCACTTGGCGCAGATGCCCACCTTGCAGCGGCAGGTCAGGATGGTCCTGATCTTGACGCGCTCGATGGCTTCGCCTTTCTCGTTCACCCCTTCTTTGATGATGCGGGATGCTCTTCTGGGCGTGATCATATGGTTGCGCTTGACGATCACTTCTCCATCCTTGTTGGTGATGGTCTCGCAGGCGAACCTGCCGGTAATGCGCTCCTGCAGGGTCTCAATGGTCTCTTTGCCGTCCGTAAAGGTCTTGACATACATGCCGGTGATTTCTTCACGGTTTTCGCAGCAGTCGGTCTCACGGATGATCTGCTCCTGAGAAACGTCGACCAGACGGCGGGTCAGATAACCCGAGTCAGCGGTACGGAGAGCCGTATCGCTCATGCCCTTTCTGGCGCCGTGGGCGGACATGAAGTATTCCAGAACGTCCAGGCCTTCACGGAAATTGGACTTGATGGGAAGCTCGATGGTATGGCCTGTGGTATCTGCCATCAGTCCGCGCATGCCGGCAAGCTGTTTGATCTGCTTGTCGGAACCACGGGCACCGGAGTCCGCCATCATGAAAATGTTGTTGTATTTGTCGAGGCCGCCGAGCAGAGCGGATGTCAGCTTTTCGTCGGTCTCTTTCCAGGTGTCCACGACCTCTTTGTAACGCTCTTCCTCCGTGATCAGACCACGGCGGAAGTTCCGGGTGATCTTGTCCACGGTGTTCTGCGCGTTCTGGATGAGTTCCGGCTTGATGGGCGGAACCGTCATATCCGAGATGGAAACCGTCATGGCAGCCCGGGTGGAATATTTGTAGCCGGTCTCCTTGATGGCGTCCAGCACCTCTGCGGTACGGGTAGCCCCGTGGGTGTTGATGACTTTTTCAAGGATCTGCTTCAGCTGTTTTTTCTTGACCAGGAAGTCCACTTCCAGCAGAAGCTCGTTGCCCGGGATGGAGCGGTCTACAAAGCCCAGATCCTGCGGAAGGATCTCGTTGAACAGGAATCTGCCCAGCGTCGACTCGATATTCTGGGTCAGGACGGTGCCGTCCGGCTGGATCTTCGTACAGCGCACCTTGATCCTGGACTGCAGGGTGATAACGCCGTTTTCATATGCCAGGATGGCTTCGTTGACACTGCGGAAGAATTTGCCTTCGCCCTTGTTGCCGGGACGCTCCTGGGTCAGGTAGTAGATCCCCAGGACCATATCCTGTGAAGGAACGGCCACGGGACCGCCGTCGGAGGGCTTTAACAGGTTGTTGGGTGAAAGCAGCAGGAAACGGCATTCCGCCTGGGCTTCCACCGAAAGGGGAAGATGGACTGCCATCTGGTCCCCGTCGAAGTCCGCGTTGAAAGCGGTACAGACAAGAGGATGCAGCTTGATGGCCTTGCCTTCCACCAGGATGGGCTCAAACGCCTGGATACCCAGACGGTGCAGGGTAGGCGCACGGTTCAGCATCACGGGATGCTCCTTGATCACCTCTTCCAGCACGTCCCAGACCTGGTTATCCATCTTTTCCACCATCTTCTTGGCGCTCTTGATGTTGTGGGAGGTGCCGTTGGCGACCAGCTCCTTCATGACGAAGGGCTTGAACAGTTCGATCGCCATCTCCTTGGGCAGACCGCACTGATAGATCTTCAGCTCCGGTCCTACCACGATAACGGAACGGCCGGAATAGTCCACACGTTTGCCCAGAAGGTTCTGACGGAAACGTCCGGATTTACCTTTCAGCATGTCGGAGAGGGACTTGAGCGGACGGTTGCCGGGTCCGGTGACCGGACGGCCGCGGCGGCCGTTGTCGATCAGCGCGTCCACAGCTTCCTGCAGCATACGCTTTTCGTTGCGGACGATGATGTCCGGAGCGCCCAGCTCCAGCAGTCTTTTCAGACGGTTGTTGCGGTTGATGATCCTGCGGTACAGGTCGTTCAGGTCGGAGGTGGCAAAACGGCCGCCGTCCAGCTGTACCATAGGACGAAGGTCCGGCGGGATCACGGGGATGACCGTCATGATCATCCACTCCGGACGGTTGCCGGACTCGCGGAAGGATTCCACCACTTCGAGACGTTTGATGATCCGGGCCCTCTTCTGGCCGGAAGCGTCCTGAAGCTCGTCTTTCAGCTCCTCGGCTTCCTTGTCCAGGTCGATGGCTTCCAGAAGCTCTTTGATGGATTCGGCTCCCATCTCCGCGCGGAAGGTGTTCCCGAACGCCTCACGGGCGTCCTGGTATTCCTTCTCGGAGAGGACCTGCTTGTACTGCAGGCTGGAGGTTCCCGGATCCAGCACGATATAGCTTGCGAAGTACAGTACTTTCTCCAGTGTACGCGGAGAAATATCGAGGATCAGTCCCATGCGGGAGGGGATCCCTTTAAAATACCAGATGTGGGAAACGGGCGCGGCCAGCTGAATATGGCCCATCCGTTCACGACGGACCGAAGACTTGGTGACTTCTACGCCGCATCGGTCACACACCACGCCTTTGTAACGGATCTTTTTGTATTTACCGCAGTGGCATTCCCAGTCTTTGCTGGGTCCGAAGATCCGCTCGCAGAACAGCCCGTCCTTTTCCGGCTTCAGAGTCCGGTAGTTGATGGTCTCAGGCTTTAAGACCTCACCGCGGGACCATTCGCAGATCCGCTCGGGAGAAGCCAGCCCGATCTTGATCGCATCGAAGGTCATTGGCTGATAGGTTGCGGTGGTATTGGTTGAATCTGCCATTTATTTGCCTCCTTACTCTTCGTCAAGAGTTTCCTGGAATTCATCGAAATCATCAGCGTCATCCATGACCGAATCCTCGTCGTTTATATCCACCAGCTCTCCGTCCGAGAATTCCTGCTGGGTATAGCCATGGCTTCCGAAGGATTCCCGGTCTCTGCGGCCTCTGGAATCGCCTTCGATGACAGAGCGAAGATCGGTGTCGCCGTAATCCACGGTCTCCATGATCTCTACTTCTGTCTGGTCGTCCCGCAGGACTCTTACATCCAGACCGAGGGACTGCAGCTCTTTCAGCAGGACCTTGAAGGATTCCGGAATGCCGGACTCGGGGATGTTGTCGCCTTTTATGATCGCTTCGTAGGTCTTGACACGGCCGACCACGTCGTCCGACTTGACCGTAAGGATCTCCTGCAGGGTGTAGGATGCGCCATAAGCCTCCAGCGCCCAGACTTCCATCTCACCGAAACGCTGGCCGCCGAACTGAGCCTTGCCGCCCAGCGGCTGCTGGGTAACCAGGGAGTACGGGCCTGTGGAACGTGCGTGGATCTTGTCATCCACCAGGTGATGGAGCTTCAGGTAGTGCATGTGGCCGATGGTGACGGGGCTGTCAAAATATTCCCCTGTACGGCCGTCTCTCAGGCGGACCTTGCCGTCGCGGGAGATCGGAACGCCCTTCCAGACCTCTCTGTGGGCCTTGTTCTCATCCAGGAACTGCATGACCTCCGGGGCGAGCTGATCCTGATATTTGGCGCGGAATTCTTCAAAATCTTCCGTGTTGACGTAGTCGTTTGCCATCTCCAGGGTATCCTGGATGTCACTCTCGTTCGCGCCGGCAAACACAGGCGTGGACACATTGAAGCCCAGGGCCTTGGCTGCCAGGGACAGATGGATCTCCAGCACCTGGCCTATGTTCATACGGGAAGGCACGCCGAGCGGATTCAGCACGATATCCAGCGGACGTCCGTTGGGCAGGAAGGGCATATCCTCCACCGGGAGCACCCGGGAGACAACACCCTTGTTTCCGTGACGGCCTGCCATCTTGTCGCCTACCGAGATCTTTCTCTTCTGCGCGATGTAGATACGCACGGACTGGTTGACGCCTGCGGGCAGGGCATCCCCGTCGTTTTCTTTGGTAAACACCTTGGCATCCACAACGATGCCGTATTCCCCGTGGGGAACCTTGAGGGAAGTATCACGGACTTCGCGGGCCTTCTCACCGAAGATCGCGCGCAGCAGTCTTTCTTCCGCCGTGAGCTCGGTCTCGCCCTTGGGCGTGACTTTTCCTACCAGGATGTCGCCTGCACGGACCTCGGCGCCGATGCGGATGATGCCGCGCTCGTCCAGATCCTTCAGGGCATCGTCGCCAACGCCGGGAACGTCGCGGGTGATCTCCTCCGGCCCCAGCTTGGTGTCGCGGGATTCCGCCTCGTATTCCTCGATATGGACGGAAGTATACACGTCGTTCATGACCAGGCGTTCAGACAGAAGGACGGCGTCCTCGTAGTTGTAGCCTTCCCAGGTCATGAAGCCGATCAGCGGGTTCTTGCCCAGAGCCAGCTCGCCGTTGGCGGTGGAGGGGCCGTCCGCGATGACATCGCCGGCTTCCACATGCTCGCCCTGGTTGACGATGGGCTTCTGGTTATAGCAGTTGCTCTGATTGGAGCGCAGGAACTTGGTCAGATGATAGTCGTCCCTCGTTCCGTCGTCGTTTTTGATGGAAATGTCCGTGGAAGTCGCGCTCAGCACGGTGCCGGACTTTCTGGCGGTCACGCAGACGCCGGAGTCGACGGCCGTCTTGGTCTCCATGCCGGTGCCGACGACAGGCGCTTCCGTGGTCAGAAGCGGCACTGCCTGACGCTGCATGTTGGAGCCCATCAGAGCACGGTTTGCATCATCGTTCTGCAGGAAGGGGATCAGGGCTGTCGCCACGGAGAAGACCATCTTGGGGGACACGTCCATGTAATCGAACATGTGGCGGTCATACTCCTGTGTCTCTTCGCGGAAACGGCCGGATACCATCTTACGTACGAAATGGCCTTCTTCGTCCAGGGCTTCGTTCGCCTGGGCCACGTGGTAGTTGTCCTCCTCGTCAGCGGTCATGTAGACGACCTCGTCCGTGACGACCGGGTTCTCGGGATCGGATTTGTCGATCTTGCGGTACGGCGCTTCCACAAAGCCGTACTGATTGATCCGGGCGTAGGAGGCCAGGGAGTTGATCAGACCGATGTTGGGACCTTCAGGGGTCTCGATGGGGCACATTCTTCCGTAGTGGGAATAATGTACGTCACGGACCTCGAATCCGGCTCTGTCACGGGACAGGCCGCCGGGACCCAGTGCGGACAGACGTCTTTTATGCGTCAGCTCACCCAGGGGGTTGTTCTGATCCATGAACTGGGACAGCTGGGAGGAACCGAAGAATTCCTTGACCGCGGCCGTGACCGGTTTGATGTTGATCAGGGACTGCGGAGAGATGCTTTCGGAATCCTGCGTGGTCATACGCTCACGCACCACTCTTTCCAGACGGGAAAGACCGATGCGGTACTGGTTCTGCAGCAGCTCGCCCACCGCACGGATGCGGCGGTTGCCCAGATGGTCGATGTCATCGTCGTTCCCGATCCCGTATTCCAGGTGCATATTGTAGTTGATGGAGGCAAAGATATCCTCCTTGGTGATATGCTTGGGGATCAGGTCGTGGATATCCCGTTTAATGGCTTCGACGCGCTCTTCAAAGGTCTCGTTCTCATCCAGGATGTGGCGCAGGACCGGATAGTAGACCAGCTCTGTCACGCCGATCTCTTTGGGATCGGTGAGTTCCGGGATGAAATTGCGGATGTCGACCATCATGCTGGAGAGGACCTTGACGGAACGGTTTTCCGTCTCGATCCAGACAGCCGGAACGGCCTCGTTCTGGATACGGTCGGCCAGCTCTCTGGTCACGGCAGTCCCGGCTTCCGCCAGGATCTCCCCGGTCAGTTCGGATACGACGTCCTCCGCGAGGCGGTGATGGACGATCCGCTTGTTCAGATGGAGCTTCTTATTGAATTTGTAACGGCCGACCTTGGCAAGATCATATCTTCTGGGGTCGAAGAACATGGCCGTGATCAGGCTCTCGGCGTTTTCCACGGCGAGCGGCTCGCCGGGACGGATCTTTTTGTAGAGCTCCAGCAGACCTTCCTGGTAGTTGGTCGCCGTGTCCTTGCCGAAGCTGGCCAGGATCTTGGGCTCTTCGCCGAACATTTCGATGATCTCGGCGTTGGAGCCTACGCCCAGGGCACGGATCAGCACGGTGATAGGGACCTTACGGGTCCTGTCCACACGTACGTAGAATACGTCGTTGGAATCGGTCTCATACTCGAGCCAGGCGCCTCTGTTGGGGATCACTGTGCTGGAGAAAAGCCTTTTTCCGAGTTTATCGTGCGTGATTGCAAAATAGATACCGGGGGAACGTACCAGCTGGCTGACGATGACTCGCTCGGCGCCGTTGATAACAAAGGTACCTGTTGCAGTCATGAGCGGAAGGTCTCCCATAAAGATCTCGTGCTCGTTGATCTCTTCTGTCTCTTTGTTGATCAGCCTGACGCGGACTTTCAAAGGTGCGCTGTATGTTACGTCTCGTTCTTTGCATTCTTCGATGGAATACTTGGCGTCGTTTTCATCGTAAGTAAAATCGATGAACTCAAGGCTCAGCTTTCCGCCGAAATCGTTGATCGGAGAAATGTCGTCAAACACTTCCTTCAGGCCTTCTTTTAAGAACCACTGGTAGGAATCCTTCTGAACCTCGATCAGATTAGGCATCTCCAGTACTTCCTGCTGCCGTTGGAAGCTCATGCGGCTGCTTCTTCCGGTTTTTACAGAACGAATTCTGTTTTTTTCCATGGACGTTTCACCCCTGTTTTCTGTAGATATATGGACTGGGAACCTGTCGAAAGGCGCACTTTCGACAATATAGCACCCTATAGTGTAACACAAAGAGATTTTAAAGTCAACAAAAAAATGCAGAAGTTTTTTCACGACAAAAAGCCGCTCCCTCGCGGGAACGGCTTTTGAAAACGCTCTGATTATTTAAGAGTGACCTTAGCGCCTTCTGCTTCGAGCTTAGCCTTGATGTCCTCAGCTTCTGCCTTGGAAACGCCTTCTTTGACGGGCTTCGGAGCTTCGTCGACAACTGCCTTGGCTTCTTTGAGGCCGAGACCGGTGATCTCACGGACAACCTTGATGACCTTAACCTTGTTCGGGCCAACCTCTGTCAGCTCAACGTCAAACTCGTCCTTCTCAACAACTTCTTCTGCGGGGCCGGCTGCTGCTACAACAACACCTGCTGCTGCGGAAACGCCAAACTCTTCTTCACATGCCTTTACCAGGTCATTCAGCTCTAATACGCTCAGCTCTTTGATCGCTGCGATGAATTCTTCTGTGGTCAGTTTTGCCATCTTATTTTCCTCCATTATAATATTTTTTGAATGATTATTCTGCTGCCGGAGCTGCTTCTGCTTCCGGAGCTGCTTCTGCTGCGGGCGCGGCCTCGCCGTCCTTTTCGCCGATCTGCTTCAGGACACGGGCGAAGTTGGCGACCGGTGACTGCATGCTGCCTAACAGACGGCCCAGAAGGATCTCTCTGGACGGAATGTCTGCCAGAGCTTTCATGCCTGCGGCGTCATTGTACTTTCCTTCGATGACACCGGCGATCATCTCAAGCTTCTGGAACTGCTTTGCATACTTGGCGATGATGCGGGCAGGTGCAGTAGCATCTTCCTTGGAAACCGCAAGAGCGTTTGTGCCGTTCAGATGCTCAGCAAGAGCTTCACATGCTGTGCCGGCAAAGGCGCGGTTCATCAGTGTGTTCTTGTAAACTTTGTAGAGGATTCCGGCTTCTCTCATCTCTTTACGGAAAGCAGTATCCTGTTCTACGGTCAGACCGCTGTAGTTTACCAGAACGACAGACTCTGCATCTTTGACAACGCCTGCGATCTCGTCTACGATTGGCTGTTTGAGTTCTACTTTTGCCATGAAACGTGTTACCTCCTTATAGATTTTTGATCCGCTGTCGTCAGCATCCCGGTTGTCTATAAGTCTGTACGAATATAGAAAACGGGCCTGCCAGAAAGACAGACCCGGTCATTCACTCAGAATACACAGTCCTCGGCAGGCGCATTGCTGCTTATGCCTTGCGGCACCTGCTGTCTTCGGCAGCGTTCCTGTGTACAATAGCATATTCAGAATATAATGTCAAGCACAAACTTATTTGGTGCCGAAGATCCTGTCGCCCGCATCTCCCAGGCCCGGGCAGATGTAAGCGTTCGAATTCAGCTCTCTGTCGAGGTTGCCGACGTAGATCTGGACATCCGGATGTGCTTCATGAAGCTTTTTTAAGCCCTCCGGAGCGGCGATCAGGCACATGAACTTGATGTTCTTTCCGCCTTTTTCCTTGACGAAATCGACGGCGGACACGGCGGAGCCGCCTGTCGCAAGCATGGGATCCACAACGATGGCGATCCTTTCCCCGATGGAATCCGGGAGCTTGCAGTAATATTCGTGCGGTTCATGGGTCTCGGGATCACGATAAAGGCCGATATGGCCCACCTTGGCCGAAGGAACCAGCGTCAGGATGCTGTTGACCAGGCCCAGGCCGGCACGAAGGACGGGAATGACTGCCAGCTTTTTGCCGGAGATCATCGGCGTCATGCAGGTTTCCAGCGGCGTGGTGATCTCTACGTCCTCCGTGGGAAGGTCCCGCAGGGCTTCGTAACCCATGAGGATCCCGATCTCCTCCACCAGCTTGCGGAATTCGTTGGTGCCGGTGTTGACATCGCGGAGCATAGAGATTTTATGCTTGATCAGCGGATGATCCATGATAATCACGTTTTCCATGTCATTTTCCTCTCTGTACGAAGATGTGGGTTTTTAGTATTCGGGCTCGATCAGGCCGTAGGTATTGCCTTTTCTTTTATAAACGACATTGATCTGATCCGTCTCGGCGTTGTTGAATACAAAGAAATTGTGTCCGAGGAGCTCCATCTGAACGCAGGCATCCTCCGGATACATGGGCTTGATGTCGAACTTTTTGGAACGGATGATCCTGACATCTTCGCTCTCTTCATACTCGTTGTCGATAAACGCCTGCTGGAAGTTGCCTCCCGACTGTTTGCGGTCGATGATCTTGTTTTTATAACGGCGGAGCTGCCGTTCAATCACCTCTTCCACCAGATCGATGGATACATACATGTCGTTGCTGGTCTGCTCTGAACGGATGATGCTGCCTTTCACCGGAATGGTCACTTCGATCTTCTGACGCTCTTTTTCCATGCTGAGGGTCACGATCACTTCCGTGTCGGCGGTAAAATACCGTTCCAGTTTTCCAAGCTTTTCTTCAACTGCTGTTCTCAGGCCGTCACTGACCGGAATGTTTTTTCCACTGATGATGAATTTCATGCTTCCATCCCCCTTTTCTGGTTGATGGTAATATTATAGCATAAGTTTTCGTTTATGCCTATGTTTTTATAAAGATTTCACAACTTTTTTTGACATAACCTGGTAAAAGGAAGCGTTCCGCCAAAAATGTCCAGGGCGCTGCCCACGGTGACGTCGAGTTTTTCCTTCCCGTGGATCTTCAGATCCATCAGATCCTGCCAGCTGCCGACTCCGCCGGCGTAGGTGACAGGGCACCCCGAAAAATCCGCGAGCATCTCTGCCAGCGGTTTTTCCACCCCGGAAGCCTTGCCCTCCACATCCACGGCATGTACCAGAAATTCGCTGCAGTACCCGCACAGGGTCTCCAGAGTCTCTTTTGTCAGGACGGTGTCCGTAAAGGTCTGCCACCGGTCCGTCACGATATAGTAGGCTCCGTCCTTTTTGCGGCAGCTTAAGTCCAGCACCAGCCGGTCTTTTCCCACCGTGCGGACCATCTTTTCCAGATTTTCCCAGTAGATCCTCCCCTCGCGGAAAACATACGAGGTGACGATCGCATGGCTGGCGCCCGCGTCCAGAAAGGCTTCCGCGTTGTCCGGGTTGATGCCGCCTCCGGCCTGCAGTCCGCCGGGATAGGTCCCGAGGGCAAGGAACGCCTGGTCACGAGTAGCCTCGTAATAGGGGGAGCCTTCCTTGTTGAGCATGATCACGTGTCCGCCCGACAGTCCCGCGTCCCGGTACAGGGCGGCAAAAAAAGAGGCATCCCGGGAGGAGACAAAGTTTTCACGCGCTTTGTCCCCTTCATCCTGCAGGCTGCCTCCTACGATCTGTTTTACTTTTCCGTTGTGTATGTCAATACATGGCCTGAATTTCATATCAACCTCAAAGCGCGGTGCTTTCGATGACGTCCTGCATGGAATAAAAACCGGGCTCTTTCCCGACGAGGAAACGGGCTGCTTCCAGCGCGCCTTTTCCGAAGATCGCGCGGCTGAGCGCGGTATGATGAAGCTCGACCACTTCATCCTCCCCTGCAAAGATCACGTCATGCTCCCCGACGATCGTGCCGCCGCGGACGGCGGAAATGCCGATCTCTTTGGGGTCGCGGGGCTCTCTCCGCCGGCTGCGGTCATAGGTGTAGGTGAATTCATAGTCCATGGCCTGGTTGATGCTGTCGGCAAGAGCGAGGGCCGTGCCGCTCGGCGCGTCCATTTTTCTTCTGTGATGCTTTTCGACGATCTCCATGTCAAAGCCGGCCGGAGAAAGGACTCTGGCCGCATCCTTCACAAGCTTCAGAAGGACGTTCACGCCCAGAGACATATTGGCCGATTTTAAGACGGGGGTGGCCGCGGACACTTCGTTCAGGCGCTGCTGCTGCGCGTCCGAGAGACCGGTCGTGCAGATGACGGCCGGGATCTTTCTTTTTTCGATTTCCGTGAAAAGACCGTCCAGAGCGCCCGCCGTCGAAAAGTCGACAAGCGCATCGGCGGGTATATCGCATTCCTCTAAACTCTCGAACACCGGATAAGGGAGGTTCCCGTCTTTCCGGACATCGATCCCCGCGACGATCTCGAAAGAGGGATCCTTCTCACACAGCTGTGTGATGACTTTGCCCATGTATCCGCTGCATCCGTGCATGATGATCCTGGTCATATCCTGCCTCCTGTTTTAATCGAGTCTGATGCCGAAATCGATCATGGCCTGTCTGAGAACGGCTTTGTGGGCATCTTCCATCTCTGTGAGCGGCATGCGAAGCGGGCCGACGTCCCAGCCCATCATGTTCAGCGCGGCTTTCACCGGAATGGGATTGACCTCCGAGAACAGCGCGTTGATCAGCGGGATCGCCTTCAGCTGCAGCTCTGCCGCACCTTTGATATCACCGGAGAAGAAACGTTCCGTGATCTCGTGGGTCTCACGCGGCGCCACATTGGAAAGGACCGAGATGATGCCCAGCCCGCCAAGGGACATGATGGGAAGGATCTGGTCGTCGTTTCCGGAGTAGAGCTCCAGATCGTCTCCTGCAAGGGCTTTGAGCTTTGCGATCTGTGAAAGATTGCCGCTGGCTTCCTTGATCCCGACGATGTTCTTTACGTTTTTGACCAGATACGCGGCCGTCTCCGGCTCGATGTTGCATCCGGTACGGCTGGCGACGTTATACAGAATGATGGGCGTCTCCGGGACGGACCCGGCGATCTGGGTAAAGTGCGCGATCAGGCCCTTCTGGGTAGCCTTGTTGTAATAGGGCGTGACCAGGAGCAGCGCGTCGGCCCCGTACAGAGCCGCCTCCTGCGACATCATGATGGCCGTCTCGGTACAGTTGGAGCCTGTGCCTGCGATGACCGGAATACGGCCGGCCACCTGGTCGATGGCAAATTTGATGGTGTTCAGATGTTCTCCGTGGGTCAGGGTCGAGGATTCGCCCGTGGTCCCGCAGATGATGATGGCGTCCGTACTGTTTTCGATCTGGTACTCCAGAAGCTCCTTCAGTTTGTCATAATTGACTTTCCCGTCCGGGTACATCGGTGTAACGATCGCGACGCCTGCGCCTGTAAAAATAGCCATGATTTCCTCCTGACTGTACTGATTTCCTGTTATTGTTTACTGATCTCTTTCGTAGTGACTGTCGTCACTGTATCCACACAGCGCTCCAGTTCCTTTGGATAAGACCACCCTGTCATAATGATATGCATGGAAGGATCCTTCTGCTGCAGCATCTCGATCAGGGTCTCCGTGCTCATGATCCCGATCTCGATCAGTCCCAGGATCTCGTCCAGGACCAGAAAATCGCATTCCTGCGTGACAATGACCTTGCGGGCAAAATTGACGGCATTCACGAGGTTCAGCTTTTCTTCTTCCTTTTCCTCCGGGGTCAGATCAGCGTAGCAGTTTTCCATCTTTTCGAACCGGAAGATCTTGATATCCAGTCCTTCCAGCTCCTCCAGAATATCCAGCTCCCTCCGCTCGTGTCCTTTCAGGAACTGGATGATGATCACGCTTTTGCCGTGGATGGAAGCCCTGAGGCTCTGCCCGAGGGCGAGGGCTGTCTTTCCCTTCCCTTTCCCGCAGTATATTTCTGTCAATGCTTCATTCATGGGAGTGATCCGTTTTCCTTTCGTTTCAGTTTTGATTGATAACATTTTTAACGTATTGTACAGCAGAAGCCCCCAAAAAGCAAGCCCGAGCTCATTCCCGCTCCCGGATTGCCGGATCTGTCCTTTACACGGTTTCGACTTTGATGGTATTGGTATTGCCGGTTTTTCCGTTGATCAGGCCGCCGGTTATGACGACGTTGTCGTTTTTCTGAAGCCCCATCACACGGATCGCTTCCTTCTGCGCGTGGTAGAACATGACCTCCACCGAATTGAACTCTTCGCTCAGCACCGGGGTCACTCCCCAGCTCAGGTTCAGTTTGCGCCACGCCCTTTTGGAAGTCGTCATTCCGATGATCGGCGTCGGACAGCGGAAACGGCTCACCATACGTGCCGTAGTCCCGGTCATGGAGCAGACCACGATGCATTTGGCCTGCACATCGATCGCCATGGCGCAGGTGGCGTGGGAGACGGCGTCCAGATTGCTGTGGATGGTGAACTCCTGTGTCTGAAAACGTTTGGCGTAGGGAATGTTCCGTTCTGTAAATTCAGCAGCCTGCGCCATAGTGCGGACCGCCTCCACCGGGTATTTGCCTGCGGCAGTCTCGCCGGAAAGCATCAGGGCCGAGGTCCCGTCATACACTGCATTGGCCACGTCTGAGACCTCGGCTCTTGTGGGCCGCGGATTGTGGATCATGGATTCCAGCATCTCAGTGGCGGTGATGACGCGCTTTCCAAGCATGCGGCATTTGTGGATCAGGTATTTCTGGACGGAAGGGACCTCCATGAAGGGGATCTCCACGCCCAGATCGCCTCTTGCGACCATGATCCCGTCTGCCACTTCACAGATGGCGTCGATATTGTCGACGCCCGCGCGGTTTTCGATCTTGGCGATCACGTCGATGTCCTTGCCGCCGTTCTCGTCCAGGAAGGTGCGCAGCTCGACCATGTCCTTCTTCGTGGAGACGAAGGAGGCCGCGACAAAGTCGATCCCGTTCCGAATGCCGAACAGCAGGTCGGATTTGTCCTGTTCGCTCAGGAAATCGCCTTTCATGAGTTTGTTGGGGAAGTTCATGCTCTTGCGGTCGGAAAGATCGCCGCCCGCTTCCACGCTGCAGTGGACATTGTGCCCTTCGATCTCCGTGACCACGCAGACCACCAGGCCGTTGTTGACCAGGATCCTGTCGCCGGGATTAAGCTGGCTGCAGAGATCCGGATAGCTGACGGATACGTGCTTCTCGTCTCCCACGCAGTCGTCCGTGGTGAAGACAAACTCCTGGCCGTCCTGCAGCGTGACACGGTGGTTCTCAAAGGTTTTGATCCGGTACTCCGGGCCTTTGGTATCCAACATGATGGCGATGGGAAGGTTCAGTTTGTCCCGCACCCTGCGGATCAGGTCGATCTTTTTCTGGTGTTCATCGTGAGTCCCGTGGGAGAAGTTCAGCCTTGCGACATTCATGCCTTCCTGGCACATTCTGGTTAAGATCTCTTCGTTTTCACTCGACGGTCCTATGGTGCAGATGATCTTGGTTTTATTCATGATAAAGCCCTCCGTAAACAACATGGTGTGTCTGCTTTCAGTATAACATAAACCCTGGTTTTTCGCATCATCAATTCAGCAAAATGAAAAACGCCGGTCATATCTGCGTCTGACCGGCGTCTTCTTTATAGATCATAATGTTCTTTGATGTAAGAGCCAAGGTAATCCGCCACCTTTGCGGCTCCGCTGTTGTTCAGATGGTCCCCGTCCTGCATGTCCGTTGAAGGATCCATCCCCATCTCATCCATGGCTGTCATCAGATTCAGATAGACGCAGCCGTTCTCTTCGGCATAATCCGCTATCGCATCCGCATAATTGTTTTTCGCGACGCAGGGAACCGTGAAAAAGATGATCTCCGTCCCGTTTTCTTTGCACAGAGCGACCATTTTATCCAGTATTTTCAAGGATTCTTTGGGAAGCTTTTTCTGCCTGACCCTCCAGGGATCCGGCAGTTCCTGCGGCTCCGCGCTGTCGCTCCCGTTATATCCGCGTGCTTTTTCCCAGCTTTCCGGGTCGGACTCTTTGTAGTTTTCCTCCGTGATCTGGTCCCAGTTGTCATGGAAAAGGGCGATCGGGAAATAGTAGGAAACATAGTTTCCGATCTTGTCTCCGAAGCACTCGGCCAGGTATTCCCGTTTTCCTTCAAAATCGCTGATCGCCCTGGTGTAATAGATCTCGCCGTTCAGGTCGTTGTCGTTGCGCATCTGATCCACTTTGATCGTCTCGATCAGGACGACCTTCGGGTGCTGGGTTCTGAAAGAATCCTGAAGGAAAAGGAGCGTCGTGTTGAACAGCTGCCAGTTGTTGGCATAGTTATATGCGTTCAGACCATATTTTTTCTTCATCCGAAGGGTATCGCAGCCTTTCCATGCATGGCTGGACCCATAGACGATCACGTCCTGTGAGTCCTCCTCCAGATCATGAAAAGCATCGATGGCATCCAACGATCTTGAAGTGTAAGGCGGATCCAGGAAATTCCCCAGATACAGGCCAAGAACAAGGATCAGGGCCGTCGTGATCAGGAATCCCAGGACGCGGCCCAGTTTCTTTCCTATCATACTTTGCACCTTCATGCCGGGGTCATGTGATCTCCGGGCATTCTAAAACTGAAAATAAATAAAATTGGCTGCGTCATAAGCAGGCCCGTATTTGCCGAACAGAAGAACCGCCGTCACCGCAAGCGCGATCACCACATACCGGAACCAGTAGTCCTGGCGTTCGATCACTTTCCGGATCTTGACATGGCGGTATTTGCAGATGTCCGCAAACAGCAGGATCACGATCCCTACGATCATGACCCAGAAGTCCGGCGCGTCCAGCCCGCAGGTGTAGAGCGAACCGTCGAACAGGATCCAGCGGTTGGGAACCGTGGCGATGGAAACGATGATGTTGATGGCATCCTGCAGGGTATCGGCCCTGAAAAAGATCCAGGAAAAATCCACCAGCAGAAAAGTGCCGGCCATACAGACGATCCGGTGTCCCAGAGTGTCGCGGTGCAGCCGGAAAAGCCCGACCAGACCGTCCCGGACAGGCGAAAAGATCTCCCCCAGCACCTGGTAGACCCCGTTCAGCCCGCCCCAGACCACATAGGTCAGGGAGGCTCCGTGCCACAGCCCGCTCACCAGAAAAACGAAGATCTTGTTGAAGGCTGTGCGCAGCCTCCCTCTTCTGCTGCCGCCCATCGGGAAATACAGATAATCGCGGAACCAGGTCGTCAGGGATATGTGCCATTTCCTCCAGAATTCCTGGACAGAGACCGACAGGTAGGGCGCGTTGAAGTTTTCCATGAGGCGGATCCCCAGGATCTTTGCGGCTCCGATCGCGATCGTCGAATATCCGTTAAAGTCACAGTAGATCTGTACCGCGAAGAGAATGGTCGCGACGATCAGGAACCAGCCGGGATAATCCTCGTAATTTCCATAGACCGTATCGACAAAGACCGCGATCCGGTCTGCAAGGACCAGCTTTAAAAAATAGCCCCAGATCATGAGCAGAAAACCGTCTCTTGCTCTGTCAAAATTGAATTTGCGCGGCACGGCCAGCTGCTTCAGCAGGTTCCTGGAACGTTCGATGGGGCCGGCTACCAGCTGGGGAAAGAAGGATACGAACAGCGCGTATCTGAAAAAGTTCTTTTCGGCATAGATGTCGTCCCGGTACACATCGACAGTGTAGCCCAGCGCCTGGAAGGTGTAGAACGAGATCCCCACCGGCAGGAGGAAATCAAATTTCGGGACGTGCAGGGCGATGTTGAAGCGCGCAAGGCCCTCTCTGATCAGATCCGTCGCAAATCCGTAATACTTGAACATGAAGAGGATCCCCAGATTGATCAGAAAGCTGAGCGCCACGATCCATTTTTTGCTTCTGGTACAGTTGATTCCGTCTTTTTCTTTCTTTTTCCGTCTTTCCAGGAGCAGGCCGGCAAGATACGTGACCAGCGTGGAGGTGAACAGCAGGATGGCATACTTGAAGTTCCAGCACATGTAGAAATAATAGCTGGCGGCCAGCAGCCACAGATACCGTATCCTCCCCGGCAGGTGAAAGTACACCAGCAGGACCAGAGGGAAAAACCAAAGAAATTCCAATGAGTTGAATAACATACAGCTACTCCGGTTCTAAATCTTTTACGCCATTTCTTCCGGGCGGAAGACTTTGTCAAATTCTTCCCCGCTCAAAAAGCCGAGCTTCAGGCAGGCTTCTTTGAGGGAGATGTTCTCTTCAAAAGCCAGGTGGGCCGTTTTTGCCGCATTCTCATAGCCGATGTACGGATTCAGCGCTGTCACCAGCATCAGGGAACGATGGAGGTTATCGTGCATTTTTTCACGATCGGCTGTGATGCCCTGTACGCAGTGGATCCGGAAGGATTCCATCGATTCGGAAAGCAGGCGGGCGGACTGCAGGAAGTTGTAGGCGATCACAGGCATGAAGACGTTCAGTTCAAAATTCCCCTGGGAGGCGGCCATGGAGACGGCCGTGTCGTTTCCCATCACCTGGACGGCGACCATCGTCACCTGCTCGCACTGGGTGGGGTTTACTTTGCCGGGCATGATGGATGAGCCCGGTTCGTTTGCCGGAATGCGGATCTCGCCGAGGCCGTTTCTGGGGCCCGAAGAGAGCCAGCGGATATCGTTTGCGATCTTCATGAGATCTGCCGCCAGTGCTTTTAAGGCGCCATGGGCAAAGACGATCTCATCTTTGGATGTCAGAGCATGAAATTTGTTCCCGGCAGGAACAAACCGTTTTCCGCACAGAGCCGAGAGCTTTTCCGCGGAAAGACTGTCAAAGCCTGCAGGAGCGTTGAGGCCGGTTCCGACAGCAGTGCCGCCCAGCGCGAGCTCCCGGAGGGGTTCAGCCGCGGTCCTGATCAGTTCGCCGTCCCTTTCCAGTGAAGAGCGCCAGCCGCTGATCTCCTGGGAAAAACGGATGGGAACCGCATCCTGCAGGTGCGTCCTTCCGGATTTTACGATCCCTTCGTTTTTTTCTTCCAGAAGCCTGAATTCCTTTATCAGTTCTTCCAGGGACGGAAGCACTCTGTCCTCCAGGATCCTGACGGCGGCAATGTGCATCGCTGTCGGGAAGGTGTCGTTGGAGGACTGGCTCATATTGATGTCGTCGTTAGGATGGCAGAGATTCTGTCCGGCCAGGCCGTTGGCTGCGTGGGCGATCACTTCGTTGGCGTTCATGTTGGACTGGGTTCCGGATCCTGTCTGAAAGACGACCAGCGGAAAATGGGACGCCAAGGTGCCTGCGGTCACCTGATCGCAGGCTTTTTCGATCACAGCGAGCTTTTCTGCCGTCATTTTCTCCGGGCGGAGAACATGGTTTGCCTGGGCAGCGGCTTTTTTGAGAAAGCCGAAGGCTTCGATGATCTCGGAAGGCATGGTCTCGATCCCCAGTCCTATCCTGAAATGTTCCAGGCTTCTCTGTGTCTGCGCGCCCCAGAATCTGTCGGCCGGGACCCGTACTTCTCCCATCGAGTCATGTTCAGTTCTGTATTCCATGGGACTCTCCCTCTGTCTTGGTTTCTTTTTCTCCTTATCATATATTATTTTGCAGAATCGGTCAACCGGCTTTCCCTGCCGTGAAGAGGACGGGGTTCGACCGCCTGCGCCCCGCATCCTGCATAAAGCAGATCCTCCGGCAAAGAAAAAGGCCATCCGTGTGGATGGCCTGGCCGGACATGCAGTGTACGCTCCTTATAAAACCGCGATCAATGAAGCCGTGTCCTCTTCTGTTGTTCCCCAGTCAGTTGCAAACCGTATCACAGTATGCTGATCGTCATATTTTTCCCAGAATCCATATTCGACCTTTTCTCCCAGCTTCTTCAGGGCGTCATTTTCCATGATGCAGAATATCTGATTCGTCGGCGATTCAAAAAACAGACGGTACCCTTTTTTCTGTAAAGCTGTCCTTATGACTGCAGCGGCTTCGATCGCAGGTTCTCCGATCCTCATGTAAAGATCATCCCGGAACAGTTCGTCAAACTGGATCCCCAGCAGTCTGCCTTTCGCCAGAAGTGCGCCATGCTGCTTGATGATGGTAAAAAGGTGCGGCATTTTCCCCGGATCCGGAACCACCACAGCCTCCCCGAACATCGCGCCGCATTTGGTTCCGCCAATATAGAAAGCATCGCACACTTCCGCCAGATCCCTTAATGTGACGTCATTTTCCGGACATGAAAGCGCATAGGCAAGCCTCGCTCCGTCCACATACAGGCTGACGTCGTACTGATCACATATCTTTCTGAAAGCCTGAAGCTCATCTCTGGAATAGAGCGTTCCGTATTCCGTGGGATGAGATAAGTAGATCATGCCCGGCATGACCATATGCTCGTGATTCACGTCATGATAATACTCTTCCAGATACTTCTCCACGGCATCGGCGGATATCTTTCCATAGCGGTGCGGCAATGTAAGGACCTTATGCCCGCCTGCCTCGATCGCTCCCGCCTCATGGGTGCTGATATGCCCCGTTTCGGCGGCGATCACGCCCTGATACGATTTCAGCATCGCATCGATCATGACCGCATTTGTCTGTGTGCCTCCCACAAGGAATTCAACGATGGCGTCTTTGCGTCCACAGGCTTTCCGGATCCTGTTTCTGGCGGATTCGGAAATTTCATCAAAGCCGTACCCGGCCGTCTTTTCCATGTTGGTTTCTACCAGTCTCTTCAGGATGTTCGGATGCGCGCCCTTTTCATAGTCGCAGGCAAAGCTGATTCTTTCGCTCATGGCGGTCATTTCTCCTCTTCACTTGTTCTCCCGCACGATCGCTTCGCCCCGGCATAAGTGTTCTGCCGGTCTCGGGAGCTTTTTTTACAGTATACCACCAGTATCTGCATTCCTGCAACTGCCTCCCGGGTCCGGCCGCAAGCAAAAACACGCCCTTCCGGCTCTGTGCTTTTATCTCTTTTTCAGTGTTCCGCCATCCATCCTCCATTCTGTATCCGCGTATTCTCCCGCTTCAGCGTCATGTGAAACGATCATGACCGCGCAGCTGGAATCTGCCGTCTCTCTGAGCATCGACAAGATGATCCTCGTATTGTCATCATCCAGGTCCGAAGTCGGCTCATCCGCAAACAGAAACTTCGGATCTCCTGCCAGGGCTCTCGCGATGCACATCCGCCTGCGCTCCCCGCCCGAAAGCTCTTTCGCCCGGGCATCACAAAGATGGCTGATCTCCATCTGTTCCAGAAGGCTCATACATCTCTCTGATAAGAGGCCCTCGTTTTCTCTTTCATCGTCATCGGAAAATGAGCCGCGGGACCGGCTTCGATAGATCCGCTGCGGAAGGATAATATTCTCCTTTACGGTCAATTCCGGAAGGACATCCGCGCCCTGCGGGATCATCCCGAACAACCGGTTCCTGAGCCGGGACAGCTCGTCATCCTTCATGGCGTACAGATCCTGCCCGTCCAGCATCACCCTGCCGCCGTCCGGTGTGAGCAGCCCTGCCATGATATTCATCAATGTGGTTTTTCCGCTCCCGCTCCTTCCGGTCAGAACAGTCACTTCTCCGGGTTCCAGTGCCAGGTCGGTCTTTGTGACCGCAAAAAACCGATTGCTCTCTCCATTTCCTCTCAGATACCATTTTTCAACAGCAGACGCTTCTAATTTCATGGTTTTATGCCTTCCCCGGTTCATCAGTTTTTCAGTTTCCTCGAAGGACGCGCCCCGGATCCACTTTGCTCAGCCGCGCGGCGGACCAGAACGATGCCATTGATCCGACCAGTACAGTCCCCGCCACCGTCAGCAACGCTGTCAGAAGGATCGTGGATACATCCGGGGTCAGATAGGGCAGGCCGAGGCTTTTCTCGATCAGTCCGGTAAACGGAAACAGGCCCAGGGCTGAGAGCGCAACGCCTGTCAGCCCTCCTGCCAGCGAACAGACGGCCGCCTCTTTTCGGACGACCGATCCCAGGATGGCCCGGGAAGTCCCCAGAAGCCTCAGAAGGGCAAACTCCTTCTTTCTTTCATTCGCGATCATGAAAAACACGATCAGCAGGATCACAAATGACAGGATCCATACGACCGCGATCAGCCATGTCACCGTCCTGGAGACACCCGAAAGAGAATCGGATACGTCCGTGATCATGCTCTTTGTCCTCACAGCGCTGGCTTTGCGCGTGTGTCCCTGGATGGCGCTGTTCACCTTCCCGATGTCACAGCCCTCCTTGACCTTCACATAAATTGCGGAAACCAGCCCTTCATCCTCGCTGGTGATCTCATGGGTGATCCCCTTTGCTTCCGCCGCTTTCAGAAGCTTGTTCATCGTTTCCATGCTGCAGTAGACCGCGCTGTCCAGGCCGGTCCCCGTTGCAGCCAGCTTGCCGATGACATGACAGGGTTCATCATAGATCTTCAGGGTGTCCGACGCGTTTACGCCCACATCACATCCTGCCACCACATCCATATCACCCAGCCTGCTCTGACAGCTTTCTTCGATCCATGGCTGAATGATAAAGTCTGTCTCCGGATCGATCCCGATGATCTGGATCCGGATCGAGCAGCAGTCCGCCTTCAGGGAGGACAGAAACAGCTGCGGCGCAGCCTTCTCGACTCCTTCCACCTCCAGCGTCCTGGTCAGATTTTCTCCGCTCATATAGAATGCCCCTGTCGTTCCCTGGAGGAGCATATTCTTGAAGCTGACCTTGGACTGAGCGGAGGATGGCACCACAATGATGTCAGCCCCGAGCCGCGACTCCAGATTGTTCAGTCCTCTCTTCATCGACATCACGATGACCGATCCCCCGAACACAGAAAGCGCCAGAAACGCCGTGAGCAAGAGCAGCGAGAATGTACGCCCGGGTCTTCGAAGCAGATTTACAAACGGAAGCTTTCTGATATCCATCTCAGCCTTTCCTCGTTAACAGAACGCCCGCCGCAGCAGACACAAGCATCAGTGAAAAAAGAACCACCATAGCCGGAAACATGATCATCCTGCACCGCATGGACTCCATGGAACACAGGCTGATCAGCGTACCGGGCGTCAGGATTCCAAGCTCGGCCGTCAGCACCATCGCCAGATACAGTCCTTTGCGGAATCCGGTGTTTTTTCTCCAGAATACAAGCGCGCTCTCTGCCGCGATCAGGATCGCCAGGCCGAAAACTGCCTGTCCGGCCCAGTGGCAGGACCCAAATGCACCGTCCTCGTGTACACAGGGGCCTGCAAAGGTTTTGACGCCTGTCATGGCCAGGATGGCAAGTATCAGGATCACGATCGCAGGGATCGAACTTCCTTTTTTCTCTTTCATGCGAACCTCCATTCCGCCTCCTTCAGCTGGCAGAATCATTGTTAGATTCCACTAACCGTCGGGCAAAAAAATAAGAAGCACTCGGAGCCGGGCGCCGGCTCATTCTTGTTAGTTATATCTAATCCAGAACATTATATACCGTCCCCGGCATTTGAGCAAGATTATTTTTCAGCAGAACAGCATCTGCTGTGCAAGGAGCGCTTTCTCTTTGTGAGAAGCGCCTCCCCGACAGCAGAGTACCATCCGTGACACGGTTCTTGTCGTTTCCTGAAACAAAAAGTTTCAGACAGTCCGGTTTTCGTTTTTTATCCTGGCAAGCCAGGTGCAGTAGATGACCGCCGTAACAGCCGCAGCTCCAATATATATGTAGGAAACGACCTCATTTTCGGCTCCCAGGACTGAAAGAGCATCGATCAGGGAATGAGCGATAATACACGGGATGATGCTTCCGCTTTTATAACATACCATCGTCAGGATAAAGCCCCAGCTGACGGCAAAAATGATCTGGAGAACCGTCTCAAAGCTTGCCCGGCCCATAAAGAGATTAACGATATGACCGATCCCGAATGTCACGGCGGAGACGATGATGGCCACGACCGGTTTATTTTCTCCCAGCATCGCCCTGAAAAGAAATCCCCTGAAGATCATTTCCTCCACAAACCCTACAAGGATCATGGAAAGGACTGCGCACACCAACGGCGCTCCCTGATATGAAAGAGAAAATCCATCCCATACGTTGCCGGTGGCCAGGACCCACATCGGAATAAAATACAGATATTTCTTCATTTCCTTCGGCCATCCGGAAAGGCCGTACTTTTCTTCCAGATGATTCCGTTTTACAAACGCGGTAATGCCTGCCGTAAAAACGATCAATGCCACGAGCATGTATATGCTCTCATCCCCGAAACTGCTTCTGATCGTTTCTAAAATCACGCAATACAGGACGATCCAAAGCACTGCGAACATTACTTCTTTCTCTTCATACAGTTTACGCATATCATTCTCCTTTTCTGTGATTCGTCATAAGGAATTCGCCTGGTGGAGAACTTCTTATGAATTTGCAGCGGCCATTCCGAAAAAGACGTTTTCCAGCATCTTCCGGCACTGTCCTTCGTCATATTCCATGGAGTTGTTGGCAAGCAGGCTTGCCATGCCATGAGCCACACAGAAGAACGTCAGAAACATCTCTCTTGCCTGTTCAACGTCTGTCCCGATCCCGGCCGCCATGATCTCCATGATCCCGGACAGGCCCGGATCTGACATGAGGACCGTCACATCTTTTCCGCCAAATTTATCCGTCTGGAACAGAAAACGGAACAGGTTCTTTTCTTCCTGGCCGAATCTGACATAGTTGAGTCCCAGAGCCAGCATCGGGTTTTCATCCGTCTCCTTCGGCATGATGAAATCTGTATGATATCTGTCCGCGATGTCATAAGCCGCTTCCCTGATCTCATCTACCGTTTTAAAGCTGTACAGCACGGGCTGTGTGGAGCATCCAAGATACTCCGCGATCGTCCTGGCGCTCAGATTCTCATGTCCTTTTGTTCTGATCACCTCAAATGATGCTTGCGTGACCATCTCTTTTGTTACTTTCACCTTCGGCGGCATAATCTGATCACTTCCTTCCAGTTGTATAATTAGTGTTATATAAATGATATTATATAACATAAGGTATATATGTCAAGCCATATTTTTCAAAATAGAGAAAGACTTGAATTCTTTTGTATTTGGGTGTAAGCTAGTGCGTTGAAGGATCACTATATCAGCTTTGAGAAATGACATCAGTCAGGAGGTTGCCATGCTGGTTCCTGTTTTATTGTTTATCCTGGGTTTAGGTTTGTTGATCAAAGGCGGCGACTGGTTCGTGGACGGCGCCACAGGCATCGCCGAACACTTCCATCTGCCTGAACTCCTGATCGGCGCCACGGTCGTCTCCATCGGAACGACCCTGCCGGAAGTCATGGTCTCGTGCCAGGCAGCCCTGAAAGGCAGCGGCGGCATCTCCTACGGAAACGCCATCGGCTCCATCATCTGCAACACAAGCCTGATCGCCGCTGTTACCGTAGCGGTCAAACCGTCCCTCGTAAAAAGAAAAAGTCTGCTGCTTCCGGCAGGATTCTTCTTTGCGGCAGCCGTTTTCTACTCTGCGATCGCATATACGACCGGACAGTTCACCAGATGGCAGGGCATCGTCCTGATCATCTGTTTTGTCGTCTACATGGTCGTTCTGCTCCTGCAGATGAAAAACAATCCCGAACCGCCTGCACCCGCCGAACAGGGTGAAACAAAAGAAAAGAGCATGCCTGTCATGATCGGGATGCTCGTCATCGGCGCAGCGGCCATCGCGGTCGGAGCGAATCTCCTGGTCGACAACGGCACCCTGATCGCCCAGGCTCTCGGCGTTCCGGACTCCGTGATCGGGCTGACCATGGTCGCCCTGGGGACATCTCTCCCCGAGCTGGTCACCGCGATCACAGCCCTCAGCAAGGGTCACGGCGCGCTTTCGCTCGGCAACATCATCGGCGCCAATCTGTTCAATCTGGTGCTGGTGTCCGGACTTGCCGTCACCATCGCTCCCTTTGGGATCCCCGCGGAAAGGACCATCAACGGGATCAACTCCTCCCTGGTGGTGGATATCCCGGTCATGCTCTGCGTGATGGGCATCCTGTGCATCCCGGCTCTGCTGAAAGAAAAGCTCTCCCGCTGGCAGGGAGTCCTTCTCCTGTG